>JANNDT010000101.1:0-24448 GCA_031387905.1 Deltaproteobacteria bacterium
GAGTTGGCAGGAGTCGCCGGGGCTTGGTGGTTATTGGGCGGTGATGAAGCACGCGGATGTGCTGGCGGTTTCGCGGCAGCCAGAGCTGTTCTCGGCGCAGGCGCGTGGGATGCAGCTCGCGGATTACACGGATCAGTTGCCGACCCTGTTGTCGCTCGATCCGCCGCGGCACACCGAGGTGCGCAAACGCGTGCTGCATGCGTTTGCGCCGCGCGTGGTGCGTGGCTTCGAAGCGCGTATGCGCGCCGTCGTGCGGGCGACGCTCGAGCGTGCGGCTGAGCTGCGCGAGTGCGACTTCGTGATGGATGTCGCGCGGCCGCTGCCGCTCGCGATCGTCTGCGATTTGCTCGGGATCCCGGAGGAGGATCGCGAGCGCGTGGGCGAATGGGCGGACTTGTTAGCGGGCGCAGCGGATGCGGAGCTCACGCATGGGCGCGCGACGGGCACCGAGAGCGCGCTCGCGTTCGGCACGTATGCGTTCCAGCTCGCGCAGAAGACCGCGGGCAGCGCGGGCGTCGCGAGCGACTCTCTGCTGCACGTCTTGCAGAACGCGCGACTCGCAGGCGAGCAGGTCGATCTGCCGACGTTCGCAGGCTTGTTCGTGCAGATCGCGATCGCCGGCAACGAAACGACGCGCTCGACCCTCGCGGGCGGCATGCTCGAGCTGATGCAGCGGCCCGCGGAGTACGCGCGGCTCGACGCGGACCGCGGCCTCGCCGAGAGCGCGGTCGAGGAGTTCTTGCGCTGGCTCGCGCCGGTGCATTATTTCCGGCGCACCGCGCTGCGCG
The DNA here is from genome assembly GCA_031387905.1 of Deltaproteobacteria bacterium. Taxonomy (GTDB): domain Bacteria; phylum Myxococcota_A; class UBA9160; order UBA9160; family UBA6930; genus VGRF01. Next base: position 789 of record JANNDT010000101.1, read on the forward strand.
ACACTGCGCTGCGTGGCACGAGAATCCGCGCCGGCGATCGCGTCGTGATGCTGTACGCCTCGGCCAATCGCGACGAGGAGGTGTTCCGCGAGCCGCAGCGCTTCGATCTCGCGCGCTCGCCGAACCCGCACGTCTCGTTCGGCTTCGGCGAGCATTTCTGTCTCGGCGCCGCACTCGGCCGGCTCGAAGCGCGCGTGTTCCTCGAAGAGTTCTTCGCGCGTTTCGCGAGAGCTGAACTCACGGGCGAACCCGCGCGCATGCGCTCGAACGAACTGAACACCTGGAAGCGCATCCCCGTGCGGCTCACGCCGCGCTAACGCCGGGCGCAACGAAGGCGGACCCTGATGACCGATCTCGAGCGACTCCTCGCGATCACCGAGATTCAGCAACTCGCGTACCGCTACGCCGTGTATCTCGATGCGCGCGAACTCGACAAGCTCGTCGCGCTCTACTCGCCCGACGTGCGCGTTACGCGCGAACTCAGCGGCCGCGAGGCGCTGCGCGCGGATTTCGACCGCTCGCTGCGCGCGGTGGGCGCGACGTTCCTGCACGTCGGCAACCACGTGATCGATTTCGTGGACGACGCCCACGCCACCGGCATCGTCTACTGCCGCGGCGAGATCCAAGACGGCGGCCCCGAGAGCTCGCGCTGGATCATTCACGCGATCCAGTACCACGACAGTTACGAGCGGCGCGACGGCTGCTGGCTGTTCGTGCGGCGTAAGCACCTGCTCGTGTACGGCGCGGAACTCGGGGTGAACCCCCTAACACTCGCGCCCGCGGAGTGGCCGAAAAACCAGACGGGCCGCGGCAGCGTGCCGTGGTCGCTCGAGAGCTGGCAGCGCTTCTGGAAGCGCTGAGCGGCGAGGTGCGCGCCAAGGCGGAGTTCAGGCGCGACCGGTGAGCACCCCCTGCACGAATCCTTCGAGAGCGGCGAACGCTTCGGCGCTGATTGCGCGAAACGAAACGCCCACGCCCCCGACGTTCGCCCAGGTCGGCGCTTGGATGCGCACGACGTCCGCCACGACGTTTACCGCGAGGTTGGGCAGCGGGAACCGCAGCGCGAGGCTGGTGCCGAGCGGTAGCGGCGCGCGCGTAACCAGGAATGCGCCCGTGACGCTGAGATCGAGCACCTCCCAGCGGAGCTGCAGCTGCTTCTCGCCGTCGCACACCTCGGCGAGTAACAGCGGGAGGGCGCGCGCGCGCGGCGCGGAGCGCTGTAGGTGCCCGTTCCGGCTGCGCGCCGCGTGGACGATGTCGCGGTGCATGAGCGGCTTCGTGAGATAACCGATTGCGCCGAGCAGCGTGACGCGGGTCTCTTCGTCGAGGCTCGGTGTCGTCGTCATGGCGAGCAGCGCGGGACGCGCGGTCGCTAGCGAGGCGCAGCGCTCGAACAGCGCGACCCCGCCTTCTGACGGGAGCGCCATGTCTGCGATCAGCAGCGCGGGGCCGTGCGCGCGCTGCACAGCGTCGATCGCTTGGGAGGCGTCGCGGGCAGCGAGAATCTCGGCGCCGTAGGGCGCGAGCAGCAGCGGCAGGAGTTCGCGCACTGCCGGCGATCCATCGGCGACAATAATGCTTCGAAAGCCGTACACGTTGAACTCCGCGCTCGGGGCGCCGTCAAGAAAAGCCCGCAATCTTTCTTGCAGGGCCGGACCTTTGATCGGCAGCCCGGGGCGAGAGCAATAGGCTCCTCGCCGAGGCGGCTTCGCAAGCTCGGCGATCACTTCGCGCCGAGCCTCGCCTCGCGCAGGGCCGAGCGCCGCACTTTGCCCGCGTCGTCGCGCAGCGGTTCGCTGACGAACTCGAAGCTGCGCGGGATTTTGTAGTTCACGAGCAGCTCGGCGAGATGCGCGCGCAGCTCGGCCTCCGTGGCGCCGCCGGGCGCATCGACGATCGCGTGCACGCGTCCACCCAGATCCTCGTCCGGAAGCCCGATCACCGCGCTCGAACGCACGCGCGGGTGCGCGTCGATCGCGGCCTCCACTTCGGCCGGGTACACGTTCGAGCCACCCACCAGAATCATGTCGCTCTTGCGATCGCCGAGGTAGAGATACCCATCGGCGTCGAACCAGCCGATGTCGCCGAGCGTCTCCCAGCCGTCGCTCGTGGCTTGCGTGGCGGCGCCGATGTAGCGGTAGGTGGTGCCCTGCCCGGTTGCGGGCTTCATGTAGATCTCGCCCGCTTCGCCCGGCGCGCACTGCGTTCCGTCGGGTCGCTGCGCTCGCAGCATGCGCCCCGGCGGCGGCTTGCCGACCGAACCCGGATGCGCGAGCCACTCGACGCCACTGATTACGGTGCCCGCGATGCGCTCGGTGCCCCCGTAGGCCTCGTATATTCTCTCGGGGCCGAGCCACTCGATCCAGAAGCGTTTCAGCCAGGCCGGGCTCGGCGCGCCGGAGCACATCACGCGCTGTAAGGACGAGACGTCGTGCTTGTTGCGCACTTCAGCCGGCAGCTTCGCGATGCGCTGCATCATCGTCGGCACGAACAACACCCAGTCGATGCGGTGCTGCGCCACGAGCGCGAGCGCGGGCTCCGCCTCGAAGCGCTCCATCAGCACGAGCGTTCCGCCCGAGAGGATGCACTGCCACGCGACGATGAACGGGCCCGCGTGATAGAGCGGCCCTGGCGCGAGCGCCGTGCCGCGCACGCGCATGAAGTTCTCGGCGGTCTCGGGATCGGCCAACGCTGGCGTTAGGTCGACGATCAGCTTCGGGCGCCCGGTACTGCCGCCGGAAGTCATGGTGCGAACGCTCGGCGGCACCACGTCCGTCAGCGGCGCATCCGAGAGCGCGGCAGCCGGCGTGAAGCCCGGCGGAACGCTCGCGAACTCCGGGTATTCGCCCGGCGCGACGCCAACCACGAGTGTCGGCGCCGACAGCGCGACGATCGCCTCGCGCTCGCGCTCGGGCAGGCGCGCCGAAATCGGCTGCGGCGACGCGCCGAGCTTCCAGGCCGCCATGCACGCCACGAGAAACTCGAGCGAGTTCGGCAGCGCGATCGTGACGCGCGTGTCCGCGCGCACGCCGAGCGCCTGGTAGGCGCGGGCGAGCCGGTTCGAACGGCGCTCGAGTTCGCCGCGCGTGAGCGATTCCGGGCCACAGATTGCGGCGAGCCGTTCCGGCGCCTCGGCCGCCAGCCACGCGAGCGCGCGTCCGTACGAGAGTTTCTCCATCGAGCGCGCCTCTTCGAGAGCGCGCAGGGGTAGCGCAGCGAAGGCCTAGGCCGGCAGCGCCCTGCGCGGCTCCCATCTTCCAGAGCCCGGTTCTCTTGATTCGAGACGGTCCGTCTCGTTACGGTGTCGCGATGGATAAACGCACCACCGCTGCCGCCGCCGTCGCCGAACTGCGCGACGGCATGACGATCGGCATCGGCGGCTGGGGCTCGCGCCGCAAGCCCATGGCGATCGTGCGCGAAATCCTGCGCTCGCCGGTCAAGGATCTCACCCTGATGACCTACGGCGGCCCCGACGTCGGGCTGCTCTGCAAAGCGGGCAAGCTGAAGCGCCTCGTCTCGGGCTTCGTGTCGCTCGACTCGATTCCCCTCGACCCCCACTTCCGGGCCGCCCGCCAGAACGGTTTGGTCGAGTTCCGCGAACTCGACGAAGGCATGTTCCAGTGGGGCCTCTACGCCGCCGCGATCCGCCTGCCGTTCTTGCCGACGCGCGCCGGCCTCGGCAGCAGCGTGCTCGAGATCAATCCCGAGCTGAAGTTCGTGCGCTCGCCTTACGCGGACGGCGAGGAGCTGATCGCGATGCCCGCGCTCGAACTCGACGTCGCGTTCATCCACATGAACCGCGCCGACGCGAAAGGCAACGGCCAGTACCTCGGACCCGACGTGTACTTCGACGACGTGATGTGCGGCGCCGCGAAGCGCCGCTTCATGTCGTGCGAGCGCATCGTGGAAACGAAGGAACTCGCCGCTGGCGGATCGCTCCACTCGATGCGCATCAACCGAACCATGGTGGACGGCGTGATCGAAGCGCCGGGCGGCGCGCACTTCACCGAGTGCCCGCCTGATTATGGCCGCGACGAAACGTTCCAGCGCGAGTACACCGCGAGCGCGAAGGACGAGGCGAGCTGGCAGCGCTTCAAAGCGGACTGGCTCGATATCCCGGAAGCGGACTATCAGGCGAAAGTTCGCGCACGAGGGGCCGCACAATGAGCGACGCAACGCGCGCCGAGATCTGCGCCGCCGCCATCGCCGACAACTTTCGCGGCGACGGCGAGATCCTCGTTTCGTGCTTCGGCAGCGTGCCGTCTCTGGGCGCGCGGCTCGCGAAGCTCACCAGCGAGCCCGACTTGTTGATGACGGACGGCATCGCCTCGCTGGTGGACGGCGTTCAGCCCATCAGCGGCAAGCGCTCGGCGCCGGTGCCGGAGGCGTGGATGCCCTTCCGCACGGTGTTCGACCTGCTCTGGGGCGGACGCCGCCACGTCGTGATGATGGCGAGCCAGGTCGACCGCTTCGGCAACCAGAACTTCTCGGCGGTCGGCTCGCACGCGAAACCGTCCGCGCAGCTGATCGGCATGCGCGGCGCGCCGGGCAACACGATCAGCCACCCGACCAGTTATTGGGTGCCGAATCATTCGAAGCAGACCTTCGTCGAGCGCGTGGATGTGGTGTGCGGCATCGGCTACGACCGCGCCGCCAAACTCTCGCCGCAGCAACGCCGCTTCCACGAGATCCGGCGCGTGATCTCGAACCTCGCTGTGTTCGACTTCGCGACGCCCGACCGCCGCATGCGCCTCGCCTCGCTGCACCCCGGCGTGAGCCTCGACGACGTGGTGCAGAACACCGCGTTCGAGCTCGCGATTCCCGCGAACGTCGCGACGACGCGCTCGCCGAGCGCCGCCGAACTCGCCCTGATGCGCGAACAGATCGACCCCGAGGGTCTCGCGAACAAGGAAGTGCGCTAGCCGCGCTTCGCAACTCGGAGTTTCCACTGCCCCGCTCGCCCCTCCACACCGCGCTCTGCGATCTGCTCGGCGTGCGCGCGCCCATCGTGCAAACCGGGATGGGCTGGGTGGCGACGCCCGAGCTGGTGGCGGCGGTGTGCAACGCGGGCGCGTTCGGCTTCCTCGCCGCGGCGACGATTCGCCCCGCGGAGATCGACAGCGCCATCGACAGCGTGAAGGCGCTCACGTCGAGGCCGTTCGGCGTGAACTTCCTAATGGATGCGCCGGGCGCTGAGCAGATCGCGGACGCGCTCGTGCGCCGGCGCGTGCGCGCTGCGGGCTACAACCGCGCCCCCGACGCAAAGCTGATCCGCAAGCTCAAAGACGGCGGCGTGCTCTGCATTCCGACCTGCGGCGCACCGCGCCACGTGCAGAAGGCGGAGCGACTCGGGGCGGACGCCGTCGTCGTGCAAGGCGGCGAAGGCGGCGGCCACACCGGCACGATCCCGAGTTCGCTGCTGATCTCCGCCTGCGCCGATGCCGTGAAGATTCCCGTAATCGCTGCGGGCGGCTTCAAGGACGGACGCGGCCTGGTCGCCGCGCTCGCGCTCGGCGCGACCGGCATCGCCATGGGCACGCGCTTCCTGCTCACCGCCGAGAGCCCGGTGCCGCCGCAAACCGCGCAGCGCTACTTCGCCGCGGGTCTCAGCGACGTGATCGTGACCCGCGAGATCGACGGCTTGCCGCAGCGCGTGATCGCGAACGAACTCGTTCGCGCACTCGAAACGAAGAGCGGCGCGGCCAAGCTGCTGTTCGCTTTCCGCAACGCGCTCGCGTTCCGCCGCACCTCGGGCGCCAGTCTCGCGGACTTGTTGCGCAGCGCGCTCGCGATGCAGCGCAGCGAGGGATTGACGCGCGCGCAGCTGCTGATGGCCGCGAACGCGCCGATGCTCGCGAAGCGCGCGATGACCGACGGCGACCCCGTGGGCGGCTACTTGCCGAGCGGCACCGTGGCGGGCGTGATCGACGACCGCCCGAGCTGCGCGGATCTGATCGAGCGCATTCTGCGCGAAGCGGAGGAGACGCTCGCGCGGCTCGCTCCCGCGAAGGAGAGCTGATGGCGTTTCGCGTGAACGTGGACGAACGAGGCATCGCGGAACTCGCGATCGACAACCCGCCCGTGAACGCACTCGGCCGCGACGCGTGGTTCGCGCTCGCGCGCAAGATCGAGGAGCTCGGGCGCGACGCGAACGTGCGCGTCCTCGTAATCCGCGCCGAGGGCCGCGGCTTCCAGTGCGGCGTCGATGTGAAGGAACTCGCAAAGGACGGCTCGATCATCGTGGACGTGAACCGCGGTTGTTACGAGGTGTTCGCCGCGATCTACGACTGCCCGGTGCCGGTGATCAGCGCCGTACACGGCTACTGCCTCGGCGGCGGCATCGGCATCGCCGGCTCCTCGGATCTCGTGCTCGCCTCGGACGACGCGACCTTCGGGCTACCTGAGATCGACCGCGGCGCGATGGGCGCGGCCACCCACGCGATGCGCATGTTCGGCATGCAGGAAGCGCGGCGCATGCTGCTCACCGGCGAGCCGATCGGCGCCGCGGAGGCTCACCGCCTCGGTGGCCTGCTCGCGGTGGTGCCGCGCGCGCGACTGCGCGAGGAGGCGCTCGCGCTCGCGGCGAAGATCGCGAGCAAGAGCCCGCGCGCGGTGAAAGCGGCGAAGGCGTCGCTCAATGGCATCGAGCTGCTCGAACCGAAGGCGAGCTATCGCTTCGAGCAAGGCTTCACACTCGAGCTCTACATGTCGCGCGATTCCCAAGAAGCCCGCGACGCGTTCGTCGCGAAACGCGACGCGAAGTATTAGGCAGTCCCGCCGATGAATCTCGACTACACCGATCGCGAGAACGCCTTCCGCGCGGAGGCGCGCGCTTGGCTCGCGGCGAACGTGCCGAGCGCGCCGCTCACCTCCTTTGATACGGCCGCGGGCGCCGCGCAGCACCGCGCGTGGGAGGCGAGCCTCAATGCCGCCGGCTGGGCGATGGTGCCGTGGCCCGTCGAGTACGGCGGCCGCGGCGCAAACCTGCTCGAGTGGCTGATCTTCGAGGAGGAGTACTACCGCGCGCGCGCGCCCAAGCGCATCAACCAGAACGGCATCTTCCTGCTCGGCCCGACCCTCATGGAGTACGGGACAAAGCAGCAGAAGGCGCGCTTCCTGCCGAAGATTGCCTCCAGCCAAGAGGTCTGGGCGCAGGGCTGGAGCGAGCCCAACGCGGGCTCCGACATGGCGGCGATCACCACCACCGCGATCCGCGATGGGGATGATTATGTGATCAAGGGCCAGAAGACGTGGGCGTCGCGCGGCGCGTTCGCGGATTGGCTGTTCGGCATGTTCCGCACCGACCCCGCCAGCGAGCGCCACAACGGCCTCACCTTCGTATTGGTGCCGCTCAACATTCCGGGCATTACGGTGCGCCCGATCGCGCAACTCGACGGCGAGACCGGCTTCGCCGAAGTGTTCTTCGACGACGCGCGCGTGCCGGTCGCCAACGCCCTCGGCAAAGAAGGCCAAGGTTGGAGCGTCGCGATGTCCACCGCAGGCTTCGAGCGCGGCCTGATGCTGCGCAGCCCGGCGCGCTTCCAGGACACCGCGCTGCGGCTGGTCGAGTTGTTGCGGGAAAACGCGATGAACGTCGACGAAGCGCTTCGCGACGAAGTGGTGCGCGCCTGGATCGGAGCGGAGGCCTACGCGCTCGACACGTATCGCACCGTCTCGCGCCTGCTCGCGGGCGGCAAGATCGGCGCTGAAGCGAGCCTCAACAAGATCTTCTGGAGCGAGCTCGACATCCGCATGCACGAACTCGCGCTCGAGATTCTCGGCGACCGCTGGGATCTGCTGCCCGAAGCCCCAGGCGCCCAAGGCGTCGGGACCTGGCTCGATTCGTATTTGTTCTCCCTCTCGGGCCCGATCTACGCCGGCACGAACGAGATTCAGCGCAACATCATTTCCGAGCGCCTGCTCGGCATGCCGAAATAGCGATGGACTTCCGCTTCACGGACGACCAGCTGTTATTGCAGAGCACCGTGCGCGACTTCCTCGCGAGAGAGCACACGCCGAAGACGCTGCGCAAGCTTTGGGAAACGGAGAGCGGCCGCTCGCGCGGGCTCTGGCAGCGACTCGCCGAGATCGGCGTGCCGGGGCTGCTCGTGCCCGAGGAGCACGGCGGCATGGGGCTCAGCGAAATCGAGGCCGTGCTCATCCACGAAGAAGCCGGCCGCGCGGCGCGGGCGGAGCCGCTCGTCGCGACGATGGCGATCGCCGCTCCGCTGCTGCGCGAAGTCGGCGGCGAACTCGCGACCGAGTTCCTGCCGAAGATCGCGGCCGGCGAGGCGATCGTTGCGGTCGGGCACCCGGCGACGCCCTTCATCGAAGATGCGCACGTGGCCGACTTGTTGCTGATTCCGCGCGGTGACGACGCGCTCTTCGCGGTTCCGCGGGAAGCCGTGCGCATAACGCCGCAGCCAGCGAACGACCCATCGCGGCGGCTCGCGAGTGTCGCGTTCGAGGAGCGCCATGCGCGAGTGCTCGCGCGCGGCGAGCGCGCGAGAGCGTTGCTCGATGCGGCGCTCGATCGCGGCGCGCTGGCCTGCGCGGCGCAGGCACTAGGCGCGTGCGACCGCATGCTGGAGATCTCGGTCGCCTACACGTCGCAGCGCAAACAGTTCGGCAAGCCGATCGGCTCGTTCCAGGCCGTGAAGCACATGCTCGCGAACGTGAAGGTGAAGCTCGAATACGCGCGTCCGCTGGTGATGCGCGCGGCCTACTCGGTGGCGCACGGTTCCGCGCAGCGAGCGGTGCACGTCTCGATGGCGAAGCTGGTCGCGACCGAGGCGGCGCGCCTCGGCGCGCGCGTGTCGCTCCAGTGCCACGGCGCAATCGGCTACACGTGGGAACAGGATCTTCACCTCTGGATGCGGCGCGCCTGGTCGTTCGACCAAAGCTGGGGCCGCGCACCGTTTCATCTCGGCCGGGTCCGGGCTGCGATCCTCGACGGCTCGCTGCCGATCGGTCCCGGCCAAACTTTCGTTGGAGGCGCTTAGCATCATGGCCGATGCATTCATCGTCGACGCAGTTCGCACGCCAGTCGGCAAACGCGGGGGCGGCCTCGCGCGCGTTCACTCCGCCGATCTCGGCGCGCACGTGCTGAAGGCCCTAATGGCGCGCACGGGCGTCGACCCAGGCGCGGTCGAGGACGTGATCTTCGGCTGCTGCGACACGATCGGCTCGCAGGCCGGCGACATCGCGCGCACCTGCTGGCTCGCGGCGGGGCTGCCGGTCCACGTGCCGGGCGTGACGATCGATCGGCAGTGCGGCTCCTCGCAGCAGAGCGTGCACTTCGCGGCGCAGGCCATAATGAGCGGCACGAGCGACCTCGTGGTCGCGGGCGGCGTGCAGAACATGAGCGCGATTCCGATCTCGTCGGCGATGACGCTCGCGCAGCCGCTCGGCTTCAACGATCCGTTCTCAGGCTCGACGGGCTGGGTGGAGCGCTTCGGCACGCAAGAGGTCTCTCAGTTCCGCGGCGCCGAGATGATCGCGGAGAAGTGGCACATCACGCGCGAAGACATGGAGCGCTTCGCCCTGATGAGCCATCAGCGCGCCGGGACAGCGACCCACGCCGGGCGCTTCAAGAGTGAGATCGTGCCGCTCGCCGGTGTCGAGCGCGACGAGGGCCCGCGGCCCGACACCACGCTCGAGAAGATGGCGAGACTGCAAACGCTGCTACCGGGCGGGCGCCTAACAGCCGCGCTGGCGAGCCAGATCAGCGATGGCGCGAGCGCGGTGCTGGTGGCTTCGGAGCGCGCGCTGAAGGAGCACGGCTTGACGCCGCGCGCGCGCGTGCATCACATCTCGGTGCTCGCGGACGACCCCATCTACATGCTCACGGCCCCGATTCCGGCGACGAAACGCGCGCTCGCGAAGACGGGCCTCGCGCCCCGCGACATCGCGACGGTGGAGATCAACGAGGCGTTCGCGTCGGTGGTGCTCGCGTGGGCAAAAGAGCTGAACTGGGATCTCACCACCGTGAACCCGAACGGCGGCGCGATCGCACTCGGTCACCCGATCGGCGCCACCGGCACGCGCCTAATGACCACGCTGCTCGGCGAGCTCGAGCGCAGCGGCGGCCGCTATGGCCTCCAGACCATGTGCGAGGGCGGCGGCCAGGCGAACGTGACAATCCTGGAACGCTGCTGACCAGGGACGTTCCGTGACGAAAGCGTCGAAACACCCGGGGACGTTGGTTGACGAAACTCATCGCGAGGAACCCGTATTTTCGTCAAGGAACGTCCCGGGGTAGTTCGAAGCGCGGTGTGGGGATTCAGAGGTAAGACATGAGCAAGCTTTGCGAGGGACGCGTCGTCGTGGTGACGGGCGCGGGGCGTGGCATCGGGCGCGAGCATGCGCTCGAGCTCGCGCGGCAGGGCGCGCGCGTCGTGGTGAACGACCTCGGCGTCGCGCTCGATGGCAGCGGCACGGGCGAATCGCCCGGCGAGCAGGTTGCCGCCGAGATTCGCGCGCTCGGCGCCGAGGCGTTCGCGAACGGCGCCGACGTCGCGGACTGGCAGCAAACGCAGGCGCTGCTCGCGGAGACGCTCGCGCGCTTCGGGCGCCTCGACGCGGTCGTCAACAACGCCGGCTTCGTGCGCGACCGCATGTTCGTCTCATGCAGCGAGCAAGAATGGGACGCGGTGTTGCGCGTACACCTGAAGGGCCACTTCTGCCTCGCGCACCACGCCTGCGAGTACTGGCGCAGCGAGTCGAAGGCCGGCCGCCAGCCGAACGCGCGCATCATCAACACCAGTTCTGGCGCGGGCCTGCAAGGCAGCGTCGGCCAGAGCGCGTACTCCGCCGCGAAGGCCGGCATCGCGACGCTCACGCTGATTCAGGCCGTCGAGCTCGCGCGCTACGGCGTAACAAGCAACGCGCTCGCGCCATCGGCCCGCACGCGCATGACCGAAGGGCCGTTCGCCGAGCAAATGAAGACGCCCGAGCACGGCTTCGACGCGATGCACCCGGGCAACATCGCGCCGCTCGTGGCGTGGCTGTGCAGCGCGGAGGCCCGAGATGTTACGGGCCGAGTGTTCGAGATCGCGGGCGGTGAGCTTTCGGTCGCGAACGGCTGGCGCACGGGCCCGAAAATAGACAAGGGCGCGCGCTGGGCCGCGGACGAGATCGGCGCTGCGGTGCACGACTTATTGCAGAGAGCGACGCCGGCACAAAAGGTGTACGGGGCGTGAACTTCTCCTTCACCGAAGAGCAGCTCGCGCTGCGCGAGACGGCGCGCTCGTTCCTCGCCAAGGCGTGCGGCTCCGAAGCGCTGCGCACCGCGATGGAAAGCGCGCTCGGTTACGACGAGACGCTCTGGCGGAAAATCAGCGGCGAGCTTGGCTGGACTGCGGTGGTGATCCCTGAGAACTGCGGCGGGCTCGGGCTCTCATGGGTCGAACTCGTCGCGCTGCAGGAAGTGATCGGCGAGACGCTCGCTCCTTCGCCGTTCTTCGCGAGCGTGTGCCTCGCCGCAAACGCCATCCTCGCTTGCGGCGACGCGGCACAGCAACACGCGCTGCTCCCCGGCATCGCGGAGGGCCGCACCCGCGGAGCGCTCGCACTCGCCGAAGCGAACGGGCGCTGGGACGCGGACGGCGTCGAGGCGACCGGCGAGCGCAGCGGCAGTGATTACGTGCTGCGTGGCGAGAAGCGCTACGTCGTCGACGGCGCGAGCGCTGACCTGATCGTGCTCGCTGCGCGCGCCTCCGGTTCGCGCGGCGCGGAGGGCATCTCGCTGTTCGCGCTGCCCGCCAGCAGCACGGGCCTCGTGCGCGAGGCGCTGCCCACGCTCGACTCGACGCGCCGGCTCGCCGGGCTGCGCTTCGACGGCGTGCGCGTGCCCGCGTCCGCGCGCCTCGGCAACGAGGGCGCGGCGTGGCCTGCGCTCGAGGTGGCGCTGCAGCGCGCCGCCATCGCGCTCGCCGCGGAGCAGCTCGGCGGAGCTCAGCGCACGCTCGACCTCGCAGTCGCCTACGCGAAGGAGCGCGTTCAGTTCGGTCGCCCGATTGGCAGCTTCCAGGCCCTGAAGCACAAGCTCGCCGACGTGATGGTGAGAGTGGAGGCGGCGCGCTCAGCCGTGTATTACGCCGGCTGCGTGGCCGCGCAGGCTGACGCGGCGCTGCCGGCCGCCGCCTCGATGGCAAAGGCCGCCGCGACCGACGCGTTCTCCTTCGCGACCGCGCAAGCGCTCCAGGTCTTCGGCGGCGTAGGCTTCAGTTGGGAGTACGACGTGCACCTCTACTTCAAGCGCGCGCGTTCTTCGGCCAACTTGTTGGGCGATGCGAGCTGGCACCGCGAACTCGTCGCGCGCGCGATCGGGCTCTAATGCCGGCGCCGCTGCTCGCGACTGCATTCGATTTCCGCGGCAGAGTCGTACTGATTACGGGCGGGGCGCGCGGCATCGGCCGCGGTATCGCCGAGCGCTTCCTCGAAGCCGGCGCCGAGGTCGCGATCTGCGCGCGCAATGCGCCGGAAACGCCGCCCAGTGTCGCGGGCCGCAGCGCCGCGTTCTTCGCGTGCGACGTGCGCGACGCGGAGCAGGTGGCGCGCATGACCGACGCCGTGGCCGCGCGCTTCGGCCGCATCGACACGCTCATCGCGAATGCAGGCGGCGCGCCGGCCGCCGACGCCGCGACCGCCTCGCCGCGCTTCCACGAGCGCATCATCCAGCTGAACCTAATTGCGCCGCTGCACTGCGCGCAGCGCGTGAACGCGGTGATGCAGCAGCAGCCGAGCGGCGGCGTGATTCAGTTCATCGCGAGCGTCTCGGCAATTCGCCCTTCACCGGGTACGGCGGCGTACGGCGCAGCCAAAGCCGGGCTGCTCTCGCTCGCTGCCAGCCTCGCGGTCGAGTGGGCGCCGCGCGTGCGCGTCGTCGCCGTGACCGCAGGGCTGATTCGCACCGAGCAGGCGCATCTGCATTATGGGGACGAAGAGGGCGTCGCCGCGGTCGGCCGCACGATCCCGCTCGGGCGCATGGGCGATCCCGAAGACGTCGCCGACGCGTGCGTGTTCTTGGCCTCGCCACTCGCGCGCTACGTGAGCGGCACGAGCCTGCTCGTGCACGGCGGCGGCGAGGCGCCCGCGTTCCTCGGCGCCGCGAGGAACACCGAGCCCGAGAAATAGTGAGCGAGCACAACAAGCGCGGGCGCTGGCCGCTCTACTTGCTCGCCGCGCTCGCGCTCGGCAGCGCCGCCGCCTACCGATGGGCGCCGAGCCTAATGGCTCGCGCAATTTCCGCGGGCCAGGCGAGCAACAGCGCGCGCGTGCGCGAAGAACTTGCCTTCCACGTCGGCGCGCTCGCCTACGTCTACGGCTACCCGATCGTCGACATGGCGCAGCAGATGCACAACGAGACGCACCGCATCGGCGCCGATCAGCGAGTCTTCGCGCCGGTGAACCGCATCTTCAGCTACGGCGAGCTCGTGACGCCGAGCAGCCAGGGCAACCTGCGCCTGCCGAATCACGACACGCTCTACTTCTCAGGCTGGTACGACGTCTCGCGAGAGCCCGTGATCCTGCACACGCCCGATACCGCTGGCCGCTACTTCACGATCGCCGTCACGAACTTCTACTCCGAAGTCGTGCACGTCGGCCGGCGCACCACCGGCACCGCGGAGCGCGTGTTCGCGCTCGTGCCGCGAGGCTTCACGGGCGCGCTGCCCGAGAGCGTCACGCCCGTAACAACCGAAACGCCGCGCGGCTGGCTGCTCGGCCGCATGCTCGTGAGCGGCGCCGAGGATGCGCCCGCCGCGCTCGCGCTGATCGAGCAGATTTGGAGCGTGCCGCTCAGCGAGTACGTCCCTGGCCAGAAGCCCGCGCTCGGCGCCGCAGAGAGCGCCGCGCCGCTGGACGTCATCGGCGACTTCGCGTTCTTCGATGTGCTGAATGCCGGCCTGCACGAACTTCCTGCGCGCGCGAGCGAAACCGCCCTAATGGCTCAGTTCGACGCGATTGGCCTCGGCCCGCACTCCGAGTTCGACCCCCTGAAGCTCGACGCCGACACACGCCGCGGCCTCGAGCGCGCCCTCGAAGCGGGCCAGGGCCTCGTCGCGGCTTCCATGCAGGCGTCGCGCCCCACCGAACACGGCTGGATCGTCCCGCGCCTCGTCGGTCGTTATGGCTTCGACTACCTCGCGCGCGCGACCGTCGTGATGGGCGGCTACGGCAACCTGCCCGAAGAGAGTCTCTACGCCGCGGCGCTCACCGATGACAGCGGGCGAGTTCTCACGGGCGGCGGTCGCTACCGCATTCGGTTCGAGCGTGGCGCGCTGCCGCCAGTGAACGCGTTCTGGTCGCTCTCCGCGTACGACATCCGCAGCGGCAAGCTCGTGGAGAACGAGATCCAGCGATACAGCCTCGGCGATCGCACGCCGGGGCTCGTGTACGGCGCCGACGGCTCGCTCACGATCGCGCTTCAGGCGACGAAACCGACCGAGCCCGCCGTGAACTGGCTGCCCACGCCGAGCAGCCCGCTGCCGTTCATCGCGGTGATGCGCATGTACGAGCCGCGCGAAGAAGCGCTCTCGGGTGCGTATGCGCTGCCCGAGGTCGTGGCGGCGGAGTAGCGTCTCGCTCGCTCGCGAGCGAATCCGTCCGGTTGTGACTCATTCGTATACCAACGTCCCCGGTCAGGAGGCTGCATGCGCAGGCGATCATTCGGTTTCTTGGGACTTGGCGCGCTGGCGGGGATTGGCTGCGTGACGGTGATTGCTTCGAAGCTGCCGGTAGCGGGCTTCGAGCTGCCGGCCCTAACAGGGAAGGCGCCTTGGACCGGCACGGCGCCGCTGCGCGACGAGAGCGATTTCGACTTCGTGGTCGTGACCGATCGCACGGGCGAGCATCGCGACGGCGTGTTCGAAGAGTTGATGCCGTCAAAGGTGAATCTCGTGCGGCCCGAGTTCGTGGTGAGCGTCGGCGACCTGATCGAGGGCTACACGGAAGATCGCGCGCAGCTCGCCAAGGAATGGGACGGGATCGAGGCCTCCGTCGGCAAGCTCGCGATGCCGTTCTTCTACGTGCCCGGCAACCACGACATGAGCAACGCCGTGATGGCCGAAGTCTGGCAAGAGCGCTTCGGCCCGTCTTACTACCACTTCGTCTACAAAGACGTGCTCTTCCTGGCGCTCAACTCCGAGCTGTTCGGCTTGGTGCACGATCCGAAGACGCCGCTGCCGGGGCCGTGGAAGCAGGCGGAACAGCTCGCGTATGTCGAGCGAGTGTTACGGGAGAACGCGGGAGTCCGCTGGACGATCGTGCTGGTGCATCAGCCGCTCTGGGACGTGCCGAAGATTCCGCTGCCCGGCCAGGTGACGGCGCCGGCCATCAAGCCGGAGTGGCTGCGCGTGGAGCAGCTGCTCGGCGACCGGCCCTACACGGTGTTCGCCGGCCACTACCACCGCTACACGCAACACCTCCGTAACAATCACCAGCTCATCACGCTCGCGACGACGGGCGGCGGCAGCGATTTGCGCGGCACACCCTTTGGCGAGTTCGACCAGGTCGCGCATGTGACGATGACGAAGAGCGGCCCGCTGATCGCGAACTTGCGGCTCGACGGCATTCTGCCGACCGACGTCGTCACCGTGGAGCAGCGCGCGCTCGTGCTCGCGCTGCCGCGCGCAATCGTGCAGGAGCCGCTGCGGGGCGACGCGGACGCATTTCGCGCCGGCACCGCGCGCTTCTCGATCGCGAACAACGGCACGCAGCCGCTCGCAGTGGTGGGCCGCGCCGAAGGCAGCCCCCAGCTCGACGCAGGCGACGTGACGCTCAGCGCCACGGTCGCGCCCGGCGACGTCGCGAACCTCGAGCTGCCGGTGCGCGCGCGTGCTCCTTTCGCATACGAGGCGATCGACCCCGCGCACGTGCGCTGGACGCTGGCGACCACTGGCCCGAACGGCGCGCCGCTCTCGATCGAGACGGAATCGATCCTCGCCCCTGAGCAGGAGTTCACGCTGAAGCGCGCGGCCGGCGCGCTGGCGACCGATGCCGATCTCGCCGACTGGGCGCCGCTCGCCTTCGAGGTGCGCTCGCCCGGCGAGCTCGAAGGCCACGGCGATTACACCGGCGCCGCAGACGCCTCGTTCTCGTTCGACGCGCGCCAGGACGACGCGGGCGTCTACTTCGCGGTGCAGGTGCGCGACGACGACGTGGTCTCGACGCCGACCCGCACGCTGCGCGAACAAGACCACGTCGTGATCAATCTCGACGCGCGGCCTGCAGCGGCCCGTAACAAAAGCATGGACTACCTCGCCGCGCGCCTCTCGGGTGAGCTCGGCAAGCAGCTCACCACGTTCTGCGGCGTACAGGAGAAGCCGGTGGCGGACCCGATTCTTGCGATGTTCGCGCCCACCACGGGCGAGCAGCGCATCCGCTGCGCCGCGCGGCGCACGAGTGACGGCTACGCGGTGGAAGTCGTCGTCCCCGCGAGACTGCTCGACGACGCGCGCGGCGCGCGCTGGGACGCGCTGCGCATCAACGTCGCGGTCACCGACTTCGACGGCGAGGCGGCGAACCACAACGTGATCTCGTGGCGGCCGAGTCGCTATGGCCCGAACGCGACCAGCGGCTCGGGCACATTCGTTCGCCAGTAACAGTTCCGACACCCGCACCCGCGGAACCCCGCACGCAGGAACCCCGCCAACGTGAACGACGCACCGCCTCGCTTCTCGCCGCGCACCGTGAACCGCGTCGTCGCCTTGCTCACGGGCGCCGTGTTCGTGGAGTTCTTTCACCGCCAAGTGCTCGCCGTCGCGATGAAGTCGATCGGCGACGACTTGCACTCCACCGACACGCAACTCGGCTCGCTCGTGACGGTGTTCGCGATCGCATACGCGCTCAGCGCGCCGCTGCTCGGCCGGCTCGCGGATCGCCTGCCGCGCCGCACGATCTATGCCGCGGGCATCGCGGCGTGGAGCGTCGCGACCGGGCTCGGCGCATGGGCCGGGAGTTTCTCGACATTGCTCCTTACGCGCATCGCGACGGGTGCTGGGCAAGGCGCTGCCGGCGCGACCAACAGCCCCCTAATCGTCGACTACGTCGCGCCCGATCGGCGCGGCGGTGTGATGGGCATCGTCACAATGGGCGCGACGCTTGGCGCACTCGGGGCCGGCGCCCTCGGCTTCGCGGGCGCGCTCGAAGCCTTCGGCTGGCGTGGCCTGTTCATCGGCGCGAGCGTGTTCGGCCTCGCCTTCGCGGCCCTGTTCGCGGCGTTCGTGCAAGAACCCCCGCGCGGCTGGTCCGAGGGCCGCGCGCACGTTCCGACGTCACCGGTGCCGCTCCGCGACGTCGCACGCGTCGCCGCGAGCCGGCCCGCACTCGTGCATTCCTTGGCCGGCACCGTCCTGAACAGTCTCGCCATCTTCGCGAGCGCGCAATGGATCGTCGCTTTCTTCGAGCGCGTGCACGGCATGTCGAACGCCACCGCGTCGCTCTCGCTCGTGGCGGCGGCACTCGTGAGCACGCTCGGCGCCGTCGCGGGCGGCTTGCTCGCGAATCGCGCGTGGGGCTCGAACCCGCGCGCCGTGTTGTTCGTGCCCGCCGTTTGTTCGACACTCGCGTGTCCGGCGCTGTTCTTCGGCGCCTCGACTCCCAACGCAACGCTCGCGGTCGTGTTCTACTCCCTCGCGGGCGGCCTCTCGCTCGTACACAGCGCACCCGCCGCCGTAGCGATGCAAGGCATGATCCCCGATCGCATGCGCAGCTTCGTCTCGGGCCTGATCGCGTCGATCGTCACCTTGATCGGCCTCGGCTGCGGGCCCCTGATCGCGGGCGCGCTCTCGGATTGGTTCGGTTCCGCGAGCGATCCGACCAGCATTGGGCGCGCGCTCGCGTGGATCTCCGTGCTCTACGTGTGGGCCGCCGTTCACCTCGCGCTTGCCTCGCGCACGCTGAAGGCCGACCTCGCGCTGAACGCCCGGAGCGTGTGAGCGGCGAGGGCTCGCTTCCGCGTCGTGACTACTGCGCCGGCTCGCGCACGACGATAAGGTGCACGGCAGGGGCACGCTGAGCTGGAAGCAGTCGTAGAAACGACAGCGGGACGAGTCCGGGGGCGCGAGGACGGCGACGTTCTCGGCTTTTTCGGCGTGCCGTTCGCGGCGCCGATCAGCGGCGCGCGGCGCTTCTTGCCGCCCGAGCCGCCGCTGCCTTGGAGCGGCGTGCGCGACGCCACGCAGTACGGCCCCGCCGCGCCGCAGCGCTCGCTGCCGATCTTCGCCTTCATCAACGCGGCGGGCCGCGCCTCCGGCGACGAATGCCTCACGCTGAACGTCTGGACACCCGCTCTCGACGGCGCGCACCGGCCCGTGCTCGTGTGGATCCATGGCGGCGCGTTCCTCGTCGGCTCCGGTGCAACGCCGATCTACAACGGAGCCGAACTCGCGCGGCGCGGCGACGTCGTGGTCGTCACGGTGAACTACCGGCTCGGCGCACTCGGCTTCGCGCATCTCGGCCTGGCACGCAACGGCGCGCTGCGCGAGAGCACGAACCTCGGCCTGCGCGATCAGATCGCCGCGCTCGAGTGGGTGCGCGCGCACATCGCGCGCTTCGGCGGCGATCCCGCGAGCGTCACCGTGTTCGGACAATCCGCCGGCGGCATGAGCATCGGCGCGCTGCTCGGCGCGCCGCGCGCGCGGAACCTGATCAAACGCGCGATCTGCCAAAGCGGCGCGGCGGACCACGTGCTGCCGCGCGACGTCGGGCGCGAAGTCGCGGAGCGTTTCCTCGCCGCGCTCGGCGACCCGTCGCCCGAAGCGCTCGCCGAGCTTCCGCTCGAAGCGCTCTTGCGCGCACAGAGCGAGGTGGTCGGGAGCCGCATTTCGTCCCGCGACGTGATGACGTTCCTGCCGACGGTCGATGACGATCTGATTCCCGAGCAGCCGCTCGACGCGCTGCGCCGCGGCGCCGCGGCGAAAATCGACCTAATGACTGGGGTGACGTCCGAAGAGTGGAAGCTGTTCGGCGTCGCGGACCCCGGCTTCGGGCGCTTCGAACTCGAAGACCTGACCGCGCGGCTGCGCGACGCGCTGCCGGAGCTGTACCCGCTCGCGCCTTCCGCGAAGCGCGCCGCACGTGAGCTGTGCGATGCGCTCGCGTCGCGCGGCGCCGAGGCGGACCCGCGGGACGCGTGGCATGCGTTCCAGTCGGCGCGCACGTTCGTGCGCCCGGCCGCGCGCCTCGCCGAAGCGCAACACGCCGCCGGCGGCGCGGTGCACACCTACGTCGTCAACTGGCGAGCCGCCGCAGCGCCGCGCGCGCTCGGCGCTTGTCACGCAATCGAGTTGCCGTTCGTGTTCGGCACCGGCCGCCATCCGCTCGCACGCGGCCTGACAGGCATTGGCTTCGCGGCGCCGCGTTTCACGCGCCAGATCCAAAACGCCTGGATTCAGTTCGCGCGCACCGGCGACCCGAGCCACGAGGGCCTGCCGAACTGGCCGACGTTCGAGCCGCTGCGCAGACCGACCATGCTGCTAGGCAAACGCTGCGAACTCGCCGAGGCGCCGCTCGACGAGGACCGACGCGTGCTGGCGAGATGGGCCGGAGAAGCGAGCTGAGAGGCTGGGGTCGCGCCCAAGGCGCAGCGCGAGCGTGCGAGCGTTGAATCCCTCCGACCTGTACGAGAAGACGCACTTCGTTTTCGACTCCGCGGGCCGCATCGTCTCCACACGCGAGCCGCACCCGAGCCCGGGTCCGCTCTTTTCTCTCGTGAGAGGGTTCTCGCGCGTCGTCTGCTCGGTGCGTGCCGACGTCCCTGCGCCGATCGCCGAGGAACTCGAGCGGTTCGCGCGCGACGAGCGCCCACTTTGGAACTGCGGACTTCCCCAGCGCACGCTGAGCAATATCTGACGCTTCTGCGCAACAGCTTCGGCGGAGTTGGGCAGGCGACGGTGCCAATCGGAATTCACCACGGTCCGGCGTTCGCGTTTCCGGATCGGATCGAGCGGCCCGACGGCGTCGTGTTCATCGATGACGAGCGACTGCTCGAGCGCCACTTCCGCGGCTGGATCCCCGGCGAGATAGCGGCGGGGCGATCGCCGGTGCTCGCTGTCGTGGCGAGCGGTCATCCCGTGAGCGTTTGCTGCTGTGCGAGGCGCTCCGAACAAGCCGCCGAGGCGGGCGTCGAGACGGCGCCTAGCCTGCGCGGCCGCGGCCTCGCGCCGCGCGTAACGGCAGCTTGGGCGCTCGCAGTTCGCGAGTTGGGCCTAATACCGCTCTACAGCACGTCGTGGGAGAACGGCGCGTCCCTCGCGGTAGCTCACAAGCTCGGACTGATTCCCTACGCGAGCCATTGGCGCATCGGAGGCTGAGCGGACGCGGCTCAGGCCGCCACTTCGACGCTCGCCTCGAGGTGCCGTGGGCACACCAGCGAATTGCTGATGAAGCAGACCTGCTCCGCACGCTCGAGCAGCCGCTGCGCGCGCGCCGCGTCCACGCCCGCTGGCACGCGCAGCGCGGCGCGCACGTCGATGCGCGTGAAGCGCGTGGCGCGCTCCACCTTGTCGAGCGTGCCGGCTGCGCTCACGTCGAGCGAGATCCATGCGAGCTTCGAGGCCGCAGCCAACGCGCGAAACGACAGCACGAAACAGTCCGCGACCGCCGCGACCAGCAACGTCTCGGGCGACCAACGATTTCCGGGCCCCCCGAACTCCGCCGGCGCCGCAGAAGCGATCGCAGCGAGCCCCGGTGATGCCAGCGCCACCTCTCCGTCGGGCCCAGCCGCCGCGCTCACCGAGTACACGTGCGGAAGATCCTGCATGCGTTCGCTCCGGCGACGGTCACTCGTCGACGATTGCGGCCGAATACAGCCCGGCGATCTGCTCGGGCCGCTCCGCCGTCATCTTCAAATCGCGCAGATGCCCGTCTTGGATCCCGTAGATCCAGCCGTGCAAAGCCAACGCCTGGCCGCGGTGCCAGGCATCGCGCACGACGGTCGTCTGCGCGACGTTCGCCACCTGCTCGATCACGTTCAGCTCGGATAGCCTGGCGAGCTTGCGCGCCTCGTCCGCGTATTGTGCGAGCTGGAGTTCGTGCTTCACCGCCACGTCGTGCACGTGACCGAGCCAGTTATCGACCAGCCCGTGTCGCTCGCGACGCAACGCTGCGCTCACTCCACCGCATCCATAGTGTCCGCACACGATCACGTGCTTCACTTTCAGAACGTCGACGGCGAACTGAAGCACCGACAAGCAGTTCAGGTCGGTGTGGACCACCACGTTCGCGACGTTGCGGTGCACGAACACGTCGCCGGGCAACAAGTTGACGATCTGATTGGCAGGAACACGGCTGTCGGAGCAACCGATCCATAGAAATTCCGGTGACTGCTGATGCATGAGCTTCGAGAAGAACTCGGGATCCTCGCGGAGCATCGAGTCGGCCCACGCGCGATTGCGTTCGAAGAGCTGAGGTAGAAGCCGCAACGCCCGTCCTTCCGAGAGCGTCGCATACTACCTGCCCGCGAAACCCCGCGCGCCTCGGAGCGGAGAGGCCGCCAGCCCAGCGCACATCAAAGCAGGGCGCGAGCCGCCTCGACGGCGGAAACCGCCTCACGCGCCGTGCGCGCGGTAGCGAGCAAGTGCCCGACCTTGCGGCCGGGGCGGGGTTGCTTCCCGTAGAGATGCAGCTTGACGCCTGCGAGCGCGAGCGCGCGCTCGAAGCGCGGCGGCGCGTCGCGGCACCAGAGATCGCCGACGAGGTTTGCCAGCGCCGTCGGTCGCACGATCTGTGTCGCGCCGAGCGGAAGATCACAAATCGCGCGCACGTACTGCTCGAACTGACTCGTCGCACATGCGGTGTCCGCGGAATGGAAAGTGTTATGCGGTCGCGGCGACAGCTCGTTGATCCAGAGCTCTCCGCCGCGCGTGAGGAAGAGCTCGATGGTGAGCAGGCCTTCGACACGGAGCTCCGCCGCGACGGTCCGAGCGACTTCCTTCGCGCGCTCACAAACCGCGTCCGGCAGCTCGCCAGGCAACTGCGAGATCGCCAGCACGCCGTCCTCGTGCCAGTTGCGCGCGACGGGGTAAACGGCGATCTCGCCTGCTGGGCGACGCGCGACGAGGACGGAGAGTTCCGCGGCGAGCTCGAGCTCGCGCTCGACGACGCAGGGGCTTCCCCCCGCGGCGGCGAATGCCGAGTGCGCGTCAGCTTCCGAGCGCGCCGCAGCTTGGCCTCGACCGTCGTACCCGCCGCGCCGCGCCTTCAAGCGGCAGGCACCGCCGAGCGACCGTACGGCAGCAGCGGCCTCCTCGGCGTCGCGAGCCTCTCGATGCTCCGCGATCGGCAAGCCCTTCGCCGCGAGCCAGCGCTTCTGGAGCGCTCGATCTTGGATGGTGAGCAACACCTCGGCCGACGGTCGAAGCAGAGTGCGCTTCGCAACTTCTCGAAGGGAGGCCTCTCCGATCCGTTCGATCTCGTAGCTCACGACGTCGCAGCGCTCGGCGAAGCGCCCGGCCGCATCGGGGTCGTCGAACGGGGCCGTGAGCTTCCAGTCCGCGAGGCCTCCCGCAGCACACGACTCGTCTGGATCGAGGACGGCGACGCCATAGCCGAACGCGCGCGCGGCCATCGCCGTCATGCGAGCGAGTTGTCCGCCACCGAGCAGTCCAATCGTCGCACCGGGAGAGAGACTCACCGCACCCTCGACTCGGCGAGGACTCTCTTCTCGCGCTCCGCTCGCCACGCGCGAAGTCGTTCGCGCAGTTCGGGCCGCGAAGCCGCGACGATCTGCGCCGCGAGGATTCCGGCATTCGCGGCGCCAGCGGCTCCGATCGCGAGCGTGCCGACGGGCACGCCGCGCGGCATTTGCGCGATCGAGAGCAGCGCGTCGATGCCCTGCAGATGCGTTGCCGGGATCGGAACGCCGAGCACGGGGAGCAACGAGATCGCTGCAACCATTCCCGGTAGATGCGCGGCGCCGCCGGCGCCCGCGACGATCACCTCGATCCCGCGTGCCTCCGCAGTAGTCGCGTACTCCACCATCCACGTCGGGGTGCGATGCGCCGACACGACCCGGACTTCGTGCGGGATCCCGAACTCCTTCAGCATCGAGCACGCGTCGTTCATCACGTCGAGGTCGCTGCGACTCCCCATGATGATTCCTACGATCGCCTTCGCCTTGCTCCGAGGTGTTCGCGTTGCTCGTGACCCAGACATGCGCCGAGCTCCGGAACTGGGGAGTGTCGGCGCACGCTCTCGAATTCGTTTCCAGGGTGCCAATAGAAAGAATCCGCGCATTCCATCGGCTTTTCCGATGAGTTGCGGCCCGGGTTCGTGGCTAGGCTCCGCCATTGAGCTGTTTTCGCCGCGTTCGAGAAGGCCGTGCATGAGCGATGCGTTCGATCTCGTGGCAGCGAACCTCGCGACTCCGGTCGTGCTCGCGTTCGTCCTCGGCATCGTCGCCGCCGCGGTGCGCAGCGACCTGAAGATCCCCGAAGAGATCTACGCCGCGCTCTCGATCTATCTGCTGCTCGCGATCGGCTTGAAGGGCGGCGCCGCGCTGGCCACGACTCCACTTGCGACCGTGGCGCTTCCGCTCGTGGTGACGCTGGCCCTCGGCCTCGCCACCCCGACCTGGTGCTTCGCCGCTCTCCGTGGCCTCGGCAGATTCTCGGTGGAAGACTCGGCGGCGATCGCGGCTCACTACGGCTCGGTCTCCG
>JANNDT010000111.1:0-2539 GCA_031387905.1 Deltaproteobacteria bacterium
CGCTGCGAACGCACGCACTTCTCGCTCGACCGCGAGCGAGGCGGCGTTCTCGAAAGTGGGGCCGAGTTGTTGGGGAGCGGGCGGCGCGTGTGCGAGCGCCGTCAACTCGTCGAAGCGCGCGAGTGCCTCGGCAGCGTGCTCCATCTCGAACTGCTGCCAGCGCGTGACGAGGCCGTCGCTGCCGAACGTGAAGAGCTGGCAGAGCTTGCGCTCGAAGACGCCGCCGGTCGCGCGGTCCATCCCCGTGTTGGTCCAGCGCACCGCCAGCGCGTCCGCTTCCAGTGCGAGCACGTCGTCGATGCGCGCGCTGTCGTCGCTCGAGAGCTTCAGCATCGCGGCGATCGTTTCGATCACCGTCGCGGCGCCGCGCAGGGTCCCGAAGCCGACGGTGCGCAGGTCGGTGAACTCGACGGCCGGCGCGAGCACAGTCGCGGTGGCCGCGAGGTCCGGCTGCCCCAGCATCACGCTCGCGGAGCGCGCGATCGCTTCCGCACGCGTGCGCTCCGCGCCATCGGGCAGCGACTCGGCGTAGCGCTCGTACAAGCGGCAGATCGCATGCGAGAGCTCCGCGCCCGCGAAGATCTCCACGTGGACGGCTCGGCCGCTGGCCGCGACGTCGAAGATCGCGAGCTCGTGGAACTCGGAGCGCCCGAAGCTCTCGAGGTTCGCGTCGGCGAGCCCCTCGACCGAGACGAAGTGGCGCTCGAGCAGGAGCGAGTCGCCGAGCGCGGCGAGGTTCTCCTGCCGGAACTCGAACTGTGCGGCGCGCATCGCGGAGCGCCACGTGCCCAGCATCTCGCGCCGCCCGTAGGTCGCGCGCGTCGGGTGGTGCACGACGTGCAGCGAATCGTCGAGAGTGAGCGCGAGTGCGGCGGCGTCGCGCGCAGCGAGCGCAGCGGAGAAGCGCTCGATGTTGCGCGTCGCGGCGTTCGCGCGCACGCGCGCGCGGGGAGCTGGAGCCTCTGGTCGCACAAGCGCCGCGAGTTCGTCGAAACGCCCGAGCGCGTCGGCTTCGTGGCCGAGCTCGAACTTCTCCCAGCGCGCGATCTTGCCGTCGGCGCCGAACCCCCAGATCTCGCTGAGGTTGCGCTCCCAGTCGCCACCACCGACCCGCTCTCTGCCGAAGCTCGTGTGACGAATCCAGAGCGTGTCGGGAGTCGCGCCGAAGATGTCGTCGATGCGCCAGTCGACGCCGGCCTCCGAGAGATCCAAGAGCGCGCGCATCGAGCCGAGCATGGCCTCCGCGCCGTGCAGGGGACCGGTGCCGACGCTGCGCGAATCGGCGACTTCGATGTCGGGCGCGATCGCAGTAGCGAAGCGTTCGAGGTCGAACGCATCGCACAACACCGCGACCGAGCGCGCGATCGCCTCCGCGCGCGCGCGGTCCGCGCCTTCGGGCAGCAGCTCGGCGTAACGCGCGTAGAGCCGCGCGATGGCGTCGCCGAGGTGGTGGGGCGCGAAGGTCTCGGCGCGTCTTGTACGCCCACTCGCGTCGACGTCGATGAGAGTGAACTCTTCGGTGAGTGCTGCGCCGACGTCGATGCTGTCTCCCTCGATCTGAGCGCTGGCCGAGCGGATTCCTCTCGTCATGACCAGCGGGTCTCCGAGAGTCGCCAGAATCTCGATCGAGAGCGCGGGATCCTGCCCTTGAAGGAGTGCCCCCCAAATCGCCAGCGGCGCCTCTCGGCCCATCACCGTCCCGGTCGGGTGATGGACGCTCTCGTAGTCGGCGGCCAGCACGTTGGGGAGCGCCGCAAAGTTCCGCGCGGAAAACAGAGCTTCGACGCGCGCGCAGTTCGCGGTCGCGGCGTTCGCTCGGACCCGACGCTGCACCGGCCGGAGCGGCTGGCCGCGATCCTCGGCCGCGCGCGCGACGGGCTCGAGGCGCCCCCCGTCCCGCCGCGCCCGCTCCGCCAGCAGGGTCGCCCCCTTCGCTTCCCACAGCTCGATCGCGCGCCGCTCTTCCGTGTCGGCCTCGTTGTTACGGCCGGCGGCACGCAGCACGCGCGCGAGCGCGAGGCGGGCGTCGGCGTGATCGAGCAGCGCATCGGTCGCGGACGCGATCTCCACCGCGGCCTGCGCGAGCGCGAGCGCCGCCGCGTGCTCGCCGCGCTGGGCGAGCGCCTCTGCGCGCACGCCGCGCCACGCGATCGCGGCCTGCAGGTCGTCGCCCGCGAGCGCCTCGCTCTCGTGCGAAAGCACCTCGGCGTCTGCAGCTCGGCCCTGCGCGAGCAGCGCGCGCCCGAGCAGCGCAGCGGCTCGCGCGGCGTCGATGCCGAGGCCAAGCGCGCGCAGTCCGTCGGTCGCGCCGCGCAGCACGCGCTCCGCGGCGGGCGCGTCGCCCTCGAGCAAGTCGATGCGCGCCGCGAAGCCATCGACCTCGAGCACGCGCTGCGTGACGCCGAGCTCTTCCACCATCTTGCGCGCCGAGGCGACCATGCGGCGCGCGGCATCCGTCCTGCCGCGCAGCGCTTCGAGCACGCCCTGACAACTCAGCGCAACGGCCTCGACCGCGGGCGCGTCCTGCGTGATGCGCAGC
>JANNDT010000128.1:0-3985 GCA_031387905.1 Deltaproteobacteria bacterium
CCTGCGCATGTACGCGCAGGGCGCGAGCGCGCGCACCTGGTTCGCGTTCACGCTCGACCTGTGGAACCTCTACGACGGCAGCCCCGCGTGGAATTATGCGACGCAAGGCAGCAAGGCCGAGAAGGCGCGGCGCATGGCGGATCCCGACGTGCGGCGCCGCATGCGCGACGAGTACGCGCTGCTTCTGCCGATCGGCGCCAACACGATCCCTGAGAACGTGATCGTGAATCGCGTGCCCGGGCATCCCGAGCTCGAGAAATACCTCGGCAAAAAAGTCGGCGAGATCGCGAAGGCCGAGGGCAAGCACCCGAACGACGCGATGCTCGACATCGCGCTGGCGGGCGGGCTCGACGTCGAGTTCCGCGGCGGCGACGCCACCAGCTCGGATCCGGTGAAGGTCGGCGAGTTGATGAACGACCCGTACGTAATGGCTGGCGTCTCGGACGGCGGCGCGCACGTGAAGTTTTTCACTGGCGGCACCTACACCACGGACTTGCTGACGTGGCTCGTGCGCGATACCGGCAAGCTCACGCTCGAAGAGGCGCACTACCACCTGAGCTACCTGCCGGCGCAGGCCGCCGGCTTCACCGATCGCGGCTTCCTGCGCGAAGGCGCGCCCGCGGACGTGGTGGTCTACGACCTCGCGCGGCTGAAGCGCCTGCCGGAGTGGGATTTCGAGATCGCCCACGACTTCCCGGCGAACGAGTGGCGCCGCATCCAGCGCGCCGAGGGCTACCGCTTCATCCTTGTTAATGGCGTCGTCACCTTCGAAGAAGGCAAGTGCACCGGCGCGACGCCAGGGCAGCTCCTGCGCAACGGCAAGATCGGCGCAGGCGCGGTCAGTCGCGCCGCCTGAGAGCAGCCCGCGCCGCCCTCCCCCGGTGGGCGCGGGCTCGCTCGAACTCACCGCCGCTCGGTCGCGAGCGGCGAGACCTATTAGGAGCCATCCAGTGAAGCGTTACGACAGCGTGATCAAGGGCGGAACGATCGTCGACGGAACGGGCCGGCCTCGCTGGTTCGGGGATCTTGCGATCCGCGACGGGGTAATCGAGCGGATCTCGACCGACATCCCGGCAGACCAGGCGCGCGAAGTGATCGACGCCGAGGGCATGATCGTCGCGCCGGGCGGCATCGACCCGCACACCCATTACGACGCGCAGATCCACTGGGATCCGTACTGCACGAACTCGAGCTGGCACGGCACCACCACGTTCGCCGTCGGCAACTGCGGCTTCGGCTTCATGCCGTGCCGCGCCGATGCGCGCGAGCGTTACATGCTGCTCATGGAGAACACCGAGCAGGTCCCCCTCGGCGCCATGCGCAAGGCGCTCGGCTGGGATTGGGAGACGTTCCCCGAGTGGGTCGAGCACATGAAGCGCATCCCGAAGGGCGTGAACATCGCGAGCTACATGCCGCTCAACTCGCTGATGATGTTCGTGATGGGCGACGCCGCCGCGAAGAGCCGCGGCGCCACGCGCAGCGAGCGCGAGACGATGCGCGATCTCCTGCACCGCGCGATGGACCACGGCGCGATCGGCTTCGCGCTCTCGCATCTCAATCAGACGAACTCGCACAAAGACTGCGACGGCACGGCGATGCCCACGGACGAAATGCAGATCGAGGACGCCTTTTCGCTCGCTGAGGTGCTGCGCGAGCGCGATCAAGGCGTGATCCAGTGCTTGTGCGAAGTGCCCGGCGGCGCCTCGAACCGGCGCACGGCCGAGGAGCTGGCGCGCGCGTCGCGGCGCCCCGTGCTCCACAACGTCGTGATTGGCGTCGATGCGATTCCCGACTACCACACGAACGTGCTCGCCTGGCTCGACGAGACCGAGCGCCAAGGCCTTAACATCTACTCGCAGAGCCTCTGCTACCGGCTTTGGAACGAGTTCAAGGTGCCGGACTGGGACGTCTGGCAGACGATCCCGCTCTTCAAGACGCTGACCTACGCCGGCGACGCGAACGCCATCGCTCGCCTCGCTGCGGATCCGGCCTTCCTCGAGCGCGCGCGCAAGGAGTACGACCCGGCGCCGCTGCACATGGTCGGCGGGCCTCTCGAAACCTACAAGCTGCTGAACGCGCAGGACGCGACCGAGTTCCGCGCTCATCAGGGCAAGTTGGTCGGCGAGATCGCGCGTGAGTTGGGCAGGCCCGTCACCGACGTGTTCTTCGCGATCGTGGCGCGCTCCGGCGCACAGGCGGATTTCCGCGCGACGCAGTCGGCGAGCCAAGACCTCGAGAAGACGGTCGCGATCCTGAAGCACAAGCGCGTAATACCCGGCACCTCCGACGGCGGCGCGCACGTGAAGTTCTACTCCGGTGGCCAGTACCCGACCGACAACCTCATGCAGCTCGTGCGCGAGGAGGGGCGCTTCACGCTCGAGGAGATGCACTACAAGCTGAGTGGCCTGCCGGCCTACATCCTCGGGCTGAATCGGCGCGGCACGCTGGTCGAAGGCAATGCGGCAGATATCTACGTGTACGACTTCGAGCGGCTCGGCTACGACGCGAACGCTTATCAGGTCGCTCACGATCTCCCCGATGGAGACTGGCGCCGCGTGTGCCGCGCCGAGGGCGTGAAGCTCGTGATTGTGAACGGCCAGCTGATCCATCGGAACGCGAACTGCACCGGCGCTACGCCGGGCCGCTTGGTCGGAAACGGCGGCGACGCGGGCGACTTGGCGCTGACGCGACCGCTCGCGGCCTAATGAGCGCGCCCGGCGAAGGCCTGCGCGGCTCGATCGCGGGCTCGGTGAAGAACGCGCGAGCGCGCTTCGCGCAGATCGACCGCGGCAAGCTCGAGGCGTTCATCGCGAGCCAGCCCGAGATTTGCGGCGCCATCGCGCTCAGTGAGATCGCCTATCCCTCGACCGGAGCCGGCTCGAGCAATGGCATCGGCTTCTTCTCGGCCCTGATGGATCGCGGCGACGGGCGCAGCCTCCACGACCTCGTAATCCGTTACTCCCCTGGCGTCGCGCTGCTCAAGCAGAAGCGTTTCGCGGACGAGTTCTCGACCGTGAAGGCCGTGCACGCCGCGGGTTTGCCGGTGCCGCGGCCGTTCTGGGTCGACCCGGACGGCGAGCGCGTCGGGACGCCGGCGTTCATCATGGAGCGCGTCCGCGGAGACGCGCCCGCTGCGGCGATGTACTCGAGCGGGCCGCTCGCGGAGATGCTGCCCGCGCAGCGCAAGGCCACGATGCTCGATGCGGCGGGCTTTCACGGCCAGCTCCGCCGCGCGGCGCTCGGGCCGCGCGAGGTTCCGCACTTGGCTCTGCGCGGCGCGGGCCACACCGCGATGGCGCGCGAGCTGACGTGGTGGCTGAGAGAGGCCGAGCTCGTGCGCTCGGGCGCCGACGCGAAGCTCGCCTTCGTGCGCAGCGTGCACGGCTGGATGCTCGACCATCAACCGAAGGCGTACACACCGAATCTCGTCCACGGCGACGCGCAGATCGCGAACATCATCTTCCGCGAGGGACGGATCGCGGCGGTGATCGACTGGGAGCTGTCCTACCTGGGGCACAACGAGGCGGACCTAGCGCTCGTCGTCTCGGTGACCGAGACACAGAAGATCCTGGACAAGCCCGTCGAAGGGACGCCCAGCGAAGCGGAGTACATCGCGCGCTACGAGGCCGAGAGCGGACGCAGCGTCGAGCACTGGGAGTACTTCGTGCTCTTCAACGAGTTCAAGTGCCTGACGGTGATGCTGCTCGTCGCGGACGTGATGCCGTCGTTCGAGACGGTGTGGGGCTTCTATCTCGAGAACCTGAATCAGGCGTGGCACCGGGCGCGCCTCGCCGCCGGGCAGGGGGGCTGACATGGCCTACGACTTGAGTTGGGACCGCCCGCACGCGCCGAGCGATCAGCAGCTCTGGCAGGAAAGCGATTGCTACTGGTTCTACGATCACGCCGCCGGCGTCGGAGGCT
Organism: Deltaproteobacteria bacterium; assembly: GCA_031387905.1. Taxonomy (GTDB): domain Bacteria; phylum Myxococcota_A; class UBA9160; order UBA9160; family UBA6930; genus VGRF01. The sequence continues at coordinate 3,922 of JANNDT010000128.1, forward strand.
TCCACCGCATCGGGCAGAAGCCGAACCTCGGGACCGGGCAGATCACCGCGTTTGCATTTCGCCG
>JANNDT010000190.1:0-1981 GCA_031387905.1 Deltaproteobacteria bacterium
CGGCCTTGTGCTTGGCCTTGTGCACACGCTGATCGACACCCGCATCCCGCTCGAGTGGTGGATCCGTTCCTTCAAGCACAGCGCCGGCGCTCCCGAGGCGCCCGCCATCGCGATGTGGACGGACCAGGCGCTCCACATCGCGATCCTCTTCGTCTGGATCGAGGCGGGCCTCTGATGCGGGTCGAGCGCGCGCCGGCCTAACGATCCAGCACGTCCGCTGCGATCAGTTCCTCGAGGTATGGCGTGTCCCACCACGAGAGCTGCAGCTCCTTGGCGCGCCGGAAGAAGAGCTGCGTGTCGTACTCGATCGTGAAGGCGACGCCGCCCCAGATCTGCGCGCAGGTGCGCGTCACATCCTGATAAGCGTTGCAGGCGAACAGCTTCGCCATCGGCGCGAAGCGCGCGACCGAGCGGCCCTGCGCGCGGTTCCAGGCCGCTTCGTGCACCAGCACGCGGCCGCCGTCGATGCGCGTCGAGGCGTCGGCCATGTAGTGCGCGAGCGCCTGAAACGCGCCGAGCGGCTTGTCGAACTGCTTGCGCACCTTGGCGTACTCGACCGTGTCGGCGAGGCACGCGTCCGCGCCGCCGATCGCCTGCGCCGCGAGCAGAATCAAGCCGTCTTGCAGCAGCACTCGGCTGAAGGTGTTCCAGCCCGAGCCCGCGGCGCCGACGCGCGCACTCTGCGGAACGCGCGCGTTCGCGAAGTCGATCCGGAAGTGCGGCTCGCCAGAAGCCGAGAGGTAATGGGTGAGCTTCACGCCGGCGCCGTTGGGGTCGACCAGTAACAAGTCGATGCCGGCATCCGTGCGCGCGAGCAGCAGCAGGCGATCCGCGGCGCGGGCGTAGTTCACGTGACGCTTCGTGCCGGTCAGCACGAAATCGGCGCCGTCCGTCTTCGCAGCCAGCTTCACGCCCGCCTCGCCGTAGCCGCGCTCGGGCTCGAGCCAAGCCACCGTGAGGATCGCGTCGCCGCGCGCGATTCTCGGCAGCCACTCCGCGCGCTGCGCCTCGCTGCCCGCTTCGAGCAGAATGCCGGCGCTCAGCACCGCGCTCACGAAGTGCGGCGTCGGCGCCAGCGCGCGGCCGATTTCTTCGTACACGAGCGCCGCTTCGAACAACGTCTGCCCGCCGCCGCCGAAGCTCTCAGGGATCAGCAGCCCCGTGAGCCCCGCTTCTGACAGCTGCTTCCAAAGGCCCGGCTCGACGCCCTTCGGGTCGTTCTCCAGCTTGCGGACGACCGCGCGCGGGCAGTGCTCCTTCAGCAAGCTGCGCGTCATGTCTTGGATCAGTCGTTGTTCGCTGTTGAGCTCGAGGTCCACGCGGTTCCCCTAATCAGTCGTTCGCGAATGCGCCGCGGTTAGAAGTTTTTCGGCAAGCCGAGATGGCGGCGCGCGATGATGTTCTTCTGGATCTCGCTGCCGCCGCCGCCCACCGTCTCGTTCATCGTGGCGCGGTAGGCGCCCTCGAAGCGGCCGCGCAGCGGCGCTTCGTCCTGGCCCTCGCGGATCGTGCCCGCGGCGCCCATCAGGTCGAGCGCCTCATCGCACACGCGCTGCGAGAGCGTGGTCGTGAACAACTTGTACTGCGACGACTCGATCGTGGGCGGCTTGCCGCTGCCCGCTTTCGCCGCGCACACGAAGCGCGTGCTGAGCGCTTTCGCGACGGCGGTGTCCGTCACGATGTTCGCCAGCACGCGGCGCACGTCGCGGTCTTCGCGCACGGGCTTGTCGTCGCGCTGCGCGCTGCGCGCCCAGCCGACGAGCACGCGCGTGCGGTCGGCGATCGGCGAGAGCGTGAACATCGTGAAGCGCTCGAGGTCGAGCGCTTCCGAGATCATCTGGAAGCCCTGGCCGCGCTTGCCGACCAAATAATCATCCGGCACGAACACGTCCTTGAAGAACACCTGATTGGTGGTGTCCTTGCCGACCGTGGGCAGGCTCTGCACTTCGAGGCCGGGGTGCTTCATCGGGATCAGGAACAG
>JANNDT010000249.1:0-3794 GCA_031387905.1 Deltaproteobacteria bacterium
CGGGTCGCTCCCGAGCCGCGTTTTTCTTTTTGCGACGCGTTCGAGTCGCCGCGCAGGCCTGCAACCAGGCTCTCACCCGGTGTAACGTGTGCCGCCTTTTAGGCGCACCAAGGAGACCCGCGTGGCGAAGATGCCCAGCAACGCTGTCCTGAAAGACTTGCACCTCCGCATGGTGCGCATCCGGATCTTCGAAGAAGAGGCCGGCAAGCTGATGGAGAACGGGAAGATCCCCGGCGCGCTCCATCTTTACGTTGGGCAAGAAGCCGTCGCCGCTGGCGTGATGGTGAACCTGACGGACCAAGACCAGATCACGAGCACGCACCGCGGCCACGGCCACCTGGTCGCGAAGGGCGGCGAGTTCAAACCGATGTACGCCGAGCTGTTCGGCCGCGCGACCGGGTACTGCAAGGGCAAGGGCGGCAGCATGCACATCTCGAACCTCGACGTCGGCATGCTCGGCGCGAACGGCATCGTGGGCGCTGGCCCGCCGATCGCGGTGGGCGCGGCGTTCAGTAACAAGTATCGCGGAACCAAGCAGGTCGCCGCGACCTTCTTCGGCGACGGCGCTTCGAACGAGGGCTCCTTCCACGAGGCCGCCAACATGGCGGGCCTCTACAAGCTGCCGATCGTGTTCGTCTGCGAGAACAACGGCTACGGCGAGTACACATCACAGGCGAATCATCAGGCGATCAAAGACGTGGCCGACCGCGCCGCGGGCTACGGCATGCCGGGCGTGATCGTCGACGGCATGGACGTGGTCGCCGTGTACGAGGCAGCGGGCGAGGCGATCGAGCGCGCGCGCAAGGGCGCAGGGCCGACGCTGCTCGAGTGCAAGACGTATCGGTTCTACGACCACGTCGGCGTGCGCGGCATGGGCATGGCCTACCGCAGCGACGAGGAAGTGATCGCGTGGAAGAAGCGAGACCCGATCCCGATGCTCGAAGCGCGCCTGGCCGAACTCGGCGTGATGTCGCGCGACGAAGCCGCCGCGATCCACGCCCGCGTGAAGCTGGAAGCTGCGGAGGGAATTGCGTTCGCGGAAGCGAGCCCGTTCCCAGCCGCGGATCAGCTGCTCGAAGACGTTTATTACGTGCAGAATTAGGGAGTCAGACCATGGCAGCTGCAACCAGGACCGCACCCGCAGGCCCGCGCAAGATTCCGTACGTCCTCGCGATCACCGAGGGCGTGCGCCAGTCGCTCCAGCAGTTCCCCGAAGCCTTCCTCGCTGGCGAAGACGTCGCGGGCGCGGGCTCGGTATTCGGTTGTTACAAGGGGCTGCTCGCCGAGTTCGGCCCGCGGCGTGTGATCGACACGCCGATCAGTGAGGCCGGCATCATCGGCCTCGGCGTCGGCGCCGCGGCCACCGGCCTGCGCCCGATCGTCGACATCATGTTCATGGACTTCATCGGGGAGTGCATGGACGAGATCGCCAACCAGATGGCGAAGATGCGCTTCATGTTCGGCGGCAAGGCCAAGCTGCCTGTTACGGTGCTCACCTTCGCCGGCGCCGGCATGAGCTTCGCCGCACAGCACAGCCAGAGCCTCGAGGCCTGGCTCGTACACCTGCCCGGGCTCAAGGTGATGATGCCGGCGACGCCCTACGACATGAAGGGCGCGATCATCGCCGCGGTGCGCGACGAGAACCCGGTGTTCGTAATCATGAACAAGGTGTCGCTGGGCCTCATGGGTGAGGTGCCGGAAGAGCCGTACGCGATCGAGATCGGCAAGGCGACCATCGCGCGCCCGGGCTCGAACTTCACGATCGTCGCCACGGGCCGCATGCGGCACGAGGCGATGACTGCGGCGGAAACACTCGCGAAGGACGGCATCGACGCCGAGGTGATCGACCCGATCACGCTCTCGCCGTTCGACACGGCCACGGTGGTGGCTTCCGTGAAGAAGACGCACCGCGCGCTGGTAGTGCACGAAGCGGTGCGCTTCGGCGGCTTCGGCGCGGAGATCGCGGCGCAGATCCAGGAACTCGCGTTCGATTACCTCGACGCGCCGATCGCGCGCCTCGGCGCGCCGTACGCGCCGGTTCCGTTCAGCCCCGCGCTCGAGAAGCACTACCTGCCGAGCGCCGAGAAGATCGTCGCCGAGGTGAAGCGCACCATCGGCCTAACGGTTTGAGCGTTCCGGTCTCAGGCCCGATCGGGATCGCGTGTAATCCCGCGTCGGGGAAGGACGTGCGGCGGCTCGTCGCGCGCGCGTCCGTGTTCGACAACCAAGAGAAGCAGGCGATCGTGCGGCGCGCGGTCGTCGGCGCTATCGCTGCCGGCGCGCGCGAGTTCCGCTTCGTGCCCGATACGCACGACCTGGCCGAGAACGCACTCGCAGAGTTTGCGGGCGAGATCGACGCGAAGGCGGTGGAAGCGCCGCGCACCTCGTCCGCGCTCGACACGATTCGCGGCGCCGCCTCGCTGCGCGACGCTGGCTGCGCAGTCGTGATTACGCTCGGCGGCGACGGTACGAATCGCGCCTTCGCGCTCGGCTGGCGCGACGCGCCGCTCTTGCCCGTCTCGACCGGCACCAACAACGTGTTCCCGCGCGTGTCCGAAGCCACCATCGTCGGCATGGCTGCCGGCTTCGTCGCCAGTGGCCGGATCGCGCTCGCCGAGTGCGCGCGCCAAGCCAAGGCCATCACCGTCACGATCGACGGCGAGAAGGACGACCTCGCCCTAATCGATGCCGTGCTGACGCAGGACCGCTTCGTGGGGGCGCGCGCGCTGCTCGATTCCGACCGCATCTCGCTCGCGCTGCTGACGCGCGCGGATCCCGCGGCCGTGGGAATGACCTCGATCGGCGGGCTGGTGGCGCCGCTGCGCGAAGACGAAGACGGCGCGCTACTGCTCGCGCTCGGCGGCGCCGGGGGCACGGTGCGTGCGCCGATCGCGCCGGGCTTGTTTCAAGACGTGATCGTGCGCTCGTTGCGGCCCGTCGCGTTTGGCGAAGCCATTACGGTGATCGGCCCCGGCACGCTGGCGCTCGACGGCGAGCGCGAGCGCGTGCTGCTCACGGGCCGGCGCGCGAGCTTGCGCGTCGCGCGCGACGGCCCGTGGGTGATCGACGTGCCGCGCGTGCTCGCGCGCGCCGCCGCGGAAGGCTGGCTGCGCTCGGGCGCCGCCATCGAAGTGAAAGCGAAGTGAAAGGGACCGGATGCCCACCGAGATCTTCCTAACCAAAGTTGGCATGACGATGTCCGAGGGCGTCGTCGCGCAGTGGTACGTCGCAGACGGCGCAGCCGTCGAGAAGGGTGCGCTGCTGTATCGCCTCGAAACCGAGAAGGTCGAGCTCGAGGTCGATGCCGACGCGAGTGGCACCGTGAAGCACGTCGTCGCGGAGAACGTGACGCGCGCGCCCGGCGACCTGATCGGTTTCATCTTCGCGCCCGGTGAAGTCATTCCCGCCGATCTCGCCAAGCTCGTGGGCGGAGTTTCCGCCGCGGCCCCCGCGCTCGTGACCTCCGCAGCGCCCGTGGCGAGCGCCGCCGCCGCCGCCCCCGCTGCATCGGCTGCTGCACCCGGTGACGGCGGGCGCGTGCTCTCCTCCCCCGCCGCGCGCCGCCTCGCGCGCGAACTCGGCGTCGCACTCGCGTCCCTAACAGGCAGCGGCCCCGGCGGCCGCATCGTCGAGTCCGACGTCCACGCCGCAACAAGGCAATCCGGGGACGTTGTTGCCTTTTCGTCCGCCGAGGCCGCGCGCGAGATCAAGGCTTCGCCGCTCGCGCGCCGGCTCGCGCAGGAACTCGGTGTGAACCTCGCCGCGGTTCGTGGCACCGGCCCCGGTGGCCGCAT
>JANNDT010000264.1:0-3311 GCA_031387905.1 Deltaproteobacteria bacterium
CGGTAAAGCCCAGATCGAACCGCGTCTGCCGAACGCGTCGTGCGGCGTGAGATCTCTGCGATCGGCAAATCCTCGACATGTCGTAAGCAAAATGCGTCGAGTTGCCAGGGAGCGAGCGCGGCAAACCTGCGCTCGAACTCCGCGCGGAGCCGGCCTTGGCGGTAGAACTCTTCGGGCGTGTAGGCCCACTCGGGCGCCGGCTGCGCGAGCGCATCGGCGGTGATGCGAATCTCGCGTGCGCGCTCCAGCTGCACGCGGCGCAGATGATTCAGCAACGTGTTGCGCGCGACCCCGTAGATCCATGAGAGCGGAGTCGCGCGATCGCCGTAGCCAGCGGCGGAGCGAAACACGGCGGTGAAGACTTCTTGCGTCAACTCTTCGGCATCCGCGCGATTGCGCAGGCGCGCCTGCATGAAGCCGTAGATGCGCCCGAAGTACCGGGCGTACAGCGCATTGAAGTGCGGCTCGCTGCCGCGCTTCACGCCGTCGAGCAGCGCTTCATCGCCCAGGTTCGCCGGCTTTTCAGTCAGCTTCGCCTGCGCGTCCTCCACCAGTCTGCGCTTCTGCGCTCTAGGCTTCGAACGAGCCACACCCAGCACCCCCGGGAGCGCCGCGTCCCGGTGCGGCGCTCCGCTCAGGTAGTGGTGAATGGGGCGCGGAAGTGGCGCAGAAACCGGCGGAAGTGGCTCGGAAAGCGGCAGATCGCCGCGTTCCGTCGGAGCCGCGGAGCCTTGCGCTAAGCGCGCAGCACCTGCTCGAGGCCTGGCGCTGCCTGCGCGATCGCTCGGCGCATGCGGTAGAGGTTCGCTTTTACCGCGTCTTCGGATTTGCCGAGCGTCTCCGCAATCGAGCGGATCGACTGCCGGCGCAAGTGCTTCAGGTGAAAGATGCGCCGTTGGAGCGGCGTCAAGCGATTCTCGATCGCTTCTTCGCACTGCGCGAGCAGGATGCGCGCTTGCACCGTTTCGTCCGCCGGCGGCTCCTTCGAGGCGATCTGGAAGTTCTCGGAGTCGATCGACTCCATCCACGGCCGCGCGCCGCGGAAGCGGCGATTCACCTTGTTGCGCGCGATGCCAAAGATCCAAACGAGCAGGCTCGAGTTGCCCTGGTAGCTGCGCAGCGCGCGGAACACCGTCACGAACACTTCCTGCGTGACATCCTCAGCCTCGCCGGTGTCGCGCATGCGCTTCAGCGCAAAGCGGTACACGCGAGGGAAATACGCCTCGTAGAGCATCTCGAAATGGACGCGGCTACCGGCGACGATCTGCGCGACCAGTTCGGCGTCGCTATCCCAGGCGACCGCGCGCTTGCGGCCAGGCCGCGCCGGTGTCACTCGGCGGCGTGTCGTCGGCGGAGTCTCAGTGCTCGTGGTGCTGTGCGTTTGGTCGGGGGCGTTTGAGTTGAACAATTGGGGGGTGCTCCCTGGCAGGATTGGCTTCTAGGGGGGACGGGAGGGTGAATCCCGGCGGCACGGTAGAGAGCAACTGCCGTGCCAGTCGGCACTCTACGCCCGCCGCAAGGCAATTTGCTTGAGGAATCAAGGAGTTTGTGGCCGCAAGTGAAAAACGGTTCCACGCGCAGGCGGCTTCATGTGTGAAGTTTCGTTCCTAAGCGTGGACGCCCAGGCACCTACTTCGCTGCGGCGCGGAAAAGTCGTTCGCGGCCGCGGAGTTAGATCCGGCCCGGCACGATCCACCAGCGCTCGCCCACGCGTTCCCAGCGGTCCTCGCGGACCAACTCGACGTCGTTCCAACGCAGCGGTCGGCTGTTGTCGCCTAGCAGCTTCGCCACGACGACCGCCTTGCCCGCGCCTTCGGAGCGAACTTCGAGGATCTCGACCGAGAGCGGCCGCAGGCGCTTGAAGTGGGCAAAGCGCAGTGAGCCGGTCAGGTTTGCGTAGTAGTCGGCGTAGGCAGACTCGGTGCGGAAGTACGCGCCGAGCTTGGGATCCATGAACGTGTTGCGGTCGTTGAAGCGGCGCGACGCGAGACGCGAGTAGAAGCCAGAGGCGTGCTCGAAGAAGCTCACCATCTCCTGCGAATCGACTTCAACGAGGCCGCGGCTGGTGTCGGCATTCGCGGCCCCCGGGGCGTCGGCCGAGAACCAACCCGTCGTGCGGCGAAGCGCTGCACAGCCGAACGAGAGCGACAGCGCGAGCGTGAGTACGAGCGCTCTCATACGCGCTTCACGTTGCGGCTCGCGCGCTGCTCGACGGCTGCCTGCGCGGCGGCGAGCCGCGCAACCGGCACGCGGAACGGAGAACACGAGACGTAGTCGAAGCCGAGCCGCGCGCAGAAACGCACGCTCTTGGGATCGCCGCCGTGCTCGCCGCAAATCCCCACCTTTAGGCCGGGTCGCACGCGGCGCCCGTTTTCGAGGCCGATCCGCATCAACTCGCCGATCCCTTCTTCGTCCACCGACACGAACGGGTCGTCACTGAGGATGCCCTTCTCCACGTAGTCTGGCAGGAACTTGCCGGCGTCGTCGCGCGAGAGGGCGTAGCCGGTTTGCGTGAGATCGTTGGTGCCGAACGAAAAGAAATCCGCGAGTTCCGCGAGCTGGCCGGCGATCAGCGCCGCGCGCGGGACTTCGATCATGGTGCCGATCGCGGGCTTCACTTTCGCGCCGGGCCGCTCGCGCAGCACCGCGGCAACTTCGTCTTCGATGAGCTTGCGGAGCAATGCGAGTTCTCCCCTGTGCGCGATCAACGGCAACATGATTTCGGGCTGCACGCGACCCCCCGCGCCAGCGACGTCGCAGGCCGCCTCGACGATCGCGCGCACCTGCATGCGGTAGATCTCGGGAAACGAAATCCCGAGCCGGCAGCCGCGGTGCCCGAGCATCGGATTGAACTCTTTCAGTTCCTCGACGCGCGCGCGCACCACGGCGGCATTGCTGCCGAGCGCCTCCGCCACGTCGTGGATCTCTCGATCCGTGTGCGGCAGAAACTCGTGCAGCGGCGGGTCGAGCAGGCGAATAGTCACGGGCAGGCCCGACATCTCGCGGAAGATCCCGGCGAAGTCGCCGCGCTGCATCGGCAGCAGCTTCGCCAGCGCCCGCTCGCGCGCGCCGAGATCCGCGGCGAGAATCATTTCGCGCACGGCGAGGATGCGGCTCGGCTCGAAGAACATGTGCTCGGTGCGGCAGAGGCCGATGCCTTCGGCGCCGAACTCGCGAGCCACGCGCGCGTCGGCCGGCGTGTCCGCGTTCGTGCGCACTCTCACGACGCGAATCTTGTCCGCCCAGCGCATCAGCTCCGAGAACGAGCCGCCGAGCTCGGGTGTTACGGTCGGCACCTGGCCGCGGAACAC
>JANNDT010000291.1:0-1633 GCA_031387905.1 Deltaproteobacteria bacterium
CTTTCGCAGCGCACCGGCTGGAGCGAGAGCTGCTCGACGGGCAACCCCTGCTTGAAGCAGTGCGGATCGAGCGCGGCCGCGAGTCTGCCGTCGATGCCGTAGCGCCAGCCGTGGAACAGACACGAGAACTCGTCCGCGTGCCCGCGGCCCGGCTCGCGCAAGCGATTGCCGCGGTGCATGCAGACGTTGTAACGCGCGGCGAGCGAGCCATCGTGCTGGCGAATGATTAGGACGGATTCGGGGCCGATCTCGAACGTGAAATAATCGCCGGGCCTCGCGGCGTCCTGTTCGCGCCCGGCGAGCAGCCAGACTTTCGTCCACATGCGCTCCCACTCGAGCCGCGCGAACTCGCGGCTCGTGTAGCGCTCCTTCGGAATCGGCAGATACTCGAGCGCAGGCTCGGGCTGCTTCTGCATCGGCGTCGGCATCGCGGAACCTCCAGCGCGGCGAAGTTCACACAGCGGTGCGGCGGGGTGCTAGCGGTTCACTCCGGCGCCGGACGCAGATCAAAGCGCGAAGAGCGGCGCTCCCAGCCTGCGCGCTGCTGCCGCCATGCGCTCGTCGTAGGTCGCGAGTTCCACCTCGAGGCGCTGCGAGCGCAGGTATTCGAGCGACGCGAGGTGGAGTGCGTCGAGGCTGCGCACCGGCGTCGGGAACGGCTCGAGGGCGCGCGCGAGCACGATCGGCGAGAGCTCGACGAACGAGATGCGCGCGAGCAACTCGCGTGTGGCAGAGCCGTGCGACGCCGCGAGGCGGCGGGCGTGGATGCGGACCCAGGTCTCGTACTCGACCAAACGACTGGCAATTAGGGGCTCGGCCCAAAGGCTCGCAGGCGGGCGCACGTCCTCGACCAAGAGCTGGGCCAGCACGACAGACGTGTCGAGGAAGATCACCGCTCGCTCCGGTCCGCGGCTAACTCGGCGAGGACCTCGGCGAGCTTTGCTACGGGCGCGCTCGCGGGCGGTGGCCCGGGAGGCAACGCGGCGGGCGTGACCAGACCGCGCCGCACGGCATCGGCCAGGATCGCGTCGGAGAGCATCTCGCCACGCGTCTCGCGCGGCGGCACGAGTTCGGCGACCACGCGATCCCGATCCGAGATCAGCACCGTTTCGCCCGAGGCCGCCAGGCGAACGTACTCGCTGAGCTTGTTCTTGAGTGTCTTCAGGCCGACTGAACGCATCCCCGCAAGGTAGCCTCTGGAAGCCACCGCAGTCGAGCGCTGCGCAGCGTCCCAGCCGGCGAGCTGCCCTACCGCCGCGGCACGCGCGGCGCGCGATCGAGGAACGTCAGAATTCGCGCGCGCGCGCCGACGAGCTCTTCGTCGTCGCTCGGCAGTGCGCGGGCGAGCGCCGCGATCTTCGAAGCCTCCCGGGGCGTGAGCGGCGGTGTCGCGCGGTCGCCTGCGATGCGCAGCAGCGGCACTGCGCAGCGCACGGGGTGCTCGCGCTCGAGTTCCGCGAGCAGGATGCGCGCCTCCGTCTCGCCGCGGCGCGAGACGAGCAGGCCCGTAATCAGTGTGCGCGCGAGCGTTCGCTCGCTCGCGTCGCGGGCGCCCACGCGCCAGGCGGCGCGCAAGAGCGCAGCGTCGGGGTAGAACGGATCGTTCGCGCCCAGCGCCGCGAGCGCGGGCTCG
>JANNDT010000310.1:0-3101 GCA_031387905.1 Deltaproteobacteria bacterium
CCGTGAACACCTTGTCCTTGAAGCCGCGAATCAGCGTGCGGATCTGATCCGGCGCGACGACGCGGCGATCGAGCGCGTCGGCGTCGTAGGTGAGATCTTCGTCGAGTGCTTCCCAGCGTTCGCGGCGCGTCGCGCGATCACGCTTGCCGATCATCACGCCGGGCCCGGCCTCGACCACCGAGCCGCCTTCGCTGATGCGCGTGCGCAGCTTGTAGACGTCGTAGTCGACGTTCACGCGGTCGGCGACGGCCTGCGCGTGGCCATACTCCATCACGAGGTTCTGCTGGAAGAAGCCGAACGTTTGCTTCGAGGGCGTCGCGGTGAGGCCAACGAGGAAGGCGTCGAAGTACTCGAGCACCTGGCGCCAGACCGTGTAAATGCTGCGGTGGCACTCGTCGATGAACACGAAGTCGAAGGTCTCGATCGGCAGTGCCGGGTTGTAGACGACCGGCGCGGGCTCTTTGCGCAGCGCCGCGAGCGAATCGAACAGCGAGCCGTCCTCGGCGCCAGGCACCAGTTCGGGTTCATCCTTCAGCATCGAATAGAGGCGCTGGATCGTCGTGATCACGACACGCGCCACCGGGTCGAGCTTGTTATTCGCGAGGCGCTGCACGTTGTAGAGCTCGGTGAACTTGCGGCCGTCGTCGGGCGTCACCCAAGCCTGGAGCTCGCGGTAGGCCTGCTTGCCGAGGTTGTCGCGGTCGACCAGGAACAGGACGCGCGTGGCATCGCCGTACTTAATGAGGCGATAGATCGCGCCGATCGTCGCGATCGTCTTGCCGCTGCCCGTGGCCATCTGGATCAGCGCGCGCGGCTTGTTCGCGCGCAGCGAGATCTCGAGGTTCTGGATTGCGGTGAACTGGGCGTCGCGCAGGCCGCGAGGCTCGAGCGGCGGGAACGCCTGGAGCCGAAGGCGCATGCTCGCGGGACGCAGCGAGAGCGGATCGGGCTGGCCGTCGATCTCGGGCAAGAAGATCGGCTCGGCCACGAGCCACTCGCCGAGCGTCGCGGGCCTGTGGAAGTGAAAGACTCCGCGGCTGCGCGCTTCCGGATCGAGGCCGTTGGTGAAGCGAGTTTCAACGCCGGTGGATTCGTACAGGAATGGGAGCGGGCGAACTGGCGCCGGTAGCTGGGTTGGCAGCCCTCGGCCGTACTTCGCCGACTGCGGCTCCACGCCGCTGAGCGTCTCGCCGACCTTCTTTGCCTCGATCACCCCCAGCGCCTGGCCGTCCACGTAGAGGAGGTAGTCCGCCCGCCCGAAGCCAGGCGCGAGCGGGAACTCGCGCACCGCGACGCCGCGCGCGGCGTGAAGATTCATCGTCGCGTAGTCCTGCACGTCCCAGCCCGCCGCGGCGAGCGCGGCATCGATGGCTTCGCGGGCGACAGCTTCGGGACCCGGCATCAGGGCGCACCATAACACCGCGAGCGAGGGACCGAGGCGACCCCGCTCCTCAGTGCTGCCGATACCTCCGCTGCACGTGCTCTTGCCTTACGCGAATCGCTTCGCGCCTTTCTTCGGGCGTGACGCTTCCGGTGTCGGGCGGCAGGTATGTGCGGATCTGGCTGAAGCGCACTTTGGTGACGCGCACGCTCGGCAGCTCTGCGGGCGGCTCGGGGTAGGTCCAGCGCAGCGACATGAAGCCGCGCGGCAAGCCCGTGGTGTCGAGCCAGTTCGGCACTCCCGGATCTCGCTGCGCGACGACATACCGGAGAACTCCATCCGAGTCCCACTCGGCTTGGTTCCCGTTCAGACTCGACTGCGCGTTGGCATAATCAGCCGACTCGCCCCACAAGTTGGCGAGGTGGAAACCGATGTACGCCGGCTCGACCGGAATGTGCTCTTTGATGATGAGCGCTTCGTCGGGGCCGAGTTCGAACTGGCCGCCGGCGTAGATGTTCGTGCTCTGGCCACCGCCGGTCGCGAGCGCGGCGGCGTTCGGCGGGTTGAGGTCGTTGATCGGCATGAACTGCTTGCCGTCTGCGTTCACGTCGGCGTAAGTCTCGAGCGTGCGCGCATAGAACGCGTTCCAGAACTGCATCTGATTGCGCGCGAGTTCGCCGGCGCGGCGCACGCGGCGGGCCATGCTCGCGGCGTCCGGCGGCGGCTTCGCTGCGCCCTCGAAGCCGGCGCGCACGATCTCGAGTTCGAGCGGCGCTTGGTTCTCCCAGTCCGTGAAGAGTTCGCGCACGCTCAGGTAGTGCGCTGCGAACTCGACAGGCTGCGCCGTGCCGTCGGCCTGCGGGATCTGGCGCACGGTTTTCGAGGCGATGAAGTCGCCGGCGTAATCGGCCGGGCGATCGGGCGCGATCAGGATCTCGAACGCCCCCTCGGCGGCGAAGTGGATCTTGGTGGAGTCGAGCATGCCGGTCGTGGTGCGACCGCCGGGCCGCAGTTCGGCGAGGTCGCCGCTATCGCCGGCATAAACGCTCTGCGCTTCGAAGATGACGTAGCGCGGCGCGCGCCAGCCGGGCGAGGCGATGCCGCGCACGCGGTACGTGCCCGCGCCGTCGATCGCGGCGGAGAGGTAGAGCGCGTCGGCGTTGTCGATGGTCGCCTTGTTGAGGGGCTGCAGCGCGCGCCGGAAATACGGGAAGTCCGGGTCTTCGGCGAGCGCACGCTCGATGGCGGCGTACGTGAAGCCCAACAAGTAGCGGTAGCCCTCGGCGAGCGTGCGATCCGAGGTGGGCGGCGGGAAGCGCTTCGGGTCGTCGACCGCATCGCGCGCGCTCGCGAGATCACCTTCGAGCTGCTCCCACGCAGCGCGCAGTTCCTTGGCGGCCGCGGCTGTCTCGACATTCGCGGGAGGCGCCGCGAATGCAGGCGCACTCCACGCACAAACAGCGAGCGCGAGCGCGACCGTCGCGCTCCCCAACAACAAGCCCTTCCGCGCTCTCACTGCTGAAACCTCCGCTGCACGTGGGTCTGCCGGATCTTCACTCGCGCGACGCGTTCCTCCGGCGACACCGCGCGCGTGTCCGCCGGCAAGTGCTTGCGCACCTCCGCGAACGGCACGCGCTTCGCCGTGATGCGTGGCCAGCGCTCCTGCGGCGGTTTCTCGAAGTACGCCCAGCGTGGCGTGAGGAAGCCCTCGGGATGGCCC
>JANNDT010000315.1:0-2112 GCA_031387905.1 Deltaproteobacteria bacterium
CCCCCGCTGCGCGGCTGAGGCTGACATCCCGCGCCGCCCGCAGTCTGGTGCGGGTTCGATCGCGCCCCGGCGCCCGGCGCATGGGGAGAATCGAGCAAAACGGGGACAGACCCCTTTTGCCTCGATTCTCCCGTGGACGGGCGCGGGCGTTGCAGTTCGCGGCGCTATTGCAGAGATTCCGCGCATGACGGCGCGCAAACTCTGGGGCGGGCGCTTCGCGCAGGAGACGGATCCCGCCGTCGTGCGCTTCAGCGCGTCCATCGACTTCGATCGCGCGCTCGCGCGCTACGACATTCGCGGCTCGATCGCGCACGCGCGCATGCTCGGCGCGGTGGGGATCATCAGCGCCACCGACTCCGCGGAGCTGGTCGCAGGCCTCGAAGCGCTGCTGCGCGAAATCGAGGCGGGCGAGTTCCCGTTCGACGCGAAGCTGGAAGACATCCACATGAACGTGGAGGCGCGGCTGCGCGAACGCATCGGGCCGGTCGCGGGCAAGCTGCACACCGGGCGCAGCCGTAATGACCAAATCGCTACCGACCTCGCGCTGTATCTACGCGACGCGGCGCTGGCGGCGCGGCGCGGTATTGCGGCGCTGCGCGGGGTGCTGCTCGAGCGCGCGCGCGAGCACGTAGGCACGGTGCTGCCCGGCTACACGCACATGCAGCGCGCGCAGCCGGTGCGGCTCGCGCATCACTGGCTCGCGTTCGAGGAGCTGCTCTCGCGCGACGCCGGGCGCTTCGCGGATTTGCGCGCGCGAATCGCGCACTCGCCGCTCGGCGCGGGCGCAATCGCCGGCACGACGCTGCCGCTCGATCGCGCGCAGACGGCGCGCGAACTCGGCTTCGCAGGCCCCAGCGCGAACAGCATGGACAGCGTCGCCTCGCGCGACTGCGCGCTCGAGTTCCTGGCCGCCGCGGCGATCGCGATGGTGAATCTCTCGCGGCTCTCGGAAGAACTCGTGATCTGGTCAACCGCCGAGTTCGGCTTCATCGAGCTGGCAGATGCCTACTCTACCGGCTCGAGCCTAATGCCTCAGAAAAAGAACCCCGACGTGCCAGAGCTGGTGCGCGGCAAAGCCGGGCGCGCGATCGGCAACTTGGTGGCGCTGCTCACGGTTGTTAAGGGATTGCCGCTCACCTACAACCGCGACTTGCAGGAAGACAAGGAGCCGCTCTTCGACAGCGCGGGCACGCTGGCGGATTGCCTCGCAGTGACGGCGGGTGCGCTCGCGACGCTGCGCGTGAACGAAGCGAGGATGCGCGCCGCAGCCGAGGATCCGCTGCTGCTCGCGACCGACCTCGCCGAGGCGCTCGTGCGCGAGGGCGTGCCATTCCGCGAGGCGCACGAGGCGGTGGGCAAGGTGGTGGCGCACTGCGTCGCCGCGAAGCTCGACCTGCGTCGCCTCTCGCGCGATGAGCTGCGCGGCTTTCACGCCGCGTTCACGGCCAGCAGCGGCGAACTGCTCGATCTCGAGCGCGCCCTCGAAGGGCGTGCGCTGCCAGGCGGAACTGCGCGCGCGCGCGTGCTCGAAGCACTGGCGGTGGCCGAGCGGCGTCTACAGGACGAGGTCGCGGCGCTGGAGGAACGAGCATGAGGCGCACAGCGGCAGCGTTGTTATTGGCGGCATTCGCCGCGCTCGCCTGTGGCAAGTACGGGCCGCCGCTGCGCGGAGACCGAAGCGACGCACCCGCGCCGAGCGAAGAGAAGGGCGAGGCATCGCAGTGACTACGAAACTACGCTTCACCAAGATGCATGGCGCCGGCAACGATCTCGTCGTGCTCGATGGCTTGCGCGAGCCGCTGCCGGCCTTCGAGCCACACGTGAGGCGGCTCGGCGATCGGCGCTTCGGCATCGGCTTCGACCAGTTGTTGGTGCTGAAGCCGTCCAAGCACGCAGACGTGCGCATGGAGATCTACGACGCCGACGGCTCGCAAGTGGAGATGTGCGGCAACGGCATTCGCTGCGTGCTCAAGTACCTGCGCGATGCGGGCCACACCAACAAGGATGCTGTCACGGTCGAAACGCTCGGCGGCATCGTCACGCCGCGCTTCACTGCCGACGGCCTCGTGCGCGTCGAGATGGGACCGCCGGTGCTCGCGCCGGCGAAGATTC
>JANNDT010000326.1:0-1964 GCA_031387905.1 Deltaproteobacteria bacterium
CGTGCAGCCCATGGCGGGCGAAGCGCCGGACGCGGAGGACGCGACCCGCGCGCCGAAGAAGCGCGGTGCCGGCCGCCGCGGTGCGAGGACGCTGCCCGAGGCTCTCGAGCGTGTGACCGTCACGGAGGACCTCCCGAAGGAAGACCAGATCTGCCGCGACTGCTCGAAGCCCATGGCGAGGATCGGCGAGGACGTGCGCGAAGAGCTCGATTACGTGCCCGCGTCGCTCGTGATCAAGGTCCACGTCCGGCCCAAGTACGCCTGCCAAGGCTGCCGCTCGGGCGTGCACAGCGCCGCTCCGGCACCTCAGGTGATCCCGAAGGCGATCGCCGGCACCGGGCTCCTGACGCAGGTGCTGGTTTCGAAGTACGTCGACCACCTGCCGCTGCACCGCCAGGAGGCGATCTTCGCTCGCCAGGGTGTCGAGCTCTCGCGCTCGACGATGTGCGATTGGATCGAGGGGCTCACGAACCGGCTCGAGGCGCTGCGCCCGCATCTGAAGGACGGCGTGCTCGGCTTCGACCTGATCCACAGCGACGACACGCGGCTCTTGTGCCTCGACGACGGCCGGGGGCGCGGGAGGCATCTCGCGGCGCTGTGGGTGTACCGCAGCGAGCGCTCGACGCTGTTCGAGCTGCGGCCGGATCGCACGCACGACGGACCGTCGAAGATGCTGCTCGGTTGGACGGGCTTCCTGGTCAGCGACGCCTACTCCGGATACGCCGAGTTGCATCGCACGGGACGTGTGGTCCAGGTCGGGTGCATGGCCCACGCCAGGCGCAAGTACTTCGAGGCGCTGCCGAAGAACCCCGAGGACGCTTCGCGCATGTTGGCGTGGATCCAAGGCCTCTACCGGGTCGAGAAGGAGGCGCGCGAGAAGGGCCTCGACGCGGACGCACGACAGCGTCTGCGGCAGGAGCAGTCGCGGCCCATCGTCGACGCGATGAAGCTCGGGCTCGACGACATCGCGACGCGCGCGCTGCCTCGCAGCCTCTTGGGCGAGGCCGTGACGTACATGCGGAATCAATGGGAAGCGCTGACGCGCTTCGTCGACAACGGGCGTTTGCCGATCGACAACATGGAGGCGGAACGCGCCGTCCGCGGCGTCGCGGTGGGCCGCAAGAACTGGCTCTTCGCGGGCAGCTTCCGCGGCGGGGAGCGAGCGGCGCTGATCTACTCCCTGATTGAGACCTGCCGGCAGCACGGCGTCGATCCCTTCGCGTACTTCCGCGACGTGCTCGAGCGACTGCCCGTGACGGCGTCGGACCGGGTCGGCGAACTCACCCCGTGGGCCTGGAAGGCGGCGCGGGCCGCGGCCCACAACGCTGCGAGCTGAGCAGAGACGCGCTCAGGCGGCACGACGGCGCTCCCCAGGGGGCGCTGTCTTCATGTCCGGGGACGGGATGACCGGACGAGGGGCTGGGATGGTCGGACGCGTACCGTAGGGCTGCACACCTATGTTCGCCCAGTCTTCGCAGTCGGTGGGCCGCGATCGACCTCACCGCAACGCGACGGCTCACACCACCGAGAGTGCGCCATCTACTTGAGCTTCTTCAGTCATGCGCCCGCATTGCAATTCCCTAAGACACCCGGGCTCCGAGTTCAGCCTTCTCGCGAGCGCCCCCAGCAGAAGCCTGGGGCGCCCAAGTCGAGGTCGCGGCAATGCTCGACGGCGCGCGCGGCAAGCCGCGGCTCTTGAAGCCCGAGACCTTCGCCAAGCTGCATGCCGGCGTGCAGGACGGCGCGACGAACTACGCCATGGGCTGGGCCGTGGGCGAGTCCGGAGAGCTCGGCGGCCGGTTTCTGGAGCATGCCGGCAGCAACACGATGTGGTTCTGCATGGCGCGCATCGCGCCCGAGAAAGGCCTGGCGGTGGTCGTCATGTGCAACCAGGGCGACGGCCAAGCCCCCGAGCTGTGCCGGCGCGCGGTCGAGGCGTTGTTCGAAGCCGAGCTGGCGCTCGG
>JANNDT010000328.1:0-4039 GCA_031387905.1 Deltaproteobacteria bacterium
GCGCTGGCGCGCCCTCCGCCCCGCCGCGCGCGAGCACGCCTGCGTGCTCGGCGTCGCAGTCGAACACTTGGATCGTCGGGTAGCGGTAGCCGATCCCATCGCGCGAGGCGTCGGCGCGCGCGCTCGCGTCTTCGCGCACGAAAAACAGTGACGTGCCGCAGCGAAACGCGCTGGGCGCGGCCTCCTCGAGCCCGAGCGCGTGGGTGTAGAACTGGCGGTGCGCGGCGGCGTCGCGCACCGCGAGCAATACGCCGATGCCCGTAACACCCTGATGCCCCGGCGGCACGAGCACGACGCGATTTCCGTCCGGATCCTCGAGTGAGCGCGGCGTCGCGACGCCCTCTCGCGCGATCCACAGCTCGCGGTAGCCCGCGCGCGGATTGTCAGGGATAGGAGCGTCGACCACGTTCAGCTTGAACACCGAGCCGTTCATGCCGTGGCGCATCTGCGTGAAGCCGCGCCTCACCGGCAGCCGCTCCTCGAACGGCAGCCCCACCTCGCGCTGCCAGAACGCCAGCTGCTGCTCACCGCGGTTGGTGAGAATGCCGACGTCGATGCACGGCTTGGCTAGATGCATGGCGGCGCAAGCTATCGCGTTGATGAGCGAAACGGGTCGTCAAGCAAGCTGCGGGCTTGACTGCCGCCCGCCAGCGGCGGACCCTGCCTCGGCCATGCTCTCCACCTGAACCCAGCCCACGCCAACCGTTCTGCTGGCGCCAGCGCGAGCGAGCCGCCTCGGGAGATGATGCATGGCCACGGAATCGATCTACGACCATCCGCGTTATTACGACATTCTGTTCGGCTTCGACCGCAGCAAGGAAGCCGAGTTCTATCAGCGCACATTCACGCGCTGCGGTGTGACTCCGAGCGAGCGCGTGCTCGAAGTCGCCTGCGGGCCGGCGCGGGTCGGGCGGCTGCTCGCGCGGCGCGGCTTCCGCGTCACCGGGCTCGACAGCAGCCCCGCGATGTTAGGGCTCGCGCGAGACGAAGCCGCCGCCGAGGCGACGCCGCTCGCTACGCTCTGCGCCGACATGACGGCCTTCTCGGTCGGCGAGCTCTTCGGCGCCGCCTTCAACCCGATCAGCTCGTTTCGCCTGCTGCACAGCGACAGCGAGGCCGACGCGCATTTGCGCTGCATGGCCGCGGCCACGCGACCCGGCGGTATCTACGTGCTCGACCTGGGATTCCTGCGGAGCGCCGCCGAGCCAGTCACCACGACAACCGAAGGCTGGGAGGTGACGCGCGGAGACGTGACCGTGCGCGGCGGGAACGAGGGCGTCACCGTGATCGACGCCGGTGTGGAGCGGAGCCTCGCTTGGGGGCCCGGCGCGCACCTGCGCGGCTATACGACGAGCGCCTTTGCCGAACGCGTCGCCGCCTGCTCAGAGTTCAGGGTCGAGTCGTGGCATCCAGAGTCGAGCCGTCATACGACCGGCGTCAGCGATTTCAGCTTCGAAGGCCAGCCCGCCGCCGCGATTGTGCGCCGCGCGATGGTCGTGCTGCGCCGCGACTGAACTGCTCTGGCATAGCATGCACGCGAGGAGCCCCCGCGTGGAACCCGTCCGTTACGCCGAGCGCCTGAACATCCGCTACCGCGAGCAAGGCTTCCCGCCCTACGCATGGACCGTGCATCACGACGCACCGCTCACAGCGCTCGCGAAGCCGCTCTCGCAGTGCCGCGTCTCGCTGCTCACCTCCGGCGGCGTCTCGCACTGCGCGATGCCGGCCTGGAACCCCGACGCGCGCAACGACTTCCGCCTCGACGCGATCGCCAGCGACACCGCCCACGCCGATTTCCAGGTGCACGACTCGTATTACGACGTGCGCTCCGCTCGCGAAGACGTGAACTGCGTGTTCCCGCTCGAGCGGCTGCGCGAGTTCGCTCGCGAGGGCGTCATCGGCGACGTGGCGCCGCACCACTTCAGCGGCTTCATGGGCCGCATCTACAAGCGCTCGCACGTGAGCGAGGTCGCGGCGCCTGCGCTTGCGGAGGCGCTCTCGCGCGAACTCGTCGATCTCTTCTTGTTAGTGCCCGCTTGACCGCTCGACCACCAGACCGTGGGTCTGGTCGCACGCGTCATCGAAACCCGCGGGATTCCGACCGTGCTCGTCTCGACGGGCCGCGATCTCACCGAGCAAGTGCTGCCACCGCGCAGCGTGTTCGTGAACTTCCCAATGGGCAACCCGTTCGGAAAACCGGGCGACGTCGCGATGCAGCGCCGAGTGCTCCGCGATGCGCTGCGGCTCGCCGAGACTGCTACGCGCGGCGGGGCGCTCGTGGATTTGCCTTACACCTGGGATGACGACTTCACGGCGAGCGTCGATCGCACGCTCGGCGCGATGTCGCCGGCGGCCGCTCGCTAGAGCTGACCGCCCACTCGCACGACGCGGAACCTCCACCTGCGGAGCCCCAACATGTCCTCGCTCGAGTCCTACTACCGCGACCACTGGGTCACGATCGAGCCGGATCGCCTGTCGCGTTACGACGAGATGTTCCGGCTCGACGACAAGCGCGCGGAAAAGTTGCTCGCGCCGCTCGCGCTCGAGCCCGGGCAAAGCGTGCTCGATCTCGGCTGCGGGCCCGGATACGTGGCCGCGCAAATCGCTCGGCTCGTGGGCCCGAGTGGGCGCGTGCATGCGCTCGACGTGAACGCCGAGTTCGTGACGCGTGCGGGTGCCGTTGCGGCAGAGGCCGGCGTCGCGGAGCGCGTGACCGTGCACCACCTGACAGGCGAACGCTTCCCGCTCGCGGACGCGAGCTGCGACCGCGCGCTCGCGAAGAACGTGCTCGAGTACGTGCCCGATGCGAACGCCACGCTGCGCGAGCTCCACCGCGCGCTGAAACCCGGCGGCATGCTCACCGCGATCGACTCGGACTGGGCGTTCGTGCTGATCGAGCCCCTAACACCCGACGAAGTGCGCGAGCTGTTCGCCGCCGCCGCGCCCGCGTTCCGCGAGCCGCACATCGGCCGCAAGCTGCGCGGCGCTTTCCGCCGCGCCGGCTTCCGCGACGTGCGAGTGGACATCGTCGCCTCGCCCGACGACAAGGGCTTCCTGCGCCCGGTCGTCGAGAACATGCTCGGCTACGCGCGCAAGTTCGGGACGCTCGGCGAAGCGCGCTGCGCGGAGCTGCTCGCGCGCGTGGAGAGCGCCATCGCGAGCGGCGAGTGGCTCGCAGTGCTGCCGCAGTTCGTGGTGCGAGGATTGCGTTAGCGGTGCCCAATTCCGCCACGCCGATGCTTGGCGCGGTGCGCGACTGCACTCACGCACGCGTGCCCTCGTAGTGAAACCCGACTAGGAAGATCCGCTGGCCGCGCCCGTGCTTCGCGACCTTGAGAAGGTCCACGACGCCTTTGAAGCCCGAGCGCCGCGCGAGCTCGCCGCTGATGTCTGCGAGCTCGATCTCCAGCAGCGAATCGACCACCACGTCGCCGGGCGGCAAGGCGTACCGGCCGCCGAGCTTGACGTGAGGCTGCGTCCAGATGCGAACGCTGCATGTGATCTCGCCGCTCCGAACGCGGTCTCGGAGAGGTTTCGCAAACTGCATCCGGCCGCCTCCCGAGTTGGACTCATGCTCCCACCGCTCTGCCCGTCAGCTCCGCGAACGGCACCACCCTCGCCAACGGCGTCTCGATCTCACCCTCCGGCAGCATGTAGCGCCAGAACACGAGGCCGAACGGGCGGCCCTCGCTGTCGAGCCAGTTAGGGACCCCCGGGTTCTTGTGCGCGATCACGACGCGGAAGCTGCCGTCGGCATCGAGCTGCGTTTGCGCGCGGTTCAGCGTGACGGAGCGGTTCGCGTAATCGTAAGTCATCTGATGGCGCGTCCAGAGATCGACGTTCGCGCAGCGGCAGCTCGGCCAGCGCGCGGTCATTACGAGCGCTTGATCAGAGCCGATCACGTAGGGCGCCATCGAGTAGGCGGCGTCGAAGGCGGCTAGACCCATCGCGCCGGGCTTTGCGGGCTTGGGGAATTGATTCGGGATGCGCGAGACGAAAGCGGGCTGCTCGCGGTTCGCCATCGGCGGCATCTCGAGCG
>JANNDT010000365.1:0-9939 GCA_031387905.1 Deltaproteobacteria bacterium
CTTGTTACTGACAGCGATTCGCGACGACGACCCGGTGTTGATCTTCGAGGACCGCAACCTGTTCGCGGAGCGCGGGCCGGTGCCGGAGGGCGACTCGGCGCTTCCGTTCGGGCGCGCGGCGATTCGGCGCGAGGGGCGCGACGTCACGATCGTCGCGCTTGCCGCGTGCGTCGGGCACGCGCTGCGCGCGGCGGACGCGCTCGCGGCGGAGGGCATCTCCGCGGAAGTGATCGACCCGCGCACGCTGGTGCCGTTCGATCGCGATGCGGTGTTCCGCTCGGTCGCGAAAACCGGTCGGCTCGTGATCGCCGACCCCGCGCACAAGACGAACGGCTTCGCGGCCGAGATCGCGGCGCTCGTCGCGGAGGAGTGCTGGGACGCCCTGCGCGCGCCGATCCGGCGCGTCTGCACACCCGACGTGCAGATTCCCTTCAGCCCTGCGCTCGAGCACACGCTCTACCCGGACGCGGCGAAGATCGCGGCCGCAGCGCGCCTCGCCGCCGGGACGCGCTGACCCGCTCCGGCCTCCCGCTCAGCCCGTGACGGTTCGATGTGCGGCTTTGCGCGGCCCGAGCACGACGGGCTCGGCCACCCACGCGCCGATGTTCTCGCCGGTACGCCCGCTCGGCCCTTCGGCCAGCAGATCGATGAGTTGTTGGGCGATCTGCTCGGGCCGCAACCAGGTTCGCGCGAAATCAGCCGGCGGATCGCCTTCCCACAGCCCGCGCAGCATCGGGGTGTCGGTGGCGCCCATGCAGAGCGCGTTCACGCGGACGTGCTTGTCCGCGAGCACGCGCGCCCATGCCTGCGTGAACCCGTTCAGCGCCCACTTGGATGCGTTGTAGAGATCGGTCTCGGGCGAGTTCGTGCCGGGGCTCTTGGCCGGCAAGACGTAATAGGTGCTGATCTGCACGATGTCGCCGCCGCCCGCCGCGACGAGGTGCGGCACGCACGCGCGCGAGAGCAACAATAGTCCGCGTAGATTGGTGTCCATGATGTAGTCCCAATCTGCGAGCGCCTCGTCGAGCGGATCGCTGACCGGCGTCCGCCGCCAGCGACCCGCGTTGTTCACGAGCGTGTCGATGCGTCCGAAGTTCGAGAGCGCCGTGTCGACGAGGCGCCGAATGTCGGCTTCCTGCGACACGTCGGCCACGATGCCGACCGCTTTGCCGGGACCTCGCTGAGCGCGCGCGAGCTCCGGCGCGCCCGGTTGCACGTCACACAACGTGACATTCACGCCGGCCCTGACCAGCGCTTCGGCGAACGCGCGACCGAGACCCTGCGCGGCGCCGGTGACGAGAGCGGAACGTCCGCTGAGGTTGCTCATGCGTGAGCTCCGCCGGTCCGCAGGACATAGGGGTTGTTACGGCGCGCGGGCAGCACGATCGGGTGCCCCACCGCGACGCCGATGTAGTCGCCGCTACGGCCGTCGCGCATCAACTCGAGCAGCAGGCGCGCGATGTCTTCGGCTCTCATCCACTTCGCCACCTCTTCCGGCGGCGGCTTGTGATTGTGGAAGCCGCGCAGCATGTACGAATCCGTCGCGCCCATGCACAGCGCGTTGACGCGGATCTGGTGCGGTTCCAGCGCCTGCGCCCATGCGAAGGTGAGGCCGAGCTGGCCCCACTTGCTCGCGTCGTAGAGATCCATGGCGGGGCCGCCGCCGGTGGGTCGCGGCGCTTGGCCTGCCCAGGGGCAATTCGGCGCGTCGTCGTGACCGAGTTCGAACGGCGAGCCGCACGTCTGCACGTGGTCGGTGCAGACGTTCACGATGTCGCCGCCGCCCTGCCCGATCAGGATCGGAATGACCGCTCGACCGAACATGAACGAGCCTTTGAGATTCGTGCCGACGACGTAGTCGTAGTCCTCGAGGGTTTTCGCGAGGCTGTCGGTCGGCAGCGAGGCGGCCCACACACCCGCATTGTTGATGAGCACGTCGATGCGGCCGAACTCGCGCTGCGTCGCGTCGACTACGCGGCGGACGTCATCTGCCTTCGACACGTCGGCCTGCGCAGCGAGCGTCGGCTTGCCGAGTTCGCGGGCGAGGTCCATCACCTCGCCGCGCACGTCGCACAATGAGAGGCGCGCGCCTGCCGCGGCGAGCGCGCGCGCGAACGCGTTGCCGATTCCCACCGCCGCTCCGGTGACGATCGCCACTTTCCCGTCGAGCTGTCCCATCACTGTCCTCCACTCACGACGATCGTTTGTCCCGTGATCCAGTCGGTCGCGGGCGCGGCAAGAAAGACCGCCGCAGCAGCGATGTCGTCTGGCGTGCCGGTGCGGCCGACCGGAATCGAGCCGCCCATGCGCTGCGCCGTCGCCTCGTCGATGTGCATCGTCTCGAGCAACATCTCCGTGACGACGATGCCGGGCGCGATGGCGTTGACGCGAATGCCACGCGGGGCGAGCTCCACCGCGAGTGTCTTCGTCATCTGCATGACACCAGCGCGGGCAGCGCCGTACGGTCCGAATCCCGACGAGGGGCCGAGCCCGGCGATGGACGCGATGTTGATGATGCGGCCGCCCTTGCTGAACTTTCGAGCGGCCGTCTTCGCGCCCCACCAGAGCGTCTTCAGGTTGAGATCGATCAGCGCGTCCCAGTTGGCCTCGGTCGTCTCGGCGAGTGCGTGGGTCTGACGGTCGAGGTTGCCGCCCGCGTTGTTGACCCAGATGGAGAGCGGACCGAGCCGCGACTCCGCCGCATCTGCCAGGCGGTCGATGGCCGGGAAGTCGAGCACGTCCGTCGGCAGCGCAAGCGCGCGGACCCCGCGCGCCTCGATCTGTCCGGCGACTTCATCGAGGTCGGCTTTGCGCCGCGCGGCGAGCGCGACGTGTGCGCCGCACTCGGCTAGCGCGATCGCGATGCCGCGGCCGATGCCCTTGCCGGCGCCTGTGACGACGGCCACCTGCCCATCGAGGCGAAATCGATCGAGGATCCCCATCACTCCTCCCGACGAGCGGCTTGCGTTGCCTTCCGGGCTTCGAACACCAGCAAGAGATTGCCCGGCATGTGGCCGTAGATGCCGTAGCCCGACGACGCCACCAGGACCCCGTCCTGGGCAACGGGCGCCGCCGCTCCGCCGAAGGATCCCCCCGTCGCGACGTCACCCGTGAGCGTGGTGTGCTCGCGCGCCGTGTCGTACGACCATAATATGTCGCCCGAATCCGCCGCGTGGATGCGCAACACACCGTCCATGCCGCCCGCTGCCACGAGGTCGCCAAGCAACGTCACGGCCTGCGAGATGCCCGGATGACAGAAGCGGCGCTGGCCACACACGTCGGGCGCGGGGGCGAACCAGCGCGTCTTCCCGGTGAGCGCGTCGAGGGCGTGAAGCCCGGGCCGGCCGGGCGAGGCGTAGGTGCGGCCGTCCTTCATGTCGGTGATGGGCACGTAGATCGTGCTGGCATCCGCGGCCATCCCGAACTGGACGCCGCCCTGGATCCCGCCGCGGCCGACCTTCGCTTTCCAAACCAGCGCGCCCGTGTCCGGGTCGAGCGCGTGCACGTCACCCGATTTCTGGCCGCCGATGACGAGATCGCGCTGGCCGGGCCTCGACAGGAGCAGCGTACCCGCGCCGAAGTCGAAATCGGGACCCTTCTCGGGCGGGCAGCTGTCGTCGGTCGCGCTGTCGCAGGCTGTGTTCCAGACGTCGTTCGCGGTGCCCTGATAACTCCACCGCACGACACCCGTCACGAGATCGAGCGCGATGATGGCATCGCTCGTCCGCGTCGCGGGAGACGACATGTTTTCTCCCGTGCCCACGTAGAGCTGCCCGCGCGCTGCGTCGATCGTCGGCGTGTTCCAGACCGTGGCGCCGGACGGGCCGTACATGTCCGTGCCGGAGCGGTTCTTGCTCTGCACCCGCGCCGGCTCCGCGATCATCGGCGTCGTCCACAGCGCCCTGCCCGTCGCCGCGTCATAGGCTGCGACCGCACCGCGCGCTTTGCAGCACTCGTACTTCGGGTCGACCGCGAGCGCGACCTCGAGCGATGAGACCGGCACGTACAACCGCTCCTGGTACAGCGCTGGCGTGCCCGTAATTGTCGCGCTCGGGTGATCGTCGGCGCGCTGACGCCAGACCAGCGCGCCGCTCAAGGCGTCGACCGCGTAAACATTTCCGAGGATGTCACCGAAGTAGGCGCGCGGCGTCGCGCGCTTGTCCGCCGCGGTCCACGGCGAGACGACGATGCCGGTGCGCACCTCACCGCTCGCAGCGAACTGCCAGCGCACGCAGCCCGTCTCGACGTCGAGTGCGTACACAGCTCCGCTGTGGCTGCCGACGTAGAGCGCTCCTCCCGCGAACGTTGGCTGCGAGCGCAGGCGATTCGCGCCGGGGAAAGCGAGCGTCCACTTGAGCGAGAGCTGCGGCGCGGTGGCTCGGCTGATACCCGCCGTCGCGGCGTCGATGCGTCGCGTGTTCGCGGGATTCTGTCCCCAACCGCTCGCGCGCGGCGGGCGCGTGTAGTCGAAAGCACTGCGCTCGGCGGCGCACGCGGGCAATGGGCGCGGCCCGGCCTCGCTGAGCAACCGCCCCGTCACGTATTCCGCGAGGCTGGCGCGATCGGCGTCGCCGAGCAGCGCTGCCGGTTCGCGCATCACGCCGCTCGTGAGTGCGGCGAGCACGGTCGCCGGAGTCATCATCGCGAGCATGTCGCGATGCGGAGCTTTCGCGACGGCGCCGTCGTGGCAGCTCGCGCAGTGCTCTACGTACAGCGCTCTGCCAGGCATCTTCTCGCGGGCCGCTCGCGCGTCGACGATCGCCGGCACGGCAGCGCTGCTCGCCGGCTTCGCTGCGAGCGCCGTGCTCTCGGGCTCAACAACTCGCCCACTGCTGCAGGCAGACGCCGCAACGACGAGGAGCCAAGCAGCGAAACTCGCGACGCTGCATCGCCGCCCGGGAATCATGCGCTTCGGCACTGCGGCCCTCCCGCGAGAAACCCTACACCGCTCGCGCAGACTCGCGCGCTCGCCGCGCGCCGCGCCTGGCGTAGAGTGTCCGCCAACGCACAACGCGGGGATGCATGAGCGATCTACAGCCCAACGACTGGCTGGTCGTCATCGGCCTGGGAGCGTTCTGGCTGGGCGTGCAGATCCTCGTCGTCGGCCGCCCGCCGCGAGTTCTCAGGCCCGGCCCACAGCCGAGCGCGCCGAAGGGAACCCCCGAAGCGTTCGGTCTGTTCTGGCTCGATCAGTACGGCTACATCGGTCTGACGCTGGCCATCGGTGGCGCGCTCGCCGCGTTGTACGGCCGATTGTCGTGAACCTCGAGGTCACCGCGCTCTATCTCGGGCTGATGGGTTTGCTCGCGGTGCTGCTCGCGAACAACGTGCTCTACGTGCGCCTGCGCAGCGCGGCTCAGCCCAAGTGGCGCCCGGATGCCGCGTTGCGCGTGCAAGCGAACTTCGTTGAGAACGTGCCTCTCGCGCTCTTGCTGCTGCTCGGCCTCGAGCTCCGCGGCGTCGCGGCCGGAGCGCTGCACGCATTTGGCGCGAGCTTGCTGATCTGCCGAATCCTGCACGCCTGGGGCCTCGGCACCCACGAAGGCGCGAACTACCCGCGGCTGATCGGAGCCCAGGGCACTTTCCTGTTGATCTCGGTCATGAGCGTCGCGCTGGTCTACGGCGCACACTGAGTTCCCCAACAAGTACGGGAGGCGAAATGTCGCTGTTCGGCAAGTATCCGATCTTCCAGCAGGCGTACCTCGTGAACGACATCGAGGCATCGATCCACCACTGGCACAAGCTGTTCTGCGCGGGACCGTTCGTGATCGCGCCGCATCACAAGACCGACCGGTTCATGTACCGCGGCACGAAACAAGAAGCCGACGTGTCGTACGCGTTCGGCTACTGCGGCGACATGATGATTCAGTTCATCCAGCAGCACGACGAGACGCCGTCGATCTACCGCGACATGTACAAGCGCGGCGAAGAAGGCTTTCACCACGTCGGCATTCTCGTGCACGACTGGGAAGAGGAGCGCCAGCGGCTGCTCGACATGGGCTTCGTGAATGCCTGCGAGCTGTGGGCGGACAACGTGAATGCCGCGTACATCGACACACGCAAAGCCAACGGTTGCTTCACCGAGATTCACGGCGATCCGCCGCACATCCTCGAGTCCTTCAAGGGCTGGCGCGATGCGCACCGCAAGCACAAGCCGAGCGACAACCCGATCGTGCGCCGCTGAGCGCGCGAGCCAAGAGGGGCCCGGAATGACTCGCATCTCGAAGCTCGATCCAAAGGACTGGGACGCTGAGATTCGTGCGATGGCGCGGCCGGAGACCGCGACGCCCCTCGAGCAGGGCTTGCTGCGCATGTTCGCGCACCGGCCAGCGCTCGCGAAGGGCATGCTGCAGTTCGCGGGAGCGCTGAAGGCGAATCGCTCGCTCGGCGACCGGATCGTCGAGCTGGTGCGGCTGCGCGTCGCGTTTCACAACCAGTGCCGCAGCTGCATGGCGATCCGCTACCGCGACGCCGTCGCGGACGGCGTGAGCGAAGCGCTGGTGTGCTCGCTCGAGAAGCCCGCCGAGGCGCCGGACCTAACAGAAGCGGAGAAGGCGGCGCTCGCGTACGCCGACGCGTTCGCGACCGATCACCTCGCCGTGACCGACGCGACCTTCGCGCGAATGCGCGAGCATTTCAGCGAGCCCGAGATCATCGAGCTCGGCATGACGATCGCGTTCTTCGTCGGCTTCGGGCGCCTCGCTGCGACCCTCGACATGGTCGAGGAGCTACCGGAGCGCTTCCAAGATCACAGCCAGCGCATTGCGCCTTGGCGCGAGGAATCGATCTTGGTGCGCTGAGCCCGCCGATCGCCGCCGTCTCTTTCACGGCGCGCGAACGATTTCTTCCTCCGCAGCGAACATCTGAACGCTTCCCGCAGCTGCGAAGTGCGGGCTGTCGCGCCCTTGGTCCTCACGCATCTGGCGCGAAGCCATCGCGCTGCGCGCTGCGGCGAGATCGCGCCAGTGGAGTTCGGTGACGCCGTCGAACGCCGGAGGGGCCGTGGCGTAGGTCTCCGACAGCGGATGGCACTGCAGATAGAACAGCGCGCCTTCAGTGCGCGCGGCGATCGGACCGTGGCCATGCCACCAGCGCTGCTGGAACGTCTCGACGCTCATGCCGCTCTTGCGCCGGAACGGGAAGACGCACTTGATGCCCGCGCTGCCGTGGTGGTCTGCGGTTCTCAGCGCGACGCGCGCGAGACCCGTGATCACCGGACCGATGCGAACTCCAGCTGCGAGCAGCGCCTCGATGCCTGGGCGTTCTGCGCGCGCGAGCGCCTCGTCAGCGCGGAAGTGCCAAAGCTCCGCGGCGCCGGCGAACGCGGCGCTCGCGCTCCGATCGACCTGCTGCACGAGCGAGCGCGTAAGGGTGACGCCCGCGGCGCGCGGGAAGAGCGCATCAGCGCTGCGCGTCGCCTCGGCGCCGGAGACCGCGAATGGATCGCGCCGCGAGTCGCCTTCGAGGAAGTAATAAGTCTTGAACATCGCGTCTCGTCAGCCTGCGCCGATGCGCAGTGGCAGCCGGCGCCGGCCCCACAGGAAGAACGGTGTGATGCGTTCGCCCGGCCCCGCGAGTGAGAGATCGGGAAATCGCTCGAGGAGCGCGCGCACGGCGGTCTCCGCCTCGAGGCGCGCGAGCGCAGCGCCGAGACAGAAGTGAATCCCGAGGCCGAACGCGAGGTGCTCGCTCGCTTCGCTGCGGGGCCGGTCGAGGCGGAAGCGATCGGGCTCCGTGAAGACTCGGGGATCGCGGTTGGCCGCCGCGTAGCTGAGCATCACCTTGGCGCCGCGCGGAATTGTTACGCCGTGAAGCGCGACGTCGCGCGTCGTCGAGCGAAACAAGCCCAGCACCGGCGGATCGAAGCGCAGGCTCTCCTCGAGCGCGGCGGGCACGAGCGCGGGATTCGCGCGCAGCGTCGCCCACAGCTCGGGCCGCTCGAGCACGCGCCAAATCGAGTTGGTGATGAGGGACGTCGTCGTCTCGTTGCCGCCGACGAGCAGCTGCGAGACGACGCCGACGACCTGCGCGTCCGTCAGTCCGTCGCCCAGTTCCGACGCTTCGACGAGTTGGTCGATCAGGTCGCCGCCGCGCGGACTCGTGCGATGGCCCACCACGGCGCGAAAGAGATAATCCCGCAGCGCCTCTAATTCCTTCGCGAGCGGCGTCGGGTCCGGCATGCCCATCGCCTCGACCGACGCATCGGACCAACGCTTGAACTGGTCGCGCTCTGCGGGCGGCACACCGAGCATCTCCGCGATGATGATTACGGGAAGTGGGCAGGCGAGGTCGTCGTGCAGCTCGAGCTCGTTGCCCTGCACCGCGTCGAGAAGCTCGCGAGCGGCCCGCATGGCGCGCGGCCGGAGGGCCTCGATGCTCGTCGGCTTGAAGGCCCGCTGAACGATTCTGCGAAAGCGCGTGTGCTCCGGTGGATCCGAGAGCATTCCGCCCGGTGGCGTGAAGCGCGGTCCCTGTCCGAACTCGCTCGAGAACGTCGCGATGTCGAGCAGCGCCGCCTTCACGTCCGCGTGGCGCGAGAGCGTGTAGAACGGAGGATCGAAGCGTTCATAGAAGTGGACCGGGGCGTCGCGCAGGAGCGGGGTCCAGCACGCGCCTGGTTCCGCGAGCGCCGCGGGCGAAAGCGGATCGTACGAGTTCACGGCAGCCCCCCACCGAATGCATGAACGCCGACGAGTACCGCAGCGAGGGCCGTCCACGCGACTGCCGTGCGGCGCAGAATCACGGAGGGCCGCGTGCCGACACGCGAAGCGGTAGCGACGTCTCCGCCGCGAAGCACCGGCCCGAGGGTGGCGAAGTCGACGCTGAGCGACTGCGTCACGAAGGCCACGGCGCCGAGCGACGCCGCGCGGTGCGCGAGCTCGGGCTGAAACGCGGCGACGATGAAGACGGCGGTCGCGACGTAAGCGAGCTGCCCGCCGAAGGCGAGCCCGAGGAATTGCGCGCGCGAGTGCGCCCTCGGATCGAAGAGCGGCTGCACGAAGCCGCGGATCGAGCCTCGCGGAGGATCCGCACGCATGACGCGCGCGCCGATTTCGTGGCCCCACTCGTGCGCGACGTAACAAGCTGCGTAGGCGAAAAGGAACGCGGAGACGGAGAGCGCCGTCGCCCGGAAGGCGGTCGCCTCGTTCGCGTGCCAGCTCCGCAGCGCCTGCCACACCGACACGAACAGAGCGAGCAGCAGGACATCGCGAACGATCCAAGCGCCCAGGGATCGCGACCAATGCGTCGCGGCGGTATCGATGCGCATGCGTGGACTCCGCCGCCCTTGATACCAAGCTCCCGGCCGCGCTGGTTATGTCTCCGATCGAGATCCGCGCATTCTGAGGTACATCGACGGGATCGAGGAGCGCGCGAGATGACCACCGTTGCCGGCAAGGTGGCGTTCGTGACCGGCGGAGCGAGCGGCATCGGGTTCGGCATCGCCGAGGCGTTCTCGCGAGCGGGAGCGCGCATCGTCCTCGCGGACGTAGAAGCCGCGGCGCTCGAGCGCGCGCGCGAATGCCTCGCGAGCGCGGGCGCCGAGGTCCTCGCGCTTCAGCTGGACGTGACGGATCGACCGGGCTTCGCGAAAGCGCGCGACGCCGCGCTCGAGCGCTTCGGCGCCGTGCACCTGCTGTTCAACAACGCCGGGGTGAACGCCGACGGCCCGCTCGACCGCGCGAGTTACGCCGACTGGGACTGGGTGCTCGGAGTGAATCTCGGCGGCGTCGTGAATGGCATCACGACGTTCTTGCCGGAACTGAAGCGCCACGGCGCCGAGGCGCACGTGATCAACCCCGCGTCGGTCGGCGGCCTCGTCGGAATGCGCGGCCTCGGGATCTACAACGCCTCGAAGTTCGCCGTGGTTGGGTTGTCGGAGGCGTTGCGCGCAGACATGCGGCCGCACGGCGTCGGCGTCTCGGTGCTCTGCCCGGGCAC
>JANNDT010000399.1:0-2843 GCA_031387905.1 Deltaproteobacteria bacterium
GCTGATGATCACGATCTGCGAGCGCACGTTGGCTTCGATCACGCCGGTCTCGCCGACCACGAGCGTGTTCTCGCTGGTGATCTGTCCTGAGAAATGGCCGTCGATGCGCACGGTGTCCTTGAACGAGAGTTTGCCCTCGAACGAGGAACCCTGATCGATGAACGCCGTAAGACCGCCGAGGTCCGCCGATTCGCTCGAAGGCTGTGTGTCCGCGCTCGACTTGCGACCAAAGGCCATGCGAATCCCCTCCCAGGATGTCTGGCCGGATCGGGCGCGCCGACGGCGAACTTGAGTCGCCCGGCGCTATTCGCCCGCATTCTTCCCGGTCGACTTCGCTCGCGAGGCGAACGCGAGCGAAGGTCTTTAGACTGCGCGCCCAATATGTCGGACGCGCACGAACGACTCCTCGGCGCTGTGCGCGCAGGCCGCGTGCACAGCGCGTACTTGTTCGCTGGCCCTGGCGATGTGCCGCGGCGCACCGCGCACTGGTTTGCGCGTGCGCTCGCGTGCAGCGGCGATGCGAACGGCGAGTTGCCGTGCGAAGCGTGCCCCGCCTGCCGGCGCTCGCGCGCAGGCGAGCCCGTGGCGCTCGATGCGGAAGGGAAAAAAGGCCCGCTCTACCGGCACGTCGGCGAGCACCCGGATTTGCTGTGGGTCGAGCGTGCCGAGGACAAGACGCGCGTTTCGATCCAGCAGGTGCGCGCGCTTCAGGAAGTCTTCCGGTTGAAGGGGGTCGAGGGCGGCCGCCGCGTGGCGGTGATCGCGGACGCGGAGTGGCTGAACCAGCAAGCCCAGAACGCGCTGCTGCGAACGATCGAAGAGCCGCCGCCGCGGACGACGTTCGTGCTGGTGTGCGCGAGCCCGGCGGGCCTGCTCGCAACCGTGCGCTCGCGCTGCCAGCGGCTCGACTTCGCGGTGGAGCGCGCGCCGAGTCCGACGAGCGCGGAGGCGCCCGACGAGGTGCGCGCGCTCGCCGAGCGCATCGCCAACTTGCCGCGCCTCTCCCTGCCCGAACTGCTGGATTGGGCCGAGGAGTTCCGCGGCCCGCGCGCGATCGCCGCCGCCGACGCGAGCCACTTGCTCGGCGTCGGCGCAGCCTGGCTGCACGAGCGCATCGCGAGCCACGCGGCGGAAGGCATCGACGTGAGCGGCGAGCTCGCAGCCTTCGGCGCACTCGGCGATTGCCGCAAGTCGCTCGCGCAGCGCAACGCGAACCCGCAGATGGTCGCAGAGCGCGCGCTGCTCTCGCTGCGCGAGGCGCTCGCGTGAGCGGTTCGTATTACGTCACGACGCCGATCTATTACGCCAACGGCGAGCCGCACATCGGCCACACCTACACCACGATCCTCGCCGACACGCTGATGCGCTGGCATCGGCTGCACGGACGCGAGGTGTTCTCGGTCTCGGGCACGGACGAACACGGCGAGAAAATGGTCGAGGTGGCCGCGAAGAACGGCGAGACGCCGCGCCAGCTCGTCGACCGAATCGCCGCGAGCTTCCAGGCCACCTGGCTTGAGCTTGGGATCGCGGCGACCCGCTTCGTGCGCACCACCAGCCCCGAGCACGTGCGCAACGTGCAGGCGCTGCTTCAGCGCGTGCACGCCGAGAGCTGGATCGAGCTGCGCACCTACGAGGGTGATTATTGCGTCGGCTGCGAGCGCTTCCTCACCGAGCGCGATCTCGTGAACGGCCTCTGCGCCGATCACGAGCGCGCGCCAGAACGGCGGCGCGAGACGAACTACTTCTTCCTGATGAGCCGCGCCTTCGACTGGCTGCGCGCGCACATCGACGCGAACCCGGGCTTCATCCGCCCCGAGCGCTACCGCAACGAAGTGCTCGGCATGCTGCGCGATGCGAGCGGCCTCGGCGATCTCTCGATCTCGCGCCCGAAGACGCGGCTCGAATGGGGCATCGAGCTGCCCTTTGACCGCGAGCACGTTTGTTACGTCTGGTTCGACGCGCTGATCGCATACCTGACCGGCGCCGGCTTTCCCGACGATCCGAAGTTCCCCGAGCGCTGGGCGGTCGCCGAGCACCTGATTGCCAAGGACATCCTGAAGCCCCACGCGATCTTCTGGCCGATCATGTTGAAGGCGATGGGCCTCGCGCCGCCGGTTCGTTTGAACGTGCACGGCTACTGGAACGTCGACGCGCGCAAAGTCTCGAAAAGCCTCGGCAACATGGTCTCGCCGCGGCTGCTGCGCGACCGCTACGGCTTCGAGCAGGCGCGCTACTTCTTGCTGCGCGAGATGAGCTTCGGCAACGACGCGAACTTCACCGAAGAGGCGCTCGTCGAGCGCGTGAACGCCGACCTCGCGAACAATCTCGGGAACCTGCTGAGCCGCACGCTGAACCTCGTCGAGAAGTTCTGCGACGCGAGGGTGCCCGAGCCCTCCCTAACAGGCGACGCCGAGGCGCGGCTCGCAGAAGCGGCGCCCGTGGCGATCGCCGACGTCGAAGCGGCGATGGCCGAACTCCGCTTCCACGACGCACTCGCGGCGATCATCGCGTTCTCGGTGAGAGTGAATCAGTACGTGGACAGCCACGCGCCGTGGAGAGCCGCGAAGCAGCCCGACGGCGACGCGGTCGTGCGTACGTCGCTTTACTGGGCGTGCGAATCGCTGCGCCAGATCGCGCTGCTGCTCTCGCCGTTCCTACCCGCCAGCGCGCAGGAAATCCTCGCGCGCCTCGGCCTGCCGGACGCGCTCGCGAGCGCGCACATCGAGCACGTGCGCGGCCCGGCGCTCACGCCAGGCACGCCCACCGCGAAGGGCACCCCGCTCTTCCCGCGGCTCGCACCGCCCACGCCCGCGACCTAACGACGAACGAGGCCGCAAGCGCAG
>JANNDT010000408.1:0-20835 GCA_031387905.1 Deltaproteobacteria bacterium
TACTTCTTTGGGTACCCCCCAAACTCGGCCCCCACTCCCGTCCGTGACGCGTCGCAGCGCGCCCTAAGGGGTTCTCCCCCCTTTGGTTCTCGCTGCTCGCCGGACTGACTCTGCCTCGACGCAGCATCGCCTTGCGAGCGCCCGCTTGCGTTCGCGCGCGTCCGGCGAATTTCGCAGATGGCGCGCTCGCTTGCGGCACCTCGGCCGATCCGCGAACTTGCCTCTCTGCGCCGCCTCCTCCCCCAGGACGGCGCGACCGCCCGGCTCCGGGGTGGCTCGTTCGCACCCGGATCGACCCATGGCACAGCCGCAGACTGACTGGCTCGAGCGCATTCGCGAAATCGAGGTGCGCATTGGCACCCTCGAAACGCGCCTCGCCGACCCGTCCACGCGCCAAAAGCAGGGCGAGCTCGCCAAGGTCGGCAAGGAACTCTCGGACTTGCGGCCGGTGCTCGAGGCGGGCGTCATCTACCGGAAGACCCTCGAAGGCATCGCCGACGCCAAAGAGATGGCGGGCGACTCCGATCCCGAGATGTCGGCGCTCGCGCAGGCCGAACTGCCCGAACTCGAAGCGCGGCGCGACGCGCTCATCCAAGAAATCCGCAAGCTGCTGATCCCGAAGGATCCGACCGACGAGCGCGACGCGATCCTCGAAATCCGCGCGGGCACCGGCGGCGAGGAGGCCGCGCTCTTCGCGGCGGACTTGTTCCGCATGTACACGCGCTACGCCGAGGCGAAACGCTGGAAGATCGAGCCGCTCTCGATCTCCGAGACGGGCAGCGGTGGCATGAAGGAGATCATCGTCGGCATTTCGGGCAAGGAGGTTTTCGGGCGCCTCAAGTACGAGCGCGGCGTGCACCGCGTGCAGCGCGTGCCGGCCACCGAGAGCGCCGGCCGCATCCACACCTCGACCATCACCGTGGCCGTGCTGCCCGAAGCGGAAGAGGTGGACATCGTGATCGTGCCGGCGGATCTGCGCATCGATGTGTTCCGCTCCGGCGGCCCAGGCGGGCAGTCGGTGAACACGACCGATTCCGCAGTGCGCGTGACGCACATCCCGACCGGCGTCGTGGTCTCGTGTCAGGACGAGAAGAGCCAGCACAAGAACAAGGCGAAGGCGCTGAAGGTGCTGCGCTCGCGGCTGCTCGAGGCAGAGACGGATCGCAAAAATGCGGAGCGCGCGACCGAACGGAAGCTGCAAGTCGGCAGCGGCGACCGCAGCGAGAAAATCAGGACATACAACTACCCGCAGAATCGCATCACCGATCACCGCGCGGGCATCACGCTGCACCAGCTCGATCGCGTGATGGAAGGCGACGTCGAGGAGCTGCTCGACGGCGTCGCCGCCTTCATGGCCGGCGAGCGCGAGAAGGCGCTCGCGAATGAAGGGCGCGCCGCGTGACGGAGAAGCGCTGGAGCGTGCTCGAGTTGCTGCGCTGGACGACGGATTATTTCCGCGCGAAGGGCATCGACACGGCGCGGCTCGATGCGGAGA
Organism: Deltaproteobacteria bacterium; assembly: GCA_031387905.1. GTDB lineage: Bacteria > Myxococcota_A > UBA9160 > UBA9160 > UBA6930 > VGRF01. The sequence continues at coordinate 1,496 of JANNDT010000408.1, forward strand.
TCCTGCTCGGCTTCGCGCTCGGCAGCGACCGCCTGCGGCTCTACCTCGACTTCGAGAAGCCAGTGCTGCCCGAGGAGCGCACGCGTTTCCGCGAACTGGTGAAGCGGCGCGCCGAGGAGCGCGTGCCGGTCGCGTACCTGACGGGCGTGCGCGAGTTCTGGTCGCTGACGCTCGCGGTGACGCCGGATGTGCTCGTGCCGCGGCCCGAGACCGAGACGCTCGTCGAGGCGGTGCTCGCGGAACTCCCCGACGTAGAGGCGGAGTCGACCGCGTTCGATCTCGGCACCGGCTCGGGCGCAATTGCGCTCGCGCTCGCGAAGGAGCGACCGAAGCTGCGCGTGGTCGCGGGCGACATCTCGCCTGCGGCGCTCGCGGTCGCTGAGCGCAACGCCACGACGCACGGTCTGGCCGACCGCGTGCGCTTCGTCGCAGGCGACGGCTTCGCCTCCGTACTGGGCGAGCGCTTCGACGTGATCGTCTCGAACCCGCCGTATTTGGCGGAAGCCGAGGCCGGCTCGCTCGCGCCTGAACTCGCGCACGAACCTCGCGCCGCGCTTTACGCGGGCCCCGACGGCGGCGCGTTGCTGCGCAAAATCATTTGTGAAGCGCCAATGTTCCTTGCGCCGGGAGGGCTGCTCGCGCTGGAGCTCTCTCCCGAGCAGGCGGATGAAATGACACAATGCCTAGAGCGGGGCGGCTACGAAGGGCCGAAGCTGCACCGCGATCTCGGGGGGCGGCCGCGCGTCGTGACGGCGCGTTGTCGCGTAACAGGGGAGGCCTAATGGCCAAGTCGAGCGGAACCAAGGGCGGGATGGCGTTTCTGCAAGCAGGCGAGGCCGGCTTCGAGCGCGCCTTTAACAAGCTGTGCAATCGCCGTGCGGCGCAAGAAGAGTCGGTCGAGAAGACGGTCCGCAAGATCGTCGCCGACGTGCGCGAGAACGGCGACGCGGAACTGTTCGCGCTGACGAAGAAGTTCGATGGCGCGATCCTCGAGAGACTCGAGGTCCACAAGAAAGAATGGGACGCGGCCTGCGACCGCGTGCCGCCGGCGGATCGCGCGGCGCTCGGAAAGAGCGCAATGCGCGTGCGCGAGTTTCATCGCAAGCGCATTCCGTCGAGTTGGGAGATGCGCGAAGAGGGCGGCGCCCTGATGGGCCACAAAGTGCGCCCGCTCGAGCGCGTCGGCATTTACGTGCCCGGCGGCAAGGCCAGCTACCCGTCGACGGTGATCATGAACGCCGTGCCGGCCTCGGTGGTCGAGGTTCCCGAGATCATCATGGTCACGCCGCCCGGCAAGGACGGCGAGATTCGCGACGAAGTGCTGATGGCCGCGCGCGTCGCTGGCGTGCACCGCGTGTTCCGCGTGGGCGGCGCGCAAGCCATCGCCGCGCTCGCGTTCGGCACCCAGAGCGTGCCGCGCGTCGACAAGATCGTTGGCCCCGGCAACGCCTACGTGCAGTACGCCAAGAGGCTCGTGTTCGGCGAGGTCGCGATCGACAGTGAAGCCGGCGCGACCGAAGTCCTGGTGATCGCCGACAAGAGCTCGACGCCGTCGTGGGTGGCGGCGGACCTGCTCTCGCAGGCGGAACACGAAGAGGGCGCGAGCGCGATTCTGATTACGACCGTGAAAGCGATCGCGCTGAAAGTGCAGGAGCAGATCGAGAAGCAGCTGAAGGATCTCTCGCGCGAGAAGATCGCGCGTGCGGCGCTCGCGAACGGCGCGTGCGTTGTGGCGAAAGACATCGATCACGCCTTCGAACTGGCGAATCGTTATGCGCCTGAGCATCTCGTGATCGCGACCGACGACGCGGAGGCGCAGCTGAAGCGCGTCAAGAATGCCGGCACGGTGTTCCTCGGCCACTACACGCCGGTTGCGGTTGGCGACTATCTCGCCGGACCTAATCACGTGCTGCCCACCGGCGGCACCGCGCGCTTCTTCTCGCCGCTCGGCGTGGACGATTTCCTGAAGCGCACCGCGTTCGTGCGCTTCGAGCCGCCGAAGCTGCGCGAGCTCGGCGCCGACGTGATTCGGCTCGCGAACCTCGAGGGCTTCACGGGCCACGGTGTTTCGGTCGAGCTGCGGCTCGCGAAGATCCGCAAGGCGCGCCGCGAGCGCGAAGCGGCGCGCGAGGCGGGCACGGAAACCGAACTCGATTGGTAGGCGAGCGCGGCGAGGCAACGGACGTGAGTGATTCGATTCGGAAAGCGAAGATCGAGCGCAAGACGCGCGAGACGGAGATCCGCCTCGACTTCGCGATCGACGGCACCGGCGCTTACGACGTCTCGACCGGCATTCCGTTCTTCGACCACATGCTCGAGTCGTTCGCGAAACACGGACTCTTCGACCTCACGCTGCACGCGCAAGGCGATCTCGCGGTCGATCTGCACCACACGGTCGAAGATGTCGGCATCGCGCTCGGCCAAGCGCTGCGCAAGGCGCTCGGCGACGCGCGCGGGATTCGCCGCTACGGCCAGCAATCGCTGCCGATGGCAGAGGCGCGCGCCGATGTCGCGGTGGACGTCTCGAATCGCCCGTTCCTCGTCTACCGCGTTGCGCTCGCGAACGATCGCGTCGGCAGTTTCGATGTCTCGCTGGTCGAGGATTTCCTGTACGCGTTCGCGCAGAACGCCGGCCTCGATCTGCACATTGAGTTGCGTTACGGCATGAGCCCGCATCACGGTGTCGAGGCGATCTTCAAGGGGCTCGCGCGCGCGCTGCGGGTCGCGGTCGAGATCGATCCGCGCGTGAGTGATTTTCCGTCTGTGAAGGGCGCGCTCTAGGCCGCTCGCTTCGTCCCCGCGCGAAGCGCGCGAGGACGAAGTCTTCCTCGTTGACTTCGCTCGGCTCCGCAGACTCCGCCTCGCTGTGCGTTTCGCTTGCAGCCTCGCGCCTTGGGTTGGAGGCGTTTCGTCCGCGAGGTCGGTCGGTCATCGCGGATGGCGCGGGGCGGCATCGAGGAGGGTGCGCTCAGCGCGGCGAGGCGGGCGCGGATCGGTAGTGTCTGCGGCCCATGGTCGCCTCCTCCCCCCGCGTGGCCGTCGTCGATTACGGCGCCGGCAATTTGCGCAGCGTCGCGAAGGCGCTGGAGCGCTCGGCGCTCGCGGTAGAGGTCGTGTCGGATGCGGCGGCGCTGCGCGCCTTCGACGCGATCGTGTTGCCCGGGGTGGGCGCGTTCGCAGACGCAATGGCGAGGCTGCGCGCCACGGGCCTCGGCGACGCGGTGCGCGAGGCGATTGTGGGCGGGACGCCTTACCTCGGGCTCTGTCTCGGCCTTCAGGTGTTATTCGAATCGAGCGACGAGCACGGCTCGACGGCGGGCCTCGGTGTGCTCCCTGGCCGCGTCGAGCGATTTCCCCTGAATCACCCGCTGCACGTTCCGCACATCGGCTGGAACTCGGTGAAGTGGAGCGGCTCGCACCCGCTGCTCGCGCAGCTCCCGAGCGACGACGTTTACTACTTCGTGCACTCGTACCGCGCGGTCGGCGCGGAGGCGCGCGACGTGGTCGGCACGACTGATTATGCCGGCGCGTTCATCAGCGCCGTCGCGCGCGACAACGTGTTCGCGGTGCAGTTCCACCCGGAGAAGAGCCAAGCCGCGGGCAAGCGCCTGCTCGATGCGTTCGCGGCATGGCTGCGCGCATCATGAGGCGCGCCCCGCGAGCCATTGGGGGCGCGGTCGCCGCGTTCGCGCTGTTCGCCGCGAGCGCGTGCACGCCCACCGTCGCGGGCGAAGCGCGGCCCGCGCTCGCGGATCTCGACGCGCCGCTGCACCGCATCGCGGTGCTGCCGTTCGGAGTATCCCCGCTCGTGCGCGCCAACGAGGGCGGCGTGCAGCCGCGCGTCGCTGCACAGCTCGTATCTCGCTATGTCGCGGAAGCGCTCGCCGCGCGGGGCCTCGAAGTGATCGCGCCCGAAGACGTTGCCGCGACGCTCGCGGAGGCGGACCCGGCGCGGCGCGCGGCGCAGGTGCTCGCCGAGAAGCACGGCGTCGATGCGATCGTGCTCGGCGATCTCACGCGCTGGGAAGAACGCGAGGGCGAGGCCTACGGAACCTTCGAGGCGGCCGCGGTCGGCTTTCGCGTCACGCTGCAGGGCGCGCCGAACGGGCGCACGCTCTGGAGCGGCGAGTTCGACGAACGTCAGCAGCCGCTCGGCGACAATGTGTTGCGCGCAGGCCGCTACCCCGGCGCGGGCACGCGTTGGCTCACGGCGGAGGAGCTCGCGCGCTGGGGAGCGCAGGAAATCGTGAACGCGCTGCCCACCGGGCCGAAGGGGTCTAAGGAGACCGCGGGGCGCAAGCGATGAGCGCGTTCGAGCTGATCCCCGCCATCGATCTATTAGGCGGGAAGTGCGTGCGCCTCACGCAGGGGCGCTACGAGGCGGCCACCGTGTACGACGCGGATCCCGCGGCAGTTGCGGCGCGTTTCGCGGCGCTGCGCATCCAGCGCCTGCACGTCGTCGACCTCGACGGTGCGAAACGCGGCGAGCCGGTGAACACCGCGGCCGTGCGCGGGATTCTCGCGGCCACGCAAGGCATCCCGCTCGAACTCGGCGGCGGTATTCGCACGCTCGCGAGCGTCGAGACCTGGCTCGCTCTCGGAGTCGAGCGCGCGATCCTCGGGACCGCGGCGCTGCGCGATCCCGAACTCGTGCGCGAGGCCGCGCGGCGTTTTCCCGGCCGCATCGGCGTGGGGATCGACGCGCGCGGCGGCAGAGTCGCCGTGCAAGGCTGGCTCGAGACGAGCGCGACCGACGCCCTAACACTCGCGCAGCGCTTCGAGGACGCCGGCGTCGCCGCGATCATCTACACCGACATCGCGCGCGATGGCACCGGCGCAGGCCCGAACCTCGCGGAAACCGTGGCGCTCGCGCGCGCGATCTCGATCCCGGTGATCGCCTCTGGCGGCGTCGGCTCGCTCGCCGACGTGCAGGCTGCGCGCGCGAGCGGCGTCGCGGGCCTGATCGTCGGCCGGGCTCTGTACACCGGCGCCGTCGATCTCGCGGCGGCGCAGGAGATCGCGTGCTCCTGAAGCGCATCATTCCGTGCCTCGATGTCGATCGCGGCCGCGTCGTGAAGGGCGTGCAGTACGTCGACCACGTGGACGCGGGGGATCCGGTCGAAGTGGCGCGCATGTACGACGAACAGGAGGCGGACGAGATCACGTTCCTCGATATCAGCGCCAGTCATGAAGGGCGCCGCACGCTGTTCGACGTGGTCGCGCGCACGGCCGAGAGCGTCTTCATGCCGCTCTGCGTGGGCGGCGGCGTGCGCTCGGTGCAGGACATCCGGGACTTGTTGAACGCCGGCGCGGACAAGACGTCGATCATGACCGCCGCGGTGCAGAACCCGGATTTGGTCGCCGAGGCCGCGCTCAAGATCGGCAGCGCGAACCTGGTAATCGCGATCGACGCCAAGCGCATCACGGATCCGGAGGCGTTCCGCGCCCGCGCTGCCGAGCGCGCGAACACGCACGGCGACCGCCTCACCGAGCAGCCGCGCTTCGAGGTGTTCACGCACGGCGGGCGGCGGCCTACGGGCATCGACGCGGTCGCCTGGGCGGTGCGCATGGCGGCTGCCGGCGGCGGCGAGATCCTGCTCACAAGCATGGACCGCGACGGCACCAAGGCCGGCTACGACCTCGAGCTCGTGCGCGCCGTCGCCGACGCGGTCTCGATCCCAGTGATCGCCTCCGGGGGCGGCGGTACGCCCGAATCCCTGGCCGCCGCCCTCGACGACGGCCCAACCGGCGGCCACGCGCAGGCGGCACTCGCCGCCTCGATCTTTCATTTCAAGGAACAGACGGTGGGCTCGGTGAAACAACGGCTACGCGAACTCGGGATTGCTGTGCGCCTGCGCCCGTAGCGAACCCGCGGCGCGAGGCGGACAGCGTTCGCGCTCGGCGAGGTCAACAAATTTCGCGCCCCCTCGCTTCCGCCCCGAAAAATCGTGCGCTAGCTTGCTCGCCCCGCGCCCATGATCCCGAACCCCGCGAATTCCCTCAGTTTCTCGTCTTCCCGCACGGCTGTGTTCGGGTCGGGTCGCGTTAATTCTCGCGCCACCTCGCGAAGCTTTCGGCCACAACCTCTGCGGGCGACGCAGGGTGAGGCGTCCGCCGAAGTTTTCGTGGACGCGTTTTCGGTAGCGCGTTCGTCAACGAACTCGCAGCGCGTGAGCGCTGCTTAGAGATTCAGGAGGGCGAATGCCCGTCATCAAGGTACGAGACAACGAGCCTTTCGAAATCGCGATGAAGCGCTTCAAGAAGACCGTGGAAAAGGCGGGAGTTCTGACTGAGCTCCGCCGCCGCGAGTACTTCGACAAGCCGAGCGTGCGCCGGAAGAAGAAGGAAGCCGCGGCTCGCAAGCGGGCGGCGAAGAAGTTGAAGCGGATGGCGCGCTAGCGAGCGCACCACCGGGGGCTAGAGCGATGAGCCGAATCCCCGCGGACACGCTGAATGCCATTCGCGACCGGGTCGACATCGTCGACCTGGTCGGACGGCATGTCGGCCTCAAAAAGGCCGGCCGCACCTGGAAGGGCCTCTGTCCCTTCCACCACGAGAAGACGCCGTCGTTCATCGTGAGCCCCGACCGCGGCACTTATCACTGCTTCGGCTGCGGTGAAGGCGGCAACGCTTACGGCTTCCTGATGAAGCACGACGGGCTGACGTTCCCCGAGGCGGTTCGCTCGCTCGCCGCCGACGTCGGCATCGAGGTGCCGGATTCGTATGACGGCCCCGAGCGCAGCCAACTCGACGAGATCTACCGCGCGAACAAGCTCGCCAAGGCATTTTATCAAGCGCGTCTGCTCGGGCCGGAAGGCGCGGACACGCGCGCGTATCTCACGAAGCGCGGCCTCAGCGGCGCCGACATCGCGCGCTACGGCATCGGTTTCGCGCCCGATAGCTGGGACGCGCTCGGCACGGCGCTGCGCAAAGAGCAGATCGCGCCAGAAGCGGCGGAGCGCGCCGGCTTGTTACGGGCGCGCGAGCGCGGCGGCGGGCACTACGACTTGCTGCGCGGCCGCGTCGTGTTCCCGATCGAAGATGCGCGCGGCCGAGTGCTCGGCTTCGGCGGGCGCGCGCTCGCGAAGGACCAAGAGCCGAAGTATTTGAACACGCCCGAGAGCCCGATCTATCGCAAGCGCGAAGCGTTCTACGGCTTCCCGCACGCACTCGAGGCGCTGCGCACGAAGGAGCGCGTGGTCATCGTCGAGGGCTACTTCGATCGCGTCGCGATGGATCGCGGCGGCGTTGGTGAAGCGCTCGCGACCTGCGGCACCGCGCTCAGCGAAGATCACGCGCGCGCGCTGCGGCGCCGCGTGCAGAGCGTGGTGATGTTCTTCGACGGCGACGAGGCTGGGCAACGCGCAATGCTGCGCTCGCTCGAGACGCTCTTACCGCTCGGCCTGCGCATCGCGGCGGCGACGATTCCAGGCGGGCTCGATCCCGACGAATACCTCGCCGAGCACGGCGCCGAGGCGCTGCAGAGACTCGTCGATACGGCGCCGCCGGCGCTCGATCTCGCGATTCGGCGGGCGGCCGCCGCGGGCGTCGCGTCGCCTTATCAACGCGCCGATGCCGTCGCCGCCGTGGCGCCGCTGCTCGCACGCGTGACCGACCCGGTGGAGCGCGGCGAGTTCACGCGCCGGCTCGCGCTCGCGACGAACGCAGATGCGCGCGATGTCGAGGCTGCGGTGCGCAAGGAGCGCATGGGCAGCCACCAGCGCAGCGATGAAAGTGCGCCGACACTCCCGCCGCGCAAACTCTCGGCCGCCGAGCGGCACTTCGCCGACGTGCTGCGCATTCTCGTCGATCACCCCGCTTGCGCCGCGCGCGTCACCGCCGCGCTGCTCGAAGCGCTCGCGCCGGACGACGACTCGCGCGCGCTCGCATGCGAAGTGCATGCGATCGCTCTGGCAGGCAGCGACCCCGCGGCGCTCGTCGATGCGCTCGAAGGCGCACGCCGCAGCCGTTTCGTCGCGCTCGCGAGCGAAGCGCGCCCCGACCTCGAAGACGCGAACGTCGCCGCACGCATTCTCGGCGATGAACTCGCGTGGCTCTCGCGCGACCAGCAGCGCAGCCGTTCTCGCGCACTGACCCAGAGCGTGATCCTGGGCAGTGCCCCTTCCGAAGAACTGATCACCTTGAAGCAGCTCGAGCTCGATCAGCGCCGTGCTGCTCGAGGTTCCCCGCCGGGCTAACCCCTGGCGCCCGTTCCACGTTGCCGCAGACATCGAAGGAGTCCCCCAATGACTTCGACCGCACCCGGAAGCCGCCGCCCCTCCACCCGGAAGAACGGCCCTTTCTCGAACGAACCGACCGCCCTAATTACAGGCGAAGCCGCCGACGCACAGGCCACCGCCGGCGTGCGCGGTCGCGTCGGCGTGCAGCTCGAGCGCGTGACGCAAGCGCAGCAATCGGTGCAGCGCCTGCTCAATGTCGGCCGCCGCAAGGGCTACCTCACCGTGCACGACGTGAAGGGCGCGTTCGGCGGCCAGGCGCTCTCGGCCGCGCAGCTCGAAGAAGTAATGGCGATCTTCGGCGAGAACCACATCGCGATCGTGGGCTCGCCGACCGAAGTGCAGCGGGTGCGTGCCGCGCGCGTCGTCACCACAGCGGATGAAGGCGGCAGTAACGATCCGGTGCGCGTCTACTTGCGCGAGATGGGGCAAGTCTCGCTGCTCACGCGCGAAGGCGAGGTTTTGCTGGCGCAGCGCATCGAGGCCGGCGAGCACCGCATGCTCTACGCGACGCTCGGCACGCCACTCGGCATGCGCAGCTTTCTCGAAATGGTCGACGAACTGCGCCGCGGGAGACTCGAGCCGCAGCGCATGCTGGCGGGGCTCGACGACGAGGAATCGACCGAGGATCCCGAGCTGCGAAAGCAAGCGCTGCTCGACGCCGCAATCAGAGTTCGCCGGCTGCTCGGCGAGGCGGGCAAGCGCGAAGCCGCGATCACAAACAGCCGCACCGGCGCCGAGACGCGCACGCGGCTCGAAGACGAAACAGGCGCGCTCTACCGCGAGATGGTCGATCTGTTGATCGAACAGCGCGTTGCGAAAGCGCGCTTCACCGACGTGAGCGACCGCGTGCGCGAGTGCGCGGACCAAGCGCTCCAGCACGAGGCCGCCGCCGACAAGCTCGCGCGCCCGCTCGGTGTTACGGCCGCGCAGCTGTGCGAACTGGCGCCGCTCACCCGCAAGAAGAGCCGCATCGCGCGCGAAGCGCTCGTGCGGCTCGGCGGCGACGCCGAGCGAATTGCCGAAACCGAGGCGAACGTCGCGGCGATCGACGCCGCACTGCGCTCGCTCGAGTGCGACGCGAAGATGAGCCGCGACGCGCTGCGCCGCGGTTTGCGAGAGCACGCCATCGCGAAGGAAGAGGCGCACCGCGCGAAGTGCGAACTCACCGAAGCGAACCTGCGGCTCGTGGTCTCGATCGCGAAGAAATACACGAACCGCGGCTTGTTATTCCTCGACCTGATCCAAGAAGGCAACATCGGCTTGATGCGCGCCGTCGAGAAGTTCGAGTGGCGGCGCGGCTACAAGTTCTCGACCTATGCCACCTGGTGGATCCGCCAGGCCATCACGCGCGCGATCGCCGACCAGGCGCGCACGATCCGCATCCCGGTGCACATGATCGAGACCCTCAACAAGATCGGGCGCTCGACCAAATCGCTCGTGCAGGTGCTCGGCCGCGAGCCCACGCCCGAGGAACTCGCCGTGCATCTCGAGATGCCGCTCGAAAAAGTGCGCATGGTGCTGAAGATCGCGAAGGAGCCGATCAGCCTCGAAACGCCGGTGGGCGAAGAGGAAGATTCGAGCCTCGGCGATTTCGTGGAAGACAAGAACGCCGTCAGCCCGGCCGACGCCGTGCTCGAGCAGAGCCTCAGCGATCAGACGCGGCGCGTGCTCGAAACCCTCTCCGATCGCGAAGCGCGCGTGCTGCAGATGCGCTTTGGCATCGGCGACAGCTCGAACCACACGCTCGAAGAAGTGGGGCAGGATTTCGAGGTGACGCGCGAGCGGATTCGGCAGATCGAGGCGAAGGCGCTGCGCAAGCTGCGGCACCCGAGCCGGAGCAAGCTGCTCAAGGGATTTATTGAGAACTGAGGACGTCGAGAGCCTCGATGCCATCGGCGGCGAGCGGAACCGGAAGCCGGACCCGCGAGCGCTGGGCGGGGGCGGGGCCGCTTCGCTTCATGGCTCGCGCGTCTTTCACGGTGTCCCGCTGCGCTGAGTGCCAGAGCTCTTCGATTTAGCGGACTTGCCTGCTCCGCTTTACTTCCGCTCCGCGGCCCCGCCCCCGCCCAGAGCTCGCGGGGAGGTCACGTCGAAGTCTGTTAATGGAGCGAGGTGCCCTCCGCGGGGTATCGAACCCCGCGGAGGACACTCTTCTATTGAGGTGACGCGGGATGCGTTGGCTTCGGATTGCAGTCGGGGCTGGAGGCGTGCTAGCCGCCGCGATTTTGCTGGCGCCGCTCGCGGCGTATCTGCATTTCGTTCGGCTCGCCGACACCGCGATCGTTCCGGGCGCGCCTGAGAGATTTTCGCCTGCCGCGATCGATCTGGTGGCGCGGAGCCTCGGCTGCGACGAGCGACCGGTGTTCGAGCCGCTGAACGTCTACTCGATCTGGTTCCACATCGCGGACTGCGAGTTGCAAGTCGCGGGCTTTGTCGCGAAGCAGATGTTGCCGCGTCCCCAGAACATGGCCGCGCATCACGCGACGAGCGTTGCCGCGACTGTCTGGGTGACGCGCCACTGGTCCGCCGAGCAGGCTCTCGCGACCGTCCTCGAGCGCGGCTATTTCGGTCGAGGCGTCATCGGACTCGACGCGGCAGCGGATACGTATTTTCGTCGAGCGCCTTCCGAGCTCACACGCGAGGGAGTCGCGCAGCTCATCGCGATGACGAAATCGGCGTCGCTCTTTGACCCGTGGTGCCGTCCAAAACGGAATCAGGAGTTCACGAACCGCCTGCTCGAGCGGGATCCCGCCACGCCGATTTCTTCGCGCCTGCTTCGGCAACCCGGCGGCGCGTGCGCGACGCCCTAACGAATCCAGAGCGCCTCGACGGCGCTCTGGATTCGCGTTCCCCTCTTAGTAGTCACCAAATCACGCGCGGCGGGGTCGGGGGTGGCCGCGGAGCGGAAGTAAAGCGGAGCAGGTAAAGCCACTAGACCGAAGGGCTCCGGAACTCCGCGTCCCGTAACACCGTGAAGGACGCGCGAGCCATGGAGCGAAGCGGCCACCCCCGGCCCCGCCGCTTCTCGATGCCCTTCGCGCTCAACTCCGCTCAGTGATGAAACAGTCTGAGCTTCGTATGCACCAGAGCAATGCCGTACTCGCGGCACGCGTCCTCGACATCCTTGTCTCGCGTCGACCCGCCCGGCTCCGCGATGAACGAAACTCCGTGCTTGCTGGCGTGATCGATGTTGTCGCGGAACGGAATGAAGCCGTCGGACACCAAGCACACACCCGTCAGCCGTTTGATCCATTCGCGGCGCTCGTCATCGCGCAGCAGATCGAGGGGTGCGTCGAGCGCTTCGCGCAGCGCTGCTTCCTCAAAGCGTGTTAGGTCGCCCTCGATGTATCGCACGCGCCAGTTGATGCGGTCTTGCTTCTTGACGCCCTTCTTGAAGCGCAGCCCGAGCACCTTCGGGTGCGTGCCGAGCCACCATAAGTCCGCCTTGGCGCCGGCGAGCTTGGTGCAGTCGACGCGCGATTGTTGGCCTGCGCCGATGCCGATCGTCTGGCCGCCGAGCGCGTAGCCGACCGAGTTCGACTGGGTGTACTTGATCGCGACGAGCCCTAACAGCAGGTCTCGCTTCGCTTCGGGCGTGAGCGTGCCGCACACCACCTCGGCGAGTTCGGCGGACGTCAGCTGGTGGTCGTTGCGGTCTTGCACCATCTGCATGCCAAAGACTTCGCGGCTCTCGCGCTTTGGTGCGCTGAACGCGGTGTCGGCTTCGATCACGATGAACGCGCCGTTCTTCTTGGCTTTCAGGATCTCGAGTGCGGCGGGTTCGAAGCCGGGGGCGACGATGCCGTCGGAGACGACGCCCTTCAGGAACTCGGCGGTCGCGACGTCTACTACGTCGGAGAGCGCGGCGAAATCGCCGAAGGAGCACTTCGGGTCGGCGCCGCGCGCGCGCACGTAGGCGAGCGCGGCGGGCGTCAGTTCTTTGCCCTCGACTTCGTAGGCGCGCGCGAGTTCGGGCGAGAGCGGCACCGCGACGGCTGCGCCTGCCGGTGAGACGTGCTTGAAGGACGCGGCCGCTGCGAGGCCGGTTGCGATGCGGGCCTCGCGCACGAGTTGCCAGGCGTTCAGCGCGTCGAGGAAGTTGATGTACGACGGCGTGCCGTTCAGCACGCGGATCGGCGAGTGCGCGGGATCGAGCGGGTCGATCGACGCGAAGTTCTGATGCGGATTGCAGCCGTACTTGAGTTGCATGCTGTGCCGGCTCCCAATTCCTACGCGAAGCCCGGCGGAGTGACGCGCTCGAGCCAGCTCTTCACGTCGCCGGTGTAGCCGACGGCGCGCTGCCGCTCGCGCACTTTGCCGAGAATCGCTTCCACGGTGCTCGCCGTTGGCGCGGCTGCGTGGCCGATTGCCGTCGCGATCTTCGCGGCCTGCGCGCCGGCCACGTCCGCCGCGCCGCCCGCGAGCGCGGCCTCGGCTTGGTGGCCGTCTTCCGCCACACCGAGGAACGACGCGATGGCGGCGTCGTACACCTCGGAGGCGTGCTTGCGCGAGGCGACGATGTTGCCTTTGCCCGTAACAACGTTGCCCACCGAGAACACGTTCGGGTAGCCGTCGATGCGGCCGAGGTCCCAGTCGGTGAAGGCGAACAACTCGCCCTTGGTGCCGATGCCCGGGATTGCCTCGGGAATGCTGCCGATCGAGCTGACCACGTAGGGGCCGCGGCGCTCGAAGACTTCGTCGGTCGAGACGAGCTTGCCGTTCTCGAACTTGGTGCGGCGCAGCTTCAGCCCAACGACTCTTCCACTCTCAACGACCAGCGCCTCCGGCGCCGCCAGCGCCTCGACGTGGAAGCCGTATTTCTCTTGCGCCTTTTCGAGCAGTCGCTTGCGCGCGCCGAGAATCTTCTCCTTGCGCTTCTCGTCTACGCCGTCGGGAATCTCGGCGAGCGGCATGTCCTCGGGGCGGCGGCGGTAGAAGAGCGTGCAGCCAGCGAGGCCGAGATCCGCCCACTCGAGCCCGTGCTTCTCGAGGCTTCGCGGGATGCCCTTCACCTCGAGCTCGATCATGTCCTGCTCGATGCCGCGCTCGCGCAGCTTCGCGCGCGTGGTCTCGAGCATGAACACCTTCACCACGTCGATCGAGGCGAGCCCGCCGCCGACCACGAGCGCGCCGTCCTCGGGCAGGAAGCGTTCGCCCGCATAATCCTTTTCTTCGCAGTGGTTGAACCAGATGATGAACGGGTTCTGATAAGTCAGGCCTCTGCCGATGTACTGATCGGCGCCGTCGATCGGCAGTGGGCGATCGCGCCAGGCGCCATTGGCGAGGATCACCGCCGAGAAGCCCCACTCGCGGGCCAGCGCCTCGAACGAGATGTCGCGGCCGATCTTGGTGTTCGGGACAAACTCGACGCCGGCGCGCCCGAGCTTCTCGCCGATCACCTCGTACTCCTTGTGCCGCAGGCCCTCGTGCCAGCGCGGCAAGCCGTCCTCGATCTTGCCGAACGGGCGCGGGTTCATCTCGAAGACGACGACGCGGATGCCGGCTTCGGCGAGGCGGCTCGCCACCTCGGCGCCGGCGGTGGCGCCGCCGATCACGGCGACGATGTGCTGTTCGGGCGAAGTGGGCGTGCTCATGGCCGCGTATGTTGGCCGAGCCGCGCGCGCGGAGAAAGGCCTGGCTCTGGGCGCAACGACCGGTGCAGAATGCGCGCGGGTCGAAGCAGGGAGAAGAAGCCATGACGCATCGGGGTTCGCGGTTCGCTCACAAGTTGCTGGCGGGCGCGCTGCTCGCGGGCGTCGCGTGCACGGGTTCCGGCGGTGCGGGCACTACGCCTGCGGTTGCACAGACGCCCGCAGCGGCCGCAGCGAAATCGCCGAGCGACGCCCCGCCCCTATTCACCGGCCTCGGCTCGCACCACTTCGCGATCAAGACTTCGGTTCCGCTCACGCAGACCTACTTCGATCAAGGCCTCGCACAGACCTACGGCTTCAACCACGCCAAGGCGATTCGCGATTTCGCGCACGCGGCGAAGCTCGACCCGAACTGCGCGATCTGTTCTTGGGGTGTCGCTCTCGCCCTTGGCCCCAACATCAATATGCCGATGGGAGCGGACGCGGCGGTGCTTGCGTGGGCCGCGCTGCAAGAGGCCGAGGCGCGCGCGTCGCACGCGAGCCCGCTCGAGCAGGATCTGATCGCCGCGCTCGCGAAGCGTTATGCCGCCGATGCGCCGGTCGACCGCGCTGCTCTCGATCGCGCCTATGCCGACGCGATGATCGCGCTGCGCGCGAAGCACCCGGAGAACGTGGATGTCGCGGTGCTCGCAGCCGAGGCGATCATGGATGTGACGCCGTGGAGTTACTGGGACGAGAAGCTCGCTCCGCGCGAACTCACACCCACGGCGGTCGATTACCTGGAATGGGCGCTCGCGCGCGAGCCCGCGCACCTGGGCGCCAACCACTACTACATCCATCTCGTGGAGCTGCCCGCGCCTGAGAAGGCGGAGGCAGCCGCGGATCGGCTGCTGAGACTCGCGCCCGACGCGGGGCACTTGGTGCACATGCCAAGTCATATTTACTACCGGGTCGGCCGCTATCAGGACGCCGTCACCGCGAACATCGCCGGCGTCAGTGCCGACGAAGCGCTGTTCGCGCTGTGCGGACCCAACAACTACCCGGTCTACGGCGCGCTCTACTACCCGCACAACGTGCACTTCATCTGGGCCGCGGCGTCGGCGCAAGGCGAGAGCGAGCGCGCGCTCGCGGAGGCGAGGCGGCTCGCGTCGATCGTCGAGCCGCAGCTCGCGGCGTTCCCGCCAGTCGAGGATTACCTGCCGATTCCGGTGCTCACGCTGGCGCGCTTCGGGCGCTGGGACGCGGTGCTCGCGGAGCCCGCGCCGCCAGCGGGGCGCATCTATCAGGGCGGCCTCTGGCATTATGCGCGCGGCCTCGCGCAGGCGCGGCTCGGCAACACCGCAGGCGCGGAAACAGAACTCGCCGCGGTCGAAGCCGCCGCCGAGCTGCCCGCTGCTGAGAAGACCATGGTGGGCGGCGGGTTTGTGAACGCGGCGACGCTGCTCGGCCTCGCGAGCGATCACCTCGCGGGCGAGATCGCCGCCGCGAACGGCGACGCGGCCAGCGCGATCGAATCGATCGAAGCGGCCGTCGCGGCGCAGGATGCGCTGCCCTACACCGAGCCGCCGCCTTGGTACATGCCGACGCGCCAAGCGCTCGGCGCGGTGTTGTTACAGGCCGGCCGCGCCGCGGAGGCCGAGGCCGTTTATCGCAAGGACCTCGAGCAGTACCCGAAGAACGGCTGGTCGCTGTTCGGGCTCGCGCAATCGCTGGACGCGCAGGGCAAGGCGGAGCAGGCCGCGTGGGCGGAGCGTGGCTTCGCGCAGGCGTGGGCGCATGCGGACGTGAAGCTCAGCGCATCGCGGTTCTGACGCGGGGAACCGCGCGTTCCGATGCGCGTGGGCTGGCGCGACGTGGGTGCGAAGGCGCATTCCCCCGCGCCGCTCTCGGTTTAGGCAAGCGGCGCCCCGCGGCCTCGACCCGCGCGGGCGCGTGGCCTAAACAACCTCGCACCCGCGGCTCCCCCCGCGCGCGAAACGGAGATGACATGGCCCGCAGCAAGAACAAGCAGAGTCGCGTTCGGCACAAGCGCATCGTGCAAGCGAAGCATCGCGCCGAGCGCCGCAAGGCCGCGAAGAAGGCCGACAAGGCCACGCGCCGCTAGGCGAGACCGAAAGGGGTCAGACCCCGAGCGGTCTCGCTGCCGCACTTCGGAGCGCGAAATGCAAAGCGCCCACGAAGTAAGTCCTCGCGGGCGCTGCGCTTTTTGGTGACGTAGCCGCCCCGCGTTAGGCCCGCGAAACGATCTCTCCGCGACGCGCGTCGGTGTAGCCGCCCGCTGCCGTGTAGCCGACCGCGCCGCCCACGATCACGGTGTCGATGCCGACCGCCGGGCGCACCCAGCGCATGCCGCCGCTCGGTAAGTCGTGCACCGCCACCTCGGGGCCGCGGTCGATCGTGTCCGCGTCGAACACCACCACGTCGGCTTTGTAACCGGGCCGGAGGAGTCCGCGCTGGCCGAGGCCCCAGATCGAGCACGGGTCGAAGGTGATCTTCTTGACCGCCTCTTCGAGCCGCAGCGACTTCGTCTTGCGCACGAAGCGCGAGAACAAATACCCGGTGTCGCCGTAGGTCGCGAAGGCGCCGATGTGCGCGCCGCCGTCGCCCGCGCCGATGTGCACGTACGGGTGCGCGAGCATCTCGCCCACTTCGGCGTCGTTGCGATGGCCGACGTTGATGCGCGCGTACCAAGTATGCAGATCCTCGCTGAGCGCGACGTCGATCATCGCGTCGGGCACGCTCGTGCCGCGCTCGCGCGCCACCTCGCCGAGCGTGCGCCCCTCGTACCCCTTGTTACGGGGATCGTGCGTCTGCCGCACGATCGCCTCGGCGAACGAGCGCGGCACTGCGCGTTGAAACGGATCGTCCGGGTTCGGCGAGGCTTCCGCGATCAGCCGCGCGCGCGTCGCCGGGTCCTTGAACGCGGCGATCTTGGCCGCACGGTTCGGCAGTTGGGAGACGCCGTACCAGCTCGGCATCGTCAGGTACAGCAAGCTGCGCGTGCCGAGCGTGAAGCTGATGTCGATCGGCCGCGTTTGCACCTGCGGCCACACGCGCGCGCCTTGCTTCCACTGCTCTTCGACGCGCGCGAGCACGCGCGGCACCATGTCGGGGAACGCCTCATTATGGAAGAGCGGCGACAGCGTGGTAGTGATCCCGTGCTTCAGCGAGAGCGCGGCGAGCTGATCGATGCGCGCGATCGTGAGCTCCGTGTCGTAGAACTCGTGCACGATCTGCAGGATCTTCCCGTGCTTCGCGAGCACCGCGCACAGCGCGTCGAGCTCGGAGGAGTGGCCCCAGCGGCTCGGCACCGGGCGCAGGCTCTCGTCGATGTCGACGAAGGAAGTCGAGAGCCCAACCGCACCGCCCTCGAGCGATTCATCGAGCACGCGGCACATCGCCGCGACTTCGTCGGCGCTGGCGACGCGCTGATTCGCATCGGCGCCCATCACGAACATTCGAATCACGCTGTGGCCGACGAGCGGCGCCACGTGAATGCCGAGGCCCTTCTTCTCGAGCATCTCGGTCCAGGCCGGAAACTTCTCGCCCCACGCCCAGTCGACGCCCACACCGAAGTCTTCTGCGGGCATCTCCTCGATCTGGCGGAACATGCGGATGAAGGCGTCGCGCTGGTCGGCGCGCAGCGGCGCGAGCGAGAGCGAGCAGTTGCCCGGCACGATCGCCGTAACACCATGCTCGACACTCGGCTGCGCGTGCGGATCCCAGGAGAGCTGCGCATCGAAGTGCGTGTGCGGGTCGATGAAGCCAGGCGCGATGACCTGGCCGCGCGCGTCGATCGTGCGCGCCGACGTGGCGCCCACGTTGCCGACCGCGGCGATCTTGCCGCCCGCGATCGCGACGTCGCCCCTGTAACCAGGCAAGCCCGAGCCATCGACAATGAGTCCGTTCTTGATCACGAGATCGAGCATGCGCGTCCTCCGGAGGCGAGTTGTTGGGTTGCTGGCGTCACCGGCTGGTGTCGACGCAGAGGGCGGCGGCCAAGATATCCCAGGGCTGGCCGACCAAGTCTTCGATGCGCGCGACGCCGGCCGCAGCGAGCACGGGCTCCGCGGTCTCCTCGTCGAGCCGCACGCGTGCGCTGGCGCCGTTCGCGTAGCCGACGACCAGCACCAGTTCGGCGCGCCCATCGTGCCCCGCCGCGAGCAACGCTTCCGTAATGCGCGGCCACGCTTCGTTCAAGCGCGCGCGGCGAGCGGCGGCTCGAGGTAGACGACATCGCTGCCGAGCAGCGAACCCGGCGCAAGGCCTGGTAGTGGGCGAATGATCAGGTGCAGGTTCCAGCTCGAGAGCTGCTTCAGCGCGTCGGCAGGTGCGAGCCGCGCGAGTTCGCGCGCCGCGACGCTCGCGAGCGTGTCGCCCGGCTGCGGGCTGGTCCAGCGGCGCTGGCGAGAGAGGGCGGTGCTCATCGCGCGCGAAGATCGCAGAGCCCCCCACCGCGGCAACCGCAGGGACGTTGCTCGACGAAAGCGTCGAAACACCCCGGGACGTTCCTCGACGAAACGGCGAAACGGCAGCGCGGTGAGTTTTCGTCGAGGAACGTCCCCATTCGAGCGCCGGGCGCATGTGCAACTCTCGCGCGCGTGCCGAGCCCCCAACTCTGTTTGCGCCGCCTCGGCCCCTCGCTTGTTGCCGCGCTTCTCGCATCAGGCTGCCTGCTCGGCCCGGACTTCGTGCCGCCCGAGCAGCCCGCGCCGGGCACGTGGCGTGCGCCGCTCGAGAGCGGGCTCGCAGCGGAGGCGCCCGAGGACGACCTCGCGCGCTGGTGGGAGGCGCTCGGCGACCCGCTGCTCGTCAAACTCGAGCAGCGCGCTTCGCTCGCGAATCGCGATCTCGCGGTGGCTACTGCGCGCCTTCGCGAGGCCCGCGCGCGCCGCAAGAGCGCCCGCGCGGGGCTCTTCCCCACGAGCGGCGCGCGCGGTGGTGCGGCGCGCACGAGCGTCGCGAGCGCGCGGCCCGAGGCGCGCGAAAACTACGACGTCGGCTTCGACGCGAGCTGGGAGATCGACCTCTTCGGTGGCCTGCGCCGCGGCGTCGAAGCCGCGCGCGCGGATCTCGCCGCGAGCGAGGCGAACCTGCACGGCGTGCGCGTGAGCGTCGCGGGCGAACTCGCCGAGGCCTACATCGATTTGCGCGCAACCCAGCGGCGGCTCGCGCTCGGACAAGAGAACCTGCGCGCACAAAGCGAGACGCTCGAACTCACGCGCTGGCGCAGCGAGGCGGGGCTCACTACCGAGCTCGATGTCGAGCAGGCGCGCACGAACCTCGAGAGCACGCGCGCGGCGTTGCCCCAGCTGCGGCGCTCGATCGCGGCTTCGCAGGCCCGCCTCGCGGTGCTCGTGGGCGAAGCGCCGGGCGCGCTCGACGCGCTGCTCGCAGCGCCCGCGCCGGTGCCCGTGCCGCCCGCGCGCATCGCGGTGGGCGTACCCGCGGCCGCACTCGCGCGCCGCCCCGATGTCGCGCGCGCCGAGCGTGCGCTCGCCGCCGAGAC
>JANNDT010000410.1:0-7965 GCA_031387905.1 Deltaproteobacteria bacterium
GGAGGGGCGGCGCGTCCGACGCTCGCGCCCCCGCCCTTCGTCCACGAACCCATCTGGCGCGCGCCTAACCAAAACGACTCGATCGCGAGCGAACCTTCGTGGCCAGCCGAGCTGGACTCGCCGTCGATACCGTCGAGCTTCAAGAAATAATCCGAGGCCGCGTTTGCCGAGCCAGCGATTGCAAGACCGAGCGCTAGCGCTCCCAAAGAAATCAGCAGAAATCGCCTCATGCTTTCTCCCTTTGCCGCGTGCTTGCGGCGCCCGACATGTATCGACTGGCGGAGCGCACGCCATGACATCGTGCATGGCGCGGCGCACAGTTTCAGCGCGCCGCGCCCGCCTCGTGCAGCGCGTACACATGTTCGAGCCCGTCCTCGGGATCGTCGTACTCGCCGACCTTCGCGAAGCCGAGGCCGCGCACGAGCGCGAGCGACGGCTCGTTATTGGGGCTGATCGAGGCCACGAAGCCGGTGAGCGCCGGGTGCTCGCGGCGCGCGAACTGCATCAGCGCGACGACGGCCTCGCGCGCGTAGCCGCGGCGGCGTTCGCTCGCGAAGACCGTGTATCCGAGCTCGATGCTGCCGGGCAGGTACTCGGCGAGGTATTGAGGAGCGGGCGCCGAGTGAAAGCCCGCATGTCCGAGCATGCGGCGTTCGCTGCGCAGCACGAGCGCGCGAGCGAGCCAGGGCGCGAGGTTCGGGTTTGCTCGCAGCCAAGTGCGCCAGAGCCGCGCGTACGCGAGCTCGGGCCAATCCGCGGGCACGCGCGCGCCGAGCAGCGCCTCCATCCGCGCGCGATCGCCAGCCAGCGAGGCTTCGTGAAACTCGGCGCTCATCGCGACGAGTTCCAAGCGCGCACTCGAGATCGGCGGCGTTGGCTCGGTTGCGCGCAGCATCGCTAGCGCGCGGCGAGCCGCACTCGGATCTCTTTGTGCGAGTTGTTGAGGTTCGAGCGCATGCGCCGCACCGGGCCGGCCAGTTCGAAGCCGCTGAAGCGCGCGAAGAACTCTTCCCAGAACACGCGCGCTTCGAGTCGCGCGAGTTTCGCGCCGAGACAGAAATGCTCGCCCCAGCCAAACGCGAGGTGTGGGTTCGGATCGCGGCGTAGCTCGAAGCGAAACGGATCGACGAACACGCGCTCGTCGAAATCGGCGGACGTGTAGTGCAGCACCACCTTCTGGCCCGCACGGATTTTCTGGCCCGCGAACTCGACATCGCGCGTGGCGGTGCGCCGGAAGTAATGCACGGGCGTCGTCCAGCGCAGCATCTCTTCGATCGCGGTGTCCAAGAGTCCCGGTTCGCGCTCGAGTTCGCGGTACGCGTCCGGCCGCTCGCTGAACGCCACAAGCGTGCCGGTGAGCAGCGTCCGCGACGTCTCGTTGCCCGCGACGAACAGCTGAATGAACAGGTTTGCGAACTCCACGGGCGTTATGGCCGCTTCGCCGGGCGCGTTCATCAAGAGCGAGATCAAGTCGACGCCGCCTCTCCCCGCGCGTTCGCTCGCGAGCTTGAAGCCGTAGGCTCCGAGCCTGAAGCTCGCACTGCCGGATGACTTCTCAGGGTCGAGCTCCGGGTCGTCGCGCCCGATCACGCGGTCGGCCGCCTCGACGATCCAGTCGCGATCCTCCTCGGGGATCCCGAAGATCTCGCAGACCACTTGCAGCGGAAGCTGCGCGGCCATCTCATGCACGAAGTCGCAGGCGCCGCGCTCGGCGGCGGAAGTCATTACGGCCCGCGCCCGTTCGCGCAGGAACGGCTGCATGCGCCCAATCAGCCCCGGCGTGAAGCCGACCAGCACCTTGCGGCGCACCTCGCGGTGATGCGGCGGGTCCATCGCGAGCAGCTGCCCGCGCATCTGCGCGAGCCGTTCGGGCTCGAGATCCTCGATCACTACGCCGCCCAGTTCGGCGGAGAACGTCTGCGGATCGCTCGAAGCGGCGATTACGTCCGCGTGGCGCGAGAGCAGCCAGAAGCCGTTGCCATCCGGGGTCGGGTGCCAGTGCACGGGCGCGTATTCGCGCAGCAGGCGGAACTTCTCGTGCGGGAACGCTGTCTCGTATTGCAGCGGGTCGTAGACGTCGAGGGCGGAAAGGTCGAGCGCGGCGGTCATGGCGACTCCGGGAATAGGCGCGCGACGCTATCCCAAGCGCGAGGGCAGCGTGGGGTCCGGGGGCTCGATGTCAGCTCGCCGGTGTGGCTGCTACCGCGTCGCCCGACAGCGCCGTCACCGAGAGCCCGCCGTGCTTCGTCGTGAACTCGGTACCGAGTGTTAGGCCTGTGCGCCGCGCCAGCCGCACGTCGTGGGCGAGGATCGTCACGCGCCAGCCAGCGCCGAGGCGCCCGGCGCGGTGGCCGAACGCCTGATAAAGCGTCTGCAGCTTCGCCGCCTCCGACACGCGGTGGCCGAATGGCGGGTTGCTGATGAGCACGCCGCGCTCCGGCCGCGCGCCGCCCGCCTGAAACCAAGGATGCGTGGTCACGGCGCCGTGCGCGAACTCGATCGCGTCGGCGACGCCCGCGCGGCTCGCGTTGCTGCGCGCGGCGGTGATGGCGCCTGCGTCGCGATCGCTGCCCGAGATCTGGAGTGCGCGCGTGTTAGGCGGAGCGGCCGCGGCGACCTCGCGCCACGTGCTCGGATCGAACAGCGCGAGGTGTTGCAGCGCAGGCGCGCGCAGCCGGCCCGGCGCGAGCCCGCGCGCGAGCGCCGCGGCTTCGATCAGGATCGTGCCCGAGCCGCAAAACGGATCGAGCAGCGCGAGTTCGGGCGTCCATCCGCTCGCCAGCACGAGCGCGTGAGCGAGATCTTCGCGCAGTGGCGCTTTCGCGCCGTCGAGCCGGTAGCCGCGGCGGTGCAGCGGCGTGCTCGACGCGTCGAGCGAGAGCGTGCAGACATCGCGCGAGAAGCGCACTCGAACGCGCGCCGCCGCAGCGTCCGGGGTCATTGGGGCTGGCGGCGCGGCGCGGAGCGCTGTCGCGATGGCGCTCTGCAAGCGCTCCGCAACCGCGCCCGTGTGATAAACGCGCGAGCCGCGGCTGGCGGCGCGCACCTCGACGGCCACGTTCGGGCGCAGCCATTCGCGCCATGGCAACTCCGCGGCTTTGCGCTCGAGCTCCCCCAGCGCGCGGCAGCGAAACTCGCCGAGGCGCAATAACACATGGCTGGCCGTGCCGAGCCAGAGGCAACTGCGCATTGCGAGCCGCAGATCGCCCGCAAACGCGACGCCGCCCGCGATCGAACGCACCTCTGCGCCGAGCGCTGCGAGTTCGCGCGCGAGCAGCGGCTCGAGGCCCGGCTGGCACGCGGCGAACAGTGCGAACGAAGGCGGCATCGGGCGACGTTATCCGACATGTCCGGCGGCGGAGCGCGGCGGTCGACGGCCCGAGCCGCAACTAGCGTCGGTGCGTCGCGTCGCTAGTTTGCGCGGACCCCAGGCTCCGAGTGAAAGCATGACGATGAGCTACCGCGTCGAGATCGAGCGCGAGAAGGACGGACGTTGGATCGCCGACGTCCTCGAGATTCCCGGGGCGATGGCCTACGGCGCGAGCGCAGATGAAGCGCTCGCGAAAGCACAAGCACTGGCGCTGCGCGTAATCGCCGACCGCATCGAGCACGGCGAATGCCCACGCGGTCCACTGAGTGTGAGTTTCGAGACCTCGGCCGCCGCGTAGGTGCGCTGGCGAAGCGTCCGCGCGCCGCGAGTCCTCGCGGCGCTGCGAAGAATTGGATGGGTTGAAAAGCGCCGACGTGGATCTCACGTCGTGATCGAACGCCCCGAGTGGCCGGACTTCGTATGGGCGTTTCACGATCGCGACGAGATCGGTCCGCGAATGCTCGCGCGCATCGCGAAACGCACGGGGCTCGCGCCCGGGGATCTCTAGCCCCGATCAGCTCCCGCGGACCGCGGCCGCGATCACCCCAGCGAGAACCGGTGCCCCGCGGTGTAGCCGCCGTCGACCGGCAGCGTCACGCCCGTAACAAAACTCGCCTCGTCGCTCGCGAGGAAGAGCGCCGCGTTCGCAATCTCGACGGGTTTCCCAAAGCGTCCGAGTTGGTGCGCGTCCATGATCTTCGGGCCGATCGCAGCCGCCGGCCCGTTGAGGATCACGGCGCGAAACATCGGGGTGTCGATGAAGCCGGGGCAGATCACGTTCACGCGGATGCCGGCGCGCGCATAATCGATCGCCATGTTCTTGGTGAGCAGTACGACGCCGCCCTTCGAGGCGTTGTACGAGCTGCCGCCCATGAAGCCCTCGATGCCCTCGACGCTCGCGATGTTCACGATCGAGCCGCTCTGCTGCGCGAGCATTACGCCGAGCACGTGCTTCGAGGCGAGGAAGGTGCCCTTCAGGTTCACGTCGAGCACGCGGTCCCACTCGGCGGCGTCGAGCGCGTGCACGAAGCCGCCGCCCGCGACGCCGGCCGCGTTGACCAACACGTCGATGCGCCCCAGGCGCTCCTTCGCGGCGGCGACCACTTCGCGCAGTCGCGCTTCGTCGCGCACGTCGCCGGTCTCGAAGAACTGCGCTGGCGCGAGCTTCACGCCCGCGAGCCAGTCAGCGCCGGCTTCGCCTTCGGGCTTGTTCAGGTCGAAGCCCGCGAGCGAGGCGCCTGCTTGCGCGAAGCGCAGCGCGCACGCCGCGCCGATGCCGGAGGCGGCGCCGGTGATGAAGGCGACTTTGCCTGATAGGCGGGGCATGCTTCGTCTCTCCCTCTCGAGCTGGCGGCGGAGAGTGCGTCGCCTCGCGCCGAGCTTCAAGCAATCCCGAGAGCGCGAGTGTCGCGCTGAATCTCGGCGAGCCAGAGCTGCGCGCCCGCACGCTCGGCTTGGACACTCGCTTCGGCGAATAGCTCCGCCGCGCGCACGCGGTCTCCGCGCGTCGCTGCGCACAGCGCGAGGGCGTGCGAAACCGGCCCGTGCGCGGTCGCCAGCCCGCGAACCGCGATGCGCCCCCGTTCGGGCGTGAGGATCTCCTCGAGCCCCGCCACGAGTTCGCGCGCCTCCGCGAACGCACACGCACGCGCGAGCACGGCCGCATTCGCAACGAACATCGGGAAACGGCGCAGCAAGCCGAGATCGCGCTCCGCCACCTCTCGCAGGAGATCTGCGCAGCGCGTTACCTCGCCAGCTTCGGCGAGCGCCCAGGCCAGGAGCGCTCGCCACGAAGGCCCCGGCTGCGCTCTCGCGCCTGCGCTCAGCGGATCGATTGCGTCGCCCGCGCGCCCGGTTGCGATCGCCACCATCACGCGCTGCGTGCCGAGGAACGCGCTGCCGTCGAGCGCGAGGCGTTGGCCGAGCGCATGCGCTTCGAGCGCGAGCCGTTGCGAGCGGTCCGCGTCGCCACTCGCGAGCGCCAACGTGGGGCGGTACAGGGCGGCCTTGTACAACGTCGGAACATCGTGCACCGCGGCAGCTTCGCTCTCCGCCGTCGCGAGCTCGCGGCGTGTCTCGGCCAGTTCGCCGCGCGCGAGGAGTTCGCCCACGCGCAGTAGGCGGCCACGCAATAACAAGCCCTTGCGTTCGACCGCGCGCGCGTGGTCGATGCAGCGCTCCGCGAGCTGTAGCCGCTCATCCGGCGCGAGGTTCTCCCAGATGCCGGCGAACGGCGTGTCGACTACGTGCGTCTCGATCGCGATGTCGCTGGCGCTGCGCGCGACGGCGATCGCCTCCGCGCGTAACGCAGAGGTGCGGGCGCGATCCGGCGCGAAGCTCGTCTCGGCCGCGAGCCGCGCGAGCAGGCTTGCACACAGACCGCGGTCGGCGGCGCCGACGCGCACGATCGCTTCCTCGAGCACCCGCTCGATGTCGCCGTGCGGAAGGCGGTGGCGATCCATCGTGCCCGCGAACGCGAGCGCCGCTTCTGCGAAAAGCGCGGGCAGATCGGCGGCGCGCGCAGCTTCGAACCCGCGCCGCGCCGCGAGCTGCGCGTCCGGCGCGCCGGCTCTGCGACGCACTTCCGCGAGGCGAGTCCAGAGTCGCGCGGCGGTGGTGGCGTCCGCGCCAGCGGCGTCGATTAGGTTCGCGGCGCGCTCGTAGATCGTCGCCGCGCGATCGAACGCATGTTCGCGTTCCGCCTGCGCACCCGCGCGCAGCGAGATCGCGATCGCGCGCGCTGGATCGCCGGAAGCGCCGGCGGAGATCAGGTGATGCGCGACGCGTGCAGTCGCGCGCTCGCCACCCGCGCGCTCGAAAAGGTCCGCCGCGCGCAGGTGCAGCGTGCGCTGTTCCTGCTGCGAAGCCACGCCCGCGAGCGCCTCGCGGAACAGCGGATGCGCGAACACCGGCGCCGCATCGAGCTGGCTGCGCATGAGCACTCCTGCGGCCAGCGCGCTCGCGAGAGCGCTCACCGCCTCGCTCTCTTGCACTCCGGCGATGCCCGCGATCAGCCCGGCCTCGAGTTCGTGGCCCACGACGGCCGCCGCGCGCAGCAGGCGCACCTCGCTTGGCGAGAGCGCAGCGAGCCGCCGAGTGATTACGCGCGAGAGGCCGTTCGCCAGCAGCCGCTCCCAGTCGGCGGGCGTCTGCGGAGGAGCGGACGCGCTCGCGCGCAGCGCTTCACTCAGGTAGAGCGGGTTGCCGGCGACGCGCTCCGCGACGAATGCGGCGAGCGCGTCCGAGATCCGCCGGCCCGACAGCTCCTGCACCAGCGCCGCAACCTCCTCGGCCGAGAGCGGCGGAAGCTCGATCTCCTCGACGTTCGGGGAGCGGCGCAGCCGCTCGACCGCGCGCGCCACGCTCGGTCGCGACACCAGTTCGTCGGCACGCATGGTCGCGATCAAGAGCGCGGGGACTCGGCGCGCGCCGTGCGCGGCGAAGGCGAGCAGCGCAACCGTGTCCTCGTCGGCTTCGTGGAGATCGTCGATCAGCGCGGCCAGCGGACGCGTCTCGCTGCTGCGCACGAATGCGTCCCAGACCGCCGAGAAGCGGGCTGCGCGATCCTCCACCGGCGGCCGCGCAACCTCTATGTGGAGCGAACGCGCCAGCGATTCCCACGGCGAGAGCGGCCCATCGCCTTGCCCCTCGCACGAAACCGCAGCGAGGCCCCGCTCGCGCACCCAGCCGAGCAGCTCGGTCGCCGTGCGCGTCTTCCCGATACCCGCGACGCCGCTGAGCAACACGACGCGACCTTGCCCAGCGAGCAGATCCTGAAGCGCTGCGCAGGCGATCGAGAACCTCCTTGCGGCCGACGAAGGCAGCACCTGTCGCCACGCTCGCCCCGACGATGGGCGCAACGAAACGCCAGCCGCGCTTCGGAAGCGTGAGCAGGAAGCGAGCGCGCGCGGGATCGTCGCCGAGCGCTGCGCGCACGCTCTTGAGCGCGCGGCCGACGGAGGCGCCTGTGACGTGAACGCCCGGCCAGACCGCTTCGAGCAGCTCTCGGCGCGGCACCACGCGCTCGCGATTTCGCGCGAGGTAGAGCAGGAGATCGAAGGCTTTGGGCTGGAGCGGGACGCGCGCGCCCGCGCGGCGAAGCTCGCGCGCGGTCGGATCGAGCTCGAAATCGGCGAAGCGCAGCGTCACGGCTTGACGTCCGCGGCGATTCTCGCACGGCCTCCCGCGTGCCGGTGAGCGTCTCCGCGTGGTCACGCGATGGTCACGCGCTCGCACGACTCCTCACGCCACCTCCTTCTCGCCATTCAGGCAAGGAGGATTCAAATGCGAAACCACGGACTCTTTCACTCAGGACGCGGCCTGGCCGCGGGCATGTTGCTTTGCCTCGGCTGCGCCGAGGCGGCCCTCGGGACCACGATCGCGAGCGATTTCGGGTCGGGCACAGATGGCTGGACGCACGTCGGCGCGTCCGTCTTCCAGCAGCAGGCGAGTGGCGGGAACCCGGGCGGGTTCTTGTACGTCGACAACAGCGAGGGGCCGATCACCTACATCTTCGCGCCTGCGAAGTTCCTGGGCGATCTCACGAGCCTCGACGGCGGAAGCGTCTCCTTCGACGGCAATCTGCTGGGGATCGG
>JANNDT010000425.1:0-4266 GCA_031387905.1 Deltaproteobacteria bacterium
CGCTGCAAAGCCGGCGCCGAGAGCGGCCGCCGCGCACGCGGGGCCGGGCGGCAAAGAAACGAAGGCCGAGAAGACCGAGGGCGACAAGAAGGCCGACGCGATGGCGTACTTGGTGGAGACCGTGACCTCGCTCGCCGAGGACTACGAAGCGCCCTGGGGCTCGATGGTGAAGCAGACCCTGAAGCGCGTGCACCCTGGTTTCACCGAGGCCTATCACGGCTACCGCGATTTCGCGGAGCTGCTCGAAGACGCCGAAGACAAGGGGCTCGTCGAACTCGATTGGGACGACAAGCGCGGGAATTATCAGGTGCGGCTCGCGAAAGCGAAGCGCACGCGCTCGGCGAAGTAGCGCTCAAGGCGCGGCGACGGCCGCGCCCTGCGTTGCGCTCTCCAGCGGCGCGAGATTCTTCTCGAAGAACGCGATCAGCGCTTCGTACCAGCGGATGCGGTTGCTCTCGAGCAGGAAGCCGTGGATCTCGTCGGGAAACTCGAGGTACTCGACATCTTTGCCGGCCTCCCGCAGGGCCTTGGCCATGCGCTGCGACTGGCGCACGTGCACGCGCTGGTCGTCTGCGCCGTGGCCCAACAACACGGGTGAGCGGACGGCCGCCACGCGCCGCAGCGGCGAACTCTCGCGCAAGCGCTTCATGTCGCCCCGCTCACCGCCGACCATCGTCTCGTGCCACTCGTATCCCCACTCGTACCACTTGTCGTCGCTGAGCAGAAACTCGATGTCTGTTACGGACGCATAGGCCGCGCCGGCCCGGTAGAGCTCTGGGGTTTTGGTGAGTCCGACCAGCGTGGCGTAGCCGCCGTAGCTGCCGCCGGTGATGCCGATGCGATCCGGGTCCGCGATGCCCTCGGCGATCAGCCACTTCACGCCGTCGGTGATGTCGTCTTGGATCTTCTGGCCCCACTCGCGATAGCCGGCCTCGAGGTGTTTGCGGCCGAGGCCCGAGGAGCCGCGGAAGTTCACCTGAAATACTGCGAAGCCACGGTTCGCGAGCAGCTGCACCTCAGGATCCCAGCCGATCGAATCGCGTGCCCACGGGCCGCCGTGCACGTTCACCACCACCGGGAGATTCTTCGGAGAGGCGCCCCGCGGAAGCGTCAGGTACGCCGGGATCGGGAGCCCGTCGCGCGCCTGATAGGTAACGCGCTTCGTCGGTGCGAGATACTCGGGCTTCAAGCCCGGCCGCTGCTCGAGGATGCGGCGGATCGCGCGCTTCGCTCGGTCGTAGAAGTAGTAGACCGGCGGCTGCACCTCCGAACTCACTTCGAGAAGTTGCTGCACGCCGTCCGCGGACACGCTCACGAGTTCGTGGAAGACCGGCGCACCGAATTCTTTTTCGAATGCCAGCGCCAGCGCGCGGTGCTCCCGCTCGGCGGCTTCGTCAAAGAAATGGATCGCGGGCCGGTCCACGACGTAGCGAGCGCCGACGACGCGCCCCTCGGGTCCGGAGTCGTACTGCAACCCGTCGATATCCACGTCCGGATGCGCGAAGGCGAGCGCGCCGAGCTGCTTGGTGTGGAGGTCGAACTCGAAGATCGCGTCGTGGCCTTCGTGCAACGCCATCACGTAGAGCTTGCTCGGATCAGCGTGGAAGCCCGCGAATGTGGGGCCGGCGTCTCCGAAAACCGGGTGTTCGATCACCTTCTCGAGCTTGCCCTTGGGCTCGATACGGGCAAACAGGCGGTAGAGGTTGACGGCGGTCTTCGTCTCACCCGCGCGGACGTTGCCCTCGGAATCCGCATGCCAATCCCGGATGTCTTCCCACCGGCCCTGCACGACGCGCACGGAGCCGCTGTCGACGTTCATGCGCACGACCTTCGGCGAGCCGTCGAAGGGCTGCCAATACTGAAGGAGCACGCCGTCCGGATCCTTGGGCGTCCAGTGGATCAGCTGATCCTGGTAAGTGATCGGCAGCTGAAACTGGCCGAACCGGGGCCAGCGTTTGCCGAGCCAGGCGAAGTCGCTGCCGTCGCGGTTCACGCCGAAGAGCCGAGTCGTTCGGCTGCGCATGCCGACGCCGTCCGGGTTGCGCGCCTGGCCGCTGATCAGCAAGCGGTCGGCGTTCGCCCAGCCGAGCCACGCGAGGCGATTCTCGGGCTCGCTGATCTTCATGAGCGGGACCGGCGGTGAGCTTCCGCTGACACTCAGCGAGAAGATCACTTGCAGATCGCCCGCTGAGCTGATGAAGGCGAAGGTCTGGCCGTCGCCCGAGAGGCGTGGCGCAGAGGCGGCGGGGTTCGCGACGAAATCCCGCACCGGGAACTTCGGCGGCGGTTCGGCGCGGGCGGGCGCAGAGAGCGCGAACACCGCGAGCAGAACGTGCGCAGCGAGCAAGCGAGCCCTGGGGGCCAAGCGCACGAGAAGCCTCCGTTCTGGACAGCCCCAATAATAGATCGAACTGGAAGCGCGAAGGAAGCGCATTCTCTCCGCGCCGCGCCTCGAGCGGCTAGCCCTTCCCGATTCGCGGGAACGCGGGCTTCCGGTTCTCCAGGAAGCTGCCGACGCCTTCCGCGAAATCCTTGCGCTTGAAGCTGGTCGTCATGCGCGCGTTGGCTTCGTTCATCGCCACGTCGAGCGGCTGCATCAGCGCGCGGTAGACCTGTTGCTTCATCTCCATCACCGAGGCCGGCGACGACCAGGTCGCGATTTCCTCGATGTAAGTCTTCGCCTCGCGCAGCAACTCCGCGTCCGGCACGACGCGGTTCACCAGGCCGAGCGCGAGCGCCTCTTTGGCGTCGACCTTGCGCGGGTGCCACATCAGGTCGAGCGCGCGCGAGGGGCCGAGCAGCCGCGGCAGGATCCAGGACGCGCCGTGCTCGGCAATTAGGCCGCGCTGCGCGAAGGCGGTGCGGAAAACCGCACTCTCCGAGGCGAAGCGCAGGTCGCAAAGCGCGGCGATCGCGAGGCCGAGGCCGGCGCACGGGCCGTTCACGGCGGCGATCACGGGCTTTCGCACCTTCAATAGGTAGGCGTAGGTCACCGAGAACTCGGAGCCCATGGCCGGGTCGCCGGGCTCGGCTGCGAGTTCGTTGTCGCCGGTCGTGAGCGTCCTCTCGCCGCGCGCGCCGGCGGCGAGCGCCTGCGCGTCCATGCCGGCGGAGAAGCCGCGGCCCGCGCCGGTGAGGATGATGCCGACCACGCGCGGGTCGTCCTCGGCCGCTGCCACCGCGTGGCGCAACTCAGAGAGCATCTTCAGCGTGAGCGCGTTCAGGCGATCCGGCCGGTTCAGCCGGATGACTGCGCTGCTGCTCTCGGCTTCGTACTGAATCTCTTGGTACACGGGTCTCTCCGATGAGTGATTAGGCGCGGCCGTACTGTTTGCTGAGACTCTCAATGGTCGCGAAGAACTCGTTGACGGTGTCGCGCAGGATCTCCGCGACCGGGCGCACGGACTCGATGCGGCCCGCGACTTGCCCGGATAGCGCGACGCCCGCGCCGACGTTCCCGCCGAAGTAGACGTCGCGCACGCCCGCGCCCATCTCTTCCATCGCGGTGCTCGGATCTTTTTCGAGCCGCTCGGTGCGTTCCGTTCGCAGTGCGCGCAGGGCGGGGCGGCCCGGCGGCTTGAGCATCACGGTGCCGGTTTCCAGCGCCGCCACGATCGCTCGCTTCCAGCCGTCGTGAATGGGCGATTCGAGCGCGGAGACCATGCGCGTGCCCATTTGCACGCCCTCGGCGCCGAGCGCGAACGCCGCGGCCATCGTCGCGCCGTCGCAGATGCCGCCGGCCGCGATGATCGGCACGTCCGTCTTCGAGCGGATCAGCGGCAGCAGCACCATCGTCGCGACTTCCTGATGGCTCTTGAAGCCGCCGCCCTCGCCGCCCTCGACGACGAGCCCATCGACGCCCGCGTCCACCGCCTTCAGCGCCGCGCGCAGGCTCGGCACCACGTGGAACACGGTGAGGCCGGCGTCCTTGAGGGCGCGCGTGTACTTGGTCGGGTCTCCGGCGGAGGTTGTTACGAACTTCACGCCCTGCGAGACCACGAACTCGACGATGCCCGGATCGCGCACGAAGGCCTGCGCGATGTTCACGCCGAACGGTCTCGTCGTGAGCGAGCGCATCTTTACGATCTCGCCGCGGATCTCTTCGAGTTGGCCCGACGAGGTCTCGATGATGCCGAGGCCGCCGGCGTTCGAGACGGTCGAGGCGAGCTGCGCGCGGGCGATCCAGCCCATTGGCGCCTGCACGATCGGGTACTCGACGCCGAGCATGCGGGTGATGCGATTGTCGAACTTCATGGGCGCTCCAAA
>JANNDT010000446.1:0-1923 GCA_031387905.1 Deltaproteobacteria bacterium
CACCGCGATCGAACTCACGTAGACGAAGTGCCGCACGCCGGCGCGCTGTGCGGCCGCCGCGAGGCGCTGCGTCGCGACGACGATGCCGCGCTGGTAGGCGGACGGCGCAGCTCTCCCGGTCGTCGCCGCGAGGTGCAGCACGGCGTCGCAGCCGGCCAGCGCGCGCTCCCAAGATGCGGGCGAAGCCTCCAACAAGTCCCCGCGCACGCTCTCGGCACCCGCAGGCAAGTCCGCGACATCGCCGCGCGAAAGCGCGACGACGCGCTCGAAATACTCGCCGGCGAGCGCCAAGACGCGGCGGCCGACGAATCCGCTCGCGCCCGTGACGAACAGGGCGCCGCGATTCACTGCAAGTAGCCGAGCGCGCGCAGTCGCTCGCGGTCCTCAGGTGTCAGCTCGGTGGTCGCCGCTGCCGTCCAGTCCGCTGGCAAGAGCTGCGAGATCCCCTGCAGAACGTCCGGCCGCGTGGCGCTCACGTTGGTCGTTTCCCCCGGGTCCGCGGTCATGTCGAAGAGCTCGACGCCGCCGCGCGACCAGCGATCGGGCGCCCAAAGCCCGTCATCGCTCTGGATCAACTTCCAGGCGTCGCGTCTCACCGCGACGGAGCGCGCGACGAACGCGTCGGGCTCGGGCTCCGAGATGGCGATCAGGGGTCCGGGCGATTCGGCCACGCCTCCCGACGCGAGGCCGCTGAGCGAGACGCCTTCAGCTCTCGCGAGCTTGGGTAGGCCGAGCCAGTCGAGCACCGTCGGCGCGATATCGATTAGGCGCACCAACTCTGGGACGACCCGCGGCGAACTCATGACGCGCGGCGGCGGCAGCATCACGAGCGGCACGTGCAGCGTCGGGTCGTACAAGTCGCGGTGCCAATAATGACCGTGCTCGCCCATCGGCTCGCCGTGGTCCGCCGTCACCACGATCAGGAGGCCTCCCGCAGGCGCCGCCTCGCTCGCGGCAGCGAGCAAGCGGCCGAGTTCGCGATCGACGTAAGCGATCTCCGCGTCGTAGAGCGCGCGCAGTGCAGCGAGCTTCGCCGGGTCAGCGACGATCGCCGCGCGCTCTTGCGCCTTCAGGCCGTACCAGTCGCCAGGCACATCGACGGCGCTGCTTGGGCGGAACTCCGCGGGTGGCGCGTACGGGAGATGGGGGTCGAAGTAGTGGACCCACGTGAAGGTGGGCGCGCCGACGTGGACGTTCAGGAACCGGACTGCGAGATCGGTCGTCGCGTACGCGGGGCGGTACGACGGCCAAGTGTCTGGCCCGTTGATGCGCTTCTCGAGCGGGCGGAGCGCGACGCAGCGATAGGTGAACTCTGGGAAGGCTTGGTGCTCGCGCAGGTCGCCGTCCGAGTACTGAAAGCGCGAAGGCAGGCGGGAGGAGCGATCGATCGTCGTGTACGAGCTCGGGAAGGCTGCGGTCACGTAGCCCGCTCTCGCGAGGGCCTCGGCGAGCGTCTCGACGTCCGGGCGGAGGCCCTGATGATTCACCATGAACTTCGTCGAGAGCGGCGAGCGCCCGCTCAGAATGGAAGCGTGAGACGGGCCAGTGAACATCGTATGTGCGAAGGCATTGCTGAAGAGCGCGCCGCGCGCAGCGAGCGCGTCGAGGTTCGGCGTGCGCGCCGCGCGGTAGCCGTAAGCGCCGACTCGATCCGCGCGCAGCGTGTCGATCGTGACGAGCAGAACGCTCGCTGCGTTCGCGGCAGGCTTTACGCTCGGCGTGAGGCGCTGCACGTGCTGTGCGCCCTGCGATACGAGATAGACCGACGCTCCCGCCAATAACAAAGCGGACGCGCGCACGCGCGGCGTCCACACGAGGATCGCGCCGCCGAGAGCCGCGACCGCGGCCCCGAGCGCCCAGCGCGGGCCATACGCGGGCAGCGCGCGAGCGGCGAGGGCGCACACGCCCGCGAGCGCGAGCAGG
>JANNDT010000235.1:0-4505 GCA_031387905.1 Deltaproteobacteria bacterium
GGTTGTCGGCATTGTCGAATCCGATGCGGCGCTGCGAAAACGAGCAGAGGGACAGGAAATATACCGTGGCCTCCGCTGGCTGACGCAGGAGCAGGTAGGTTCGGACCGGATACGTGGGTGACAGAAAACAGCCGGTACATAGGTGACAGAAATGCGGACAGAGGTGACGAAGCGTCCGGTACACGGGTGGCCGTCGGCCGAGAGATCGGTGACGAAGAGCCTGACGTGGGTGACGAGCTGCTGGAGCCGGGTGACATCGCGTCCGGTTCAAGGGTGGCAAGCGCCAGCGACATTCGAGACGAGCTGCTGCTTCGAGGTGACGTCGCGTCCGATTCATCGGTGGCGGAACGCCTCGAGATTGGAGACGCACTGCCTGGCCGAGGCGACCTTGCGTCCGCTTCATCAGCGACAGACGGCCGCAAGAGCGGTGACTGCAGACCGATGCGGGAAACACTCCGCGTCCGTTACATGGGTGACGCCGGCTCGACATTCTCGGCGGATGCCCTGGCAAACGACGTGTCCCATGGATGAGCGCGTGAAGTTCATCGGCGCCTATCTCCGAGGTGAAATCAAAGTGAACCGCCTCAGCGAGGCGTTCGGCGTGAGCCGAAAGACGGCGTACAAATGGATCAAGCGCTACGCCGAAGGCGGCGTCGCCGAGCTCGTCGAACGCTCGAAGCGTCCCCATGCGCACCCGCAGGCGACGAGCCCCGAGGTGGTGGCGCTGGTCGTCGCGATGAGGAAGGAGCACGCGTTCTGGGGGCCGAAGAAGCTGCTGGCAGTGCTCGCGTCGAGCTACCCGGGCCTGAAGCTGCCCGCGACGAGCACGGTCGGGCATCTGCTCTCGAGGCATGGGCTGAGCCACCCGCAGCGCAAGGCGCGCCGCTCAACGGCGTACGGGCAGCCGTTCCTCGGCTACGACAAACCGAACGCGTGTGAACGATCACCGCGAGCCGCGTGAAGTTGGACGACGGACGACGATGTCGATCAATTCGTAGTCGTCGTTGGTGGAATCACCGCGGTGCCCGTGTTGAGCACGATGGTGGAGTCAGGTCCTTCGAGGGGGTCCGGGGGAGACTGAAAAGTTGTGGGCAAGCTGTGGAGACGTAGAAGCGCACGCGCCCAAAAAACGAAAGGCCACCCAGCGACAACTGGATGACCTCTCTGGCGAACTCGCTCGGGTGTGGTCAAGCGATCGCGTTGAACGCGGAAGTACCCCACGCCCGAGCGCAACGCCAGAAAGCGGCGCGCGCGGTGTGGAGTGGATGCCTTCCGATTCGTGACGTGCGCCCGGCCCAGCTGCCGACAGATTTTCTTTCTCTGCAGCCGATGTGACACCGGTCACCGGTATTGCGGCACGGCGTGCGGCGCAGCCGCACGCCGTCTCGGTGTGCGCGAGGCAGGAGATCGCTACCAACTGACCCGCGACGGCCGCTTTGCGCACGCCGCCAGGCAGCATCGGTACCGGGCACGGCAGCAGATAGTGACGCATCACTCTCCACCGATGGCCTCGCTGAACGCCACGGTGGCGGCCGAGCCGGACGTGCCCGTCATCTCGGCGACGCGCGAAGCCAGCTCGACGAGGAAGCCGCACCATGAGGACTTCAAGACGTACGTCTGCGCCGGCTGCGGGCGGAACAGCCGCTTCACCCGCCACGAGACGCTGGCGCGCTTCAAGCCGCGCTGGCGAGCTCGACCACCGTGACGAGGGCGAACGATGACGCTCCCGACCGATGTTGTGACCCGAATCCGACGGCTTCACTACGCGGAGCACTGGAAGGTGGGGACGATCGCCGCGCAGCTCGGCGTGCACCACGAGGCGGTCACGCGGGCGCTCGGTCTCGACAACAGGAACAGCGTCATTGTGCCGCGCGTGTCAGCGACGAACCTGGACAACTTCAAGGTCTTCATCCGCGACACGCTGGAGAAATACCCGCGGCTGACGGCGACGCGCGTCTTCGGAATGGTGCAGCCGCGCGGGTACCTCGGCAGCGAAGTGCACCTGCGCCGCTACATCCGGGGCGTGCGCCCGGTGGCGCGCGCCGAGGCCTTCTTTCGCGTCGAGACGCTGCCAGGCGAGGAAGGCCAGGTGGACTGGGGCCTCTTCGGGAAGTTGAAGGTCGGCAACGCCGAGCGCCACCTGTGCTGCTTCGTGATGGTGCTGTCGTACTCGCGGGGCGTGTACGCGCGCTTCGCGCTCGACATGTCGATGGAGAGCTTCCTCCGAGGCCACGTCCACGCCTTTGCGAGCTTCGGCGGCGTGCCGCGGGCGCTGCTCTACGACAACCTCAAGTCGGCGGTCCTCGAGCGCCAGGGGGATGCGATCCGCTTTCACCCCCGGTTGCTCGAGCTGGCCGGCACCTACCATTTCGCGCCGAAGCCCTGCGCGCCGTACCGCGGCAACGAGAAGGGCAAAGTGGAACGGACCATTCGCTACCTGCGCGACTCCTTCTTTGCCGCCCGCCGTTTCTCGTCGGTCGCGGATCTCAACTCACAACTGGCCAGATGGCGCCACGATGTGGCGTTGACGCGGCAGTGGCCGGGCGCCCCTGATGGCCGGCGGGTCGCCGACGTATTTCTCGAGGAGAAACCCAGACTCCTGCCGCTGCCGGCAGAGCCGATGCCGACCGACGTCGTCCGCGCGGTGACGTCGGGGAAGACGCCGTACATCCGCTTCGACGGGAACGACTACTCGCTGCCGCCCACGCTGCTGAAGAAGCCGCTGACGCTGGCGGCCAGTGAAGAGCAGGTGAGGCTTCTCGATGGCGACGTCGAAGTCGCTCGGCACGAGAGGAGCTACGACAAGGGCCTGCGCATCGAAGACGCCGAGCATCTGAAGGTGCTGGCCGGGCAGAAGAAGCGGGCGGCCGCGCTGCGCGGCCGCGACGCGCTCAGGTCGACGTTGCACAACGCGGAGGCATTCCTCGTCGCGCTGCTGCAGCGGAACAACAGCATGAGCCACGAGACCGCGCGACTGCTGCGTCTGGTCGACCGGTACGGCTCGAAGGAAGTCGACCTCGCGCTCGCCGAGGCCCTGGCGCGCGGCGCGGTGAGCGCGACCTCGGTCGAGCACCTGCTCGACACGCGGGGACGAAAACGGAAGTTGCTGCCGCCGCTGGACGTCATCGTCCCCGAGTCGGTGCGCCACATCCGCGTCACCCCTCATGCGCTGGGCGACTACAACAAGCTGCTGCGCGACGAGGACGAGTCATGACAACGACTCCGCTGACCCAGCGGCTCGAGGCGCTCGGGCTCTACGCCACCGCGCACCAGCTCGACGACATCGTTGCGCTCGCCACCAAGCACCGGTGGGGGCCGCTCGACCTGCTTTCCCACGTGGCCGACGAGGAAACGAAGGAGCGCGCGCGGAAGAGCCTCGAGCGCCGAATGACCCGCAGCCGTCTCGGACGCTTCAAGCCGATGGCGGACTTCGATTGGGCCTGGCCCTCCCGCATCGACAGGGAAGCGGTCGAGGCCGTCGTGAAGCTCGATTTCCTCGCCACCGAACGCAACGTCGTCCTCGTCGCGCCGCAGGGCCTCGGCAAGACGATGATCGCCCAGAACATCACCCATCAGGCGATCCTCAAGGGACACACCGCCCTCTTCGTCACCGCCGCGCAGCTGCTGCTCGACCTCGGCTCGCAAGAATCCGCTCGCGCCCTCGACCGGCGGCTCAAGCACTACTGCACCCGCACCGGGCTGCTGGTGATCGACGAGATCGGCTACCTCTCGTACGACGCGAGGAACGCGGACCTGCTCTTCCAGGTCGTCTCGAGGCGGTACGAGCAGCGCAGCATGGTGCTCACCACCAACCTCCCATTCGGCGATTGGGCGACGATCTTCCCGAACGCGGCGTGTGCCACCGCGCTGATCGATCGGATCGTCCACCACGCCGACATCATCACGATCGAGGGCGACAGCTTCCGGCGCCGGACTGCTCAGGCGGCCAAGAAACCGAAGCCCAAGCGCTGATCGACTTCGTCGTGCCGGTGGTCGCCGCCGCAGGGGCGATCACCGGTCCAGATTTACGCGGATCGGGATGAGCGCCAACAGAGGTGCTGCCGCAGGTGGCGTACCGGCAGTGGACGCTGTCGCTGCCCTTCGCGCTGCGTTGGCCGGTGATGAAGGCGCCGCAGCTGTTGCGCGGGCTCGAGCGCTGCCTCACCCGCGCGCTGTTTCGCAGTCAGCGGCGGGCGGCGAAGCAACTGGGACACGCCGCGCCGCTGCACGGCGGAGCGGTCAGCTTCGTGCAGCTGTTCTCCAGCACGCTGGCGCTGCAGCCGCACCTGCACCTGTTGGTGCCCGAGGGCGTTTTCCGGGGTGGGACGTACGTCGCGCTGCCGCCGCCGACGCAGCAGACGGTCGAGGCGGTGCTGCAGCGGATGCTGCGGCAGGCGCGGCGCGCCTTCGCGGCGCACGCGGAAGCGTGGCCCGAGGACGCGTTCGAGTCGCTGCAGCGGCAGGGCGCGCAAGAACGGCTCTCGCTCGGCGACGCGCCGGCGCCC
>JANNDT010000529.1:0-6175 GCA_031387905.1 Deltaproteobacteria bacterium
CGGCCTCACGCGCTCGGGCCCGGCGCGAGTGGGCGCGCGACGCGGCTCGCGTGGCTGGGCGACGCGCTCGTGGTGGGAACCGAAGACGGCCTCGCTGCGCGCGCGGCGGGCGGAGTGTTGGCGCGCTTGAACGGCGCGGCGCCCGGGGGCCTGGTGCGCGCGCTGGTTGTGAGCGGAGAGCACACGCTGTTCGCGATTGCAGGCACGGAAATCGCGCGGCTCGCGTTCGACGCGCGCGGCGCGGTTGTTACGGCCAGCACGCGCGAGGCACTGCCGGCGGGCGATGGCGCCCCGCTCGATCTCGCGCTGCTCGCGAACGGCGACGTGCTCGCGCTGCGCGAGCGCGGCCTCGCGCGGCTCGACGCCGCGGGCCGCTGGGAGAGCGTCCCGATCGCATTGCCACCGGGCGCGACGCCCGCGCGCATCCTCGCGCTCGCGAGCAGCGTGTGGATCGCGACAGACGCGGGCCTCTTGCGCGCGGACAACGCGGCCGGGCCGTACGAGCGCGCTGCGGCGCCAGCGGGGCGCATCGCGATCGCAGCGCTCGCCGTCAACGGAAGCGGACTCACGCTGGCGGGCCCGCGCGGCGTGCTGCACGGCGCCTTGCGCGCACCCCTGCGCGCGTCGCTCGCAGCGGCTGCTCTGCCGGTGCAGGACGACTTCACCGCGCGCGAGCCCGCAGTGCTCGCGGTGCAGCGCGCCGCGCTCCACTACCTCGCGCTCGAGCCTGCGCGAATGCAGTCGCTTCGCGCGCGCCCGCGGCAGAGCGCGCTCGCGCCCTCGCTCGAAGTGCTTGGCGGCTACGGCGGGGACCGCAGCGACGACCGCGACTGGGACGAGGCGTTCACGTCCGGTCTCGATCGGACATTCTTCGATCGCAACCGCGCGCGCCGCCGAAACTTCGATACGGGCGTCGTGCTGCGCTGGCAACTCGGCGCCGCGATCTACCACCCCGAGGAGATCGACGCCTCGCGCGAAACCCGCGAATGGATCGAGCTGCGCGACGAAGTGCTCGACGAAATCGCGCAGCTCTACTTCGAGCGCCGCCGCGCGCTGCTCGACTTCGCGCACGAAAGCGATCCGTACGCCGCTGCGCGTCTGCGCCTGCGCGCCGACGAACTCGCCGCTGGGCTCGACGCCTGGACGGGCGGCTGGTGGAGCGCGCAGCTCACTGCTTCCTCACCCCGAGGTCCCACTCAGGAGTCAACGCCATGAAGAGGTTCCAGACCGCGCTCGCCGCGGCCTTGTTATTGGGGGCGGCCGAAGCCGGCGCCACCCCGCTCTTGTCCGAGGTCTACTACGACGCCATCGGCAGCGATGACGGCCAGAGCTTCATCGAGGTCTACGGCGCGCCCGGCACGTCGCTCGCGGGGCTGACGATCGAAGGCATCAACGGCGCCGGTGGCGGCGTTACGAATACGCTCTCGCTCTCGGGCACGATCGGCGCGAGTGGGCTGTTCGTGATCGCCGACTCGCTCACCGGCTCGAGCTCGACCTCGGTCGCGAACCCCGACCTAATTCTCGACTTCGACTTCCAGAACGGGCCCGACTCGGTCGTGCTGCGAGACGCGAGCGGAATCCTCGACGCGGTCGGCTACGGCGCCTTCGCCGCAGGCGACATCTTCGCGGGCGAGGGCTCGCCGAGTGTCGATCCGGCACCGGGCAACTCAATCGCTCGCCGCTTCGCGGACATCGACACGAACGACAACGCGGCCGATTGGCTCGGCGGCGCGCCAACTCCCGGCGCCGCGCCGCGTTCCGTGCCCGAGGCGAACGGGCTCGCGTTGCTCGGCGTCGCGGGTGCATTCCTC
Source organism: Deltaproteobacteria bacterium (assembly GCA_031387905.1). Taxonomy (GTDB): domain Bacteria; phylum Myxococcota_A; class UBA9160; order UBA9160; family UBA6930; genus VGRF01. The sequence goes on from JANNDT010000529.1 coordinate 1,812, forward strand.
CTGTGCCGGCGGATGTCTCGCGCTGCGGCCTAGCCGCGCACATCCGGCGCATACCCCGGCGCGTCTGCCTCTCGGCGCGCGCCGGGGTTCAGCGCCCTCCCAGTGGGACCGATACGCCACGGGCTTTCCTTGAAAGGGCGCGCCACGTCGCGCAGACTGCGCGCCGCGCTTGGGTTTTCAGGGGGTTAGGCCCGAAGATGCTGCCCGGGTTCAACACCAACATCCGCCATCGCGGAGTCCTGTTTCACGTCCAGAGTGAAGACAGCGGGCGCGAGCATCCGCACATCATTACGCACCTGTATTACGGGGGAACGATCGTGTTCTCCGAGAAGAGCAGTTACGCCAGCCACGTGAACGCGGCGAATCTGCCGGAGATCGTGCGCGGGTTGATGGAAGGCCAGCACAAGGCGGTGCTGAAGCGGCTGCGCGCCGGCGACTTCAACGACGCGATCCGCGAGCGGCTCGGCGACGTGTTCGACGCGAGTGACGCGGAGTCCAGAGCGAAGAGCGCGCCCCCCACGGCTCCGCTGGTCGCGTCAAAACCTGATAACGCGGACAGCTCGACCATCTCGGCGCCGCCGGCTGCTGCGCCGGTGCTGGCGGCCGCGCCGCGCACCTTCGGCGAAGGCATCGTCTCCGAGCGGCCGCTCGACGACGTAATCCTCGGCTACCTGATCGAGAACGCGCGCAAGCGCCGCAGCAAGCCGTGAGCGAGAGCGCCGACGCGCTGCAAGCGGGCGGCGGCGGTCTGGTGCGCCTCTTCCACGTCTCGAAGTCGTATCTCGCCGGCACGCACGCGCTGCGCGACGTTTCGCTCGAACTCGGCAAGGGCGAGTTCGTGTTTCTCACGGGCCCGAGCGGCGCGGGCAAGACGACGCTGATGCGCCTGATGTTCGGCGCCGAGCAACCGAGCGAGGGACAGATCCTCGTGCTGGGGCGGAACGTGTCGCGGCTCGGCCCGGCGGGTTTGCCCGCGCTGCGCCGCCGCATCGGCGTGGTGTTCCAAGACTTCAAGCTGCTCACGCGGCGGACGGTCGAGGACAACGTCGGCGTCGCGCTCGACGTGGTCGGCATAGCGCCGCGCGATCGCAAGGCGCGCGTCTTCGCGATGCTGAAACGCGTCGGCCTGCACCACCGCCGCCATCACCTCCCGCTCACGCTCTCGGGCGGCGAGCAGCAGCGGCTCGCGATCGCGCGCGCCCTAATCAACGAACCCGAGCTGCTGCTCGCGGACGAGCCCACCGGCAACCTCGACCCGGAACTCACGCTCGAGATCATGGACCTGATCGCCGATGCCGCGGCGCGCGGCACCGCCGTGTTCGTCGCGACGCACGACCACGCGCTCGTCTCGCGCTACGCCCAGCGGCTGGTGCGCCTCGAAAATGGCCAGCTCGCGCACGACGGCCGCCCGCCGCGATGAGCGCGTTCGCGCAGTCGCGCTCCGCGCTCGCCAACACGCTCGCTGGGCTGCGCGGCAGCCCGGTCACCAGCGCGATCGCCGCGCTGACGATCGGGATCTGCTTGTTATTGGTCGGCGCGTTCGCGGTGCTGGTGGCGAACATGGAAGCGATCCTCGCGCGCTTCGGCGAGGAGCTGCACGTGGTCGCGTACCTCGCGCCCGGGCTCGCGCAGGAGCCGCGCGATGCGCTGATGCAGCGTGCGCTCGCGCTGCCGGGTGTCGAGACGGTGGAGTACGTGAGCGCCGAGGAGGCCGCGCTGCGTTTCCGCGCGGCGCAGCCCGAGCGCGCGGTGCTGCTCGACGGGCCCGAGGAGAGCCCCCTGCCGGCCTCGCTCGAGCTGCGGCTCGCGGCCTCGGAGCGCAGCGCCGAGCCGGTGCGCGCGGTGTCGGAAGCGCTCGCGGCGCTGCCCGGCGTCGCCGAGATCGGCAGCGGCAACGAGTGGATCGCCGGCTACGCGCAGGCGGTGGCGCTGATCCGCGGCATCGGCCTCGCGATTGGCGTCGTGCTCGGGATCGCAACGCTGCTGATCGTCGCGAACACGATCCGGCTTTCGATCCTCGCGCGCCGCGACGAGATCGACATCCTTCGCCTGGTGGGCGCGAGCCGCAGCTACGTCGCGGCGCCGTTCCTGCTCGAAGGCTTGCTCGAAGGCGTGCTCGGCGGGGGGATCGGCCTCGCCTTGTTATGGGCGGGCTGGAGTGGGCTCGCGCCGATGCTGCGCGGCGGGCTCTTGCTGCTGATCGGCGACACCACGCCGGAGTTCCTGTCGCTCGGCGGCGCCGCCTGGCTCGTCGCGAGCGGCGGCGTGCTCGGGCTCGGCGGTTCGGCCGCGGCGCTGCTGCAAAGCCGCGAGCGCTCGCGATGACACGCTCTCGGCGCGGCGCGGCATGGACCGCGCTCGCCGCGAGCCTGATCAGCGCGGCCGCGCTCGCCCAGGAAACGGGCGACGACCTCGCGGAGTTGAAGCGCGCGATCGAGGAACGCCGTGTGCGCGTCGCCGCGTACGAGCGCGAGGAGCAGGGCATCTTCGAAGCGATCGACGCCGTCGACAGCGCGGCGCGCGCGCTCACCCGCGAAGTCGGGCGCGCGGAGAAAGCGGCGCGCGAGGCGGCGCTCCGGCACGCGGCCCTCGAGCGTCAGCGCGACGCGCTCGAAGCCGAGGTTGCGCGCACGCAGAAGTACCTCCAGCGCCGCGCGGTCGCGCTCTACAAAGCGGGCGAGGCAGGGCCGCTCGCGCTGGTGTTCGCGCCGGGCACGCTGCGCGATCGCCTGACGCGCATTCGCACGCTCCAGCACCTGTTCGACCAGGATCACGCGCTGCTCGAGCGCGCCCGCAGCGAACGCGCGTCGCTCGATCAGGCGCGCCTCGACGCCGCGGCCGCCACCGCGGTGCGCGACGCCGCGCGCGCAAAGCTCAGCGCGCGGCGCGGCGAACTCGAGCGGGAGCGGCGCGCGAAGCGCGAGCTGCTGGCGGAGGTGCGGCGCGATCGCGCTCGCGAACGCGCGCTGCTCAGCGAACTCGAAGCCGCGGCGCGCGCGCTCGAGAGCACGCTCGCGGAGATCAGCCGCACGCCGAGCGCGCCGGCGCCGGCCAGCACCGCTGCGCTGGAATCCTTTCGTGCGCAGCGCGGCCAGCTCAATCCGCCGGTGCCCGGAAAACTGCTGCGCCGCTTCGGCAAGCTGATCGACGCCGAGTACCGCACGGAGACGTTTCAGAAGGGCATCGACTTCCAGGTCGAAACCGGCGAGCCGGTGGTTGCGGTGGCCGGTGGCGAAGTGCGCTTCGCCGATTGGTTCCGCGGGTATGGCCGCATGCTGATCGTCGATCACGGAGATGGTTTCTTCACCGTGACCGGTCACCTCGACACGCTCGACGTCGCGGTCGGCCAGCGCGTCGCCGCGGGCGATCGCATCGGTGCCGCGGGCGAAACGGGCTCGCTCTCGGGCCCGCGCCTGTATTTCGAGATACGCCAAGGCGCAGACGCGCTTGACCCCGAAGATTGGCTGGAGTTGGCGCCCTCGCTCTGAGAGAATCGGCGGCTGTTCGCGTCGCGTGCCGCGCGCGGAAGTGGAGTAGGGCGATGCCGAGTGTCGAGACCTCGCGCAGCGGCCCGCGCCGCGTGCTCACGGTCGCGCAGCTGGTCGGCGGCGTCCGCGAACTCGTCGAAGAGCTCGGCCCCGTCTGGGTTGTTGGGGAGATCAGCAACCTGCGGCGCGCGGGTTCGGGGCACGCTTACTTCACGCTCAAGGACGACGACGCGCAACTGCGCGCGGTTTTGTTTCGCGGCAGCGCGGTGCGGCTGCCGTTCGATCCCGAGGAGGGCCTCGAAGTCGTCGCCGGCGGCGAACTCACGGTCTACGGCGCGCGCGGCGACCTCCAGCTGATCGTGCGTCAGCTCGAACCGCGCGGGCGGGGCGCGCTGCAGCTCGCCTTCGAGCAGCTGCGTGCGCGGCTCGAAGCCGAGGGCTTGTTCGCGCCGGAGTTGAAGCGCGCGCTGCCCGTGTTCCCGCGCCGCGTCGGCATCGTCACCTCGCCGAGCGGCGCCGCGCTCCACGACGTGATCCACGTAACGGGTAGGCGCTTTCCGGGGACGCCGTTGTTACTCGCGCCGACGCGCGTGCAAGGCGCTGGCGCGGAGAATGAAATCGCCGAAGCGTTGGCCAAGCTCGCGCGCGTGCCCGACGTCGATGTGATCCTGCTCGTGCGCGGCGGCGGCTCGCTGGAAGACCTAATGGCTTTCAACACCGAGCGCGTGGCGCGCGCGATTCGCGCCTGCCCGGTGCCGGTGATCGCGGGCGTCGGGCATGAGGTGGACATCACGATCGCGGACCTCGCCGCCGACGCGCGCGCCGCCACGCCGTCTGCCGCCGCGGAGCGCGCGCTGCCCGACCGCGCCGCGCTCG
>JANNDT010000009.1:0-17453 GCA_031387905.1 Deltaproteobacteria bacterium
GGCCAAACGCCGCGTCGCGCGCGGCGCTGTGATTGCGCAAGTCGACCGCCGCACCGCGCAGCGTGGCGAACGCCGCGCGCAACTCGGCGCGATTCTCCGCGCGGCTGAAGCCGCCGTCGCGCGCGGCTTCCGGCAACAGCACCGACATCGCGCTGAAGACGCGCTGCATGATCGCGCGCGCGGCCGCGTCGGGATCCCCCGTTGGCGCGGCGCGCGCTCCAAACGCGCCGCGCACCAAGAGAAGAGCCAATCCGGCAGCCCGGCGCGTAGAAAGCATGCTCACGCTGACTTCACGTCGACTGTGCGCGCCTTGCGCGCTTCTGTCTTCGCGAGCGTCACCGTGAGCACGCCATCCTTGAAGGCGGCCTCGATGTGTTGCTCGTCCGCGTCGCTCGGCAGTGTGAAAGCGCGGCTGAACGAGCCGAAGCTGCGCTCGACGTAGCGCCGCTTCTCGCTCTTGTCCTCGCGCTCGCTCTTCTTCTCGCCGTGAATCGTCAGCACGCCATCGCAGACTTCGACCGTGACGTCGCTGCGCTTCGTGCCCGGCAGCTCGGCGGTGACGACGTAATGCTTGTCGTCCTCCGTGATGTCCGTGGCCGGCAGCAGCAGTTCGTTGCTCTGCTTGCCCCAGAACGCGTCCAGCAGATCCCCGTCGCTCGTTCGCGAAAGGCTGGGAAACCAGTTTCGATCGTCGAACGGGTTCCAGCGGACGACGCTTCGCTTCTCGGCCATGGCTGTTCCTCCTCATGCAATGGCACTCGGTCTCGAGTGCAACGCGCGTGCCGCACACGCGGACTTCGAGACGACGCTTGCGCGAGCACGCTGCGACTGCATGCCGCACACGCCCTCCGCTCTTGCGGCGCGCGGCCCCGGGACACTCGCGTTCAAGCGCGCGCGAGCGCCGTGCAGCCTGCCTAAGCGCGGTAGGATGCTTGCCTTGCTCGCGCGACGAAGCCTGTCGGTGAGGCGTCGGAGGTTCCCTGTGGGCGATTGGCTTTGGGTCGGGTTCGCGCTGCTCGCGGTGCAGCCGATGATTCGGCAGCGCATCCTCGTCGCGATGCGCGCGCGGCTCTTCGGCCGCATCGAGGAGCAGCGCGGCTCGCGCGTGATCTCGCTCGTGCACCGCCAGGAAACCATGAGCTTTCTCGGTATCCCCGTCTTTCGGTACATCGACGTCGACGACTCCGAGCAAATCCTCCGCGCCATTCATCTGACGGACGCCGAAGTCCCGATCGACCTAATCCTTCACACGCCCGGCGGCTTGGCCCTCCCCTCGATGCAGATCGCGCGCGCGCTATCGCGCCACCCCGGCAAGGTGACGGTGTTCGTGCCCCACTACGCGATGTCCGGTGGCACGCTGATCGCGCTCGCTGCCGACGAAATCGTGATGAGCCAGCACGCCGTGCTCGGGCCCGTAGATCCGCAGATCGGGGACGCGCCGGCGGCGTCGATCCTGCGCGCGGTCGAGCGCAAGCCGATCGCCGAGGTCGAGGACGAGACGCTGATCCTCGCCGATCAAAGCGAGATGGCGCTCAAGCAGCTGCGTCAGACGATTCACGACATCACGTCGGATCGGCTCCCAGAACACGTGCGCGATGCGCTCGCGTCGGATCTCTCGGAAGGACACTGGACCCACGACTACCCAGTCACCGTCGAGCAGGCGCGCAAGCTGGGCCTCACCGTCACGACCGCAATGCCTCCCGAAGTGCTGGAGTTGATGGCGCTGCACCCGCAGCCGGTGCGGCGGCAGCCGAGCGTCGAGTACTCGCCTGGTCGCCGGGGGCCGCGCGGGCGGTAGCGCGCTATCCGATTTTCGCCTTCACGATCAGCACGCTGCACGGCGCATGCCGCAGCGTCCGCTCGGCGACACTTCCAAGCAGCGCATGCTTCAGGCCGCCGAGCCCCCGCGAGCCCGTGATGATCAGGTCAGCCTTTACGCGCGCCGCGACCGTGTCGAGTGCGCCGTGCGCGGCCGCGCTGATCACCGAGGTCTGCACCGCGAGGTCCGTGAGCTTTTCCGCGAGCGCGCTGAGGCGTTTGCTTGCCTCGGCGTAACTCGCGTCGATCAGTGCATCGGGAACCGTGACTTCGTAAGGCGTCACGAACGGCATCGTGAGTTCGAGCCCGTTGACGAGGTGGAGCTGCGCCTTGAAGGCGCGCGCCCAATCGGCTGCCAATGCCACGGCGGCTTCGGAATGCGGCGAGAAATCCACGCCCACGACGATCACGCGCGGAAGTTCTGGCTTGCCTTCGCCGCGAACGATGAGCACGGAGACCGGCGACTCTTTGACCGTGAGCTCCGCGACGCTCCCCAACAACAGCCGCTTGAGCCCGGTATTGCCGCGTGAGCCGGCCACCACCAGGTCGGCGCCGACCTCACGCGCGCGCCCGGCGACACAAAGGCCGGCCGGCATGACACCGAGCGCGAAGCTTCCGCTACAGCCGCGGGCGCGAACTCGAGCATGCGCGGCTTCGAGTTGGTGCAGCGCCGACTTGCGCGCGGCGCCCACGAACTCGTCGGGGATCGTGACCGCGTACGGCGTGAAGGCCGGCCGCGGCACTTCGAGGGCGTGGACGAGGTGAACCTCCGCCTTCACGCGCTCGGCGATCGCGAGCGCGACATCGAGCGCGCGCTCGGCGCTCCCTGAGAAGTCCGTTGCGACGAGAATCTTCTGCGGAGCCTGCACGTCGAGCCCTCCTCGTTCGTTCCACACAGCACGCGACGTGCCACGCGAACGAGTCTCGTGCTGCGCCTAGACGCCCGCTGCGAGTCTCGGCGCCGCAACTTCGCGGCTCGATGTGGACGACAGCCCCAACTTGGGCACCGGCCCAGTGGCGGGCGCATCAACTCCGAGAACCCGCGCGGCGCACGCTTGCGATTGGCACGCCCCTCGCATTCGGTCCTCGGAACCCAGCTTGGAGGCTCTCGAATGCGGCGCATCGTCCCGGTTCTCGCAGCAATTCTTTGGATGGGCTGCGGCGCTCCGCAGCAGCAGGCCGAGGCTCAGGCCGACGCCGCCAAGACCCCTGCGCCCACGGCTGAGCTGCCGGTCGTAGAAGCGCAGCTTGGAATCGCACCGGCCGCGGCTCCGCCGGTCGGCCGCGATCACGCGGCGAAAGTCGTCGTGAAGCTCGAGGTAAAAGAACGCGTGATGGAACTCGCCGATGGCGTCCAATACACGTTCTGGACGTTCGGCGGCAGCGTGCCGGGGCCGATGATCCGCGTGCGCAAGGGCGACACGGTCGAGGTCCACCTGATGAACCACCCCGACAACGCGATGCCGCACAACATCGACTTGCACGCGGTCACGGGCCCAGGCGGCGGTGCAGCCAGCACCTTCACCGCACCCGGCCATCAGACGCAGTTCACATTCACGGCGCTGAACGAAGGCGTCTACGTCTACCACTGCGCGACAGCGCCGGTCGGCATGCACGTCGCCAACGGCATGTACGGCTTGATCGTGGTCGAGCCCGAGGCTGGCTTCGCGAAAGTCGATCGCGAGTATTACGTCGTGCAGAGCGAGTTCTACACGCGCGGCGGCTTCCGCGAGCCAGGCTTGCAACCGTTCGACATGGAGCGCGCAATCAAGGAAGACCCGGCCTACGTCGTGTTCAACGGCCGGGACGGCGCGCTGATCGGCGACCGCGCGTTGCCCGCGAACGTCGACGAAAAAGTCCGCCTGTTCGTTGGCAACGGTGGGCCGAACCTGGTGTCGTCGTTCCACCTGATCGGCGAGATCTTCGACAATGTCTTCACCGAAGGCGGCCGCGTCGCGAATCACGACGTCCAGACGACGCTCGTGCCCGCTGGCGGCTCTGCGATCGTCGAGTTCGCGCTGCAAGTGCCGGGCACCTACATCCTCGTCGACCACTCGATCTTCCGGGCCTTCAACAAAGGCGCGCTCGGCATGCTGAAAGTCACCGGGCCCGAGAACACAGCAATCTACTCGGGGCGCGAAGTGGACGAGGTGTACCTCGCGGAGCGCTCGCACAGGGCAACCGAGGGGCTCAAAGAGGCCGACTCGACGGGCGACTCGCTAGCGGCGCGCATGGCGCGAGGGAAGGCCGCGTACCTCGGCACCTGCTCCACGTGCCACCAGCTCGAAGGCCAGGGCCTCGCCTCGGTCTTCCCGCCGCTCGGGGGCTCGGACTACCTAATGGCCGACAAGCCGCGATCGATCCGTACCGTGCTCGAGGGCCGCTCGGGGCCGATCACCGTGAACGGCCAGCCCTTCAACAACGTGATGCCGCCGCTCGCGAACTTTACCGACCACGAGATTGCCGACGTGCTCACGTACGTCCGTAACAGCTTCGGCAATCGAGGCGACGCGGTGACGGATGCAGAGGTCGCGAAAGTGCGCGATTCGCTGCGGGCGCCGCGTGGCGAGGGGCACCCCTGAAGAGCGTGGCGAGCGCGTTTCTCGGGCTGCTGCTCGCGACCGCCTCGGCGTCCGCGGGCAGCATGCTGCGCGTGCCGGGCGGCACCTACGCGCCCTTCTATCCCGCGCCTGGCGAGGCGCCGCGCGCAGTCGCGCCGTTCTGGCTCGACGAGCGCCCGGTCACGAACGCCGAGTTCCTCGTGTTCGCGCGTACGCACGAGCGCTGGCGCCGCTCGCGCGCGCCGCGTCTGTTCGTCGACGACGCCTATCTCTCGGACTGGTCCGGCGACCTCGCCCTCGGTGATGGCGTGCGCCCAGGGGCGCCGGTGACGTTCGTCTCGTGGTTCGCGGCGTCGGCCTACTGCCGCAGCCTCGGCAGGCGGCTGCCGAACGAGGCCGAGTGGGAGCTGGCGGCGGACCCGCCTGCCGCGAACGCCAGCGAGCGCGCCGAGGTGGAGCGCAAGATCCTCGCGTTTTATGCGCGGCCGCGCGGAGCGCTGCCGCTCGCAGGCCAAACGGCGCCCAATGCCTACGGCCTCCGCGACCTGCACGGCGTGCAGTGGGAATGGATCGCGGATTGGAACGCGAGCGTCGCGCTGCCGGATAACCGCCAAGATCGCGACGCTGAGAACGAGCTGTTCTGCGGCGGCGCCGCAGCCGCCGCGAGCGACCCGGCGCGCTACGCGACCTTCATGCGCTTCGCGTTTCGCGGCAGCCTCGAAGCGACCTACGCGCTGCACCATCTCGGCTTCCGCTGCGCACGGAGCGAGCCGTGACGGCGAGCCGCTCGCTCTGGCGCGCGGGAGCGCTGCTATTGCTGGGACTCGCCTGCGGCGATCGCGAAGTTTCGCCGACGGCCGCCAACTCTCCTTCGGCGCACGCGGCGCACGTTCACCGCGAACTGCCGGGCGACGCGCTCCCGGAACTCTCGCTCTACCAGCTGGAGGGCGCCTGGACTGCCGCGTCCGGCGACTCGCAGAAGCTCTCGGCGCTGCGCGGCGCGCCGGTGTTGTTACTGCTCTTCTACGGGACTTGCGAGAGCGCGTGTCCGGTGCTCGTCCACGACCTCGAGCGCGTTGCTGCCCAGCTCGGGCCTGCGAGCGAAGTGCGCTTCGCGCTCGTCAGCTTCGACCCCGAGCGCGACACCCCCGAGCGGCTCGCCGCTTACGCGAAAGAGCATCAATTCGAGTCGCCGCGCTGGACGCTGTTGCACGGCTCCGCCGAACAAGTCCGCGAACTCGCAGCAGCGGTCGGCGTCCGCTACCGGCCGACCGGCGACGGGCAGTTCAGCCACAGCATGCGCATCGTGTTGCTCGACCGCGGCGGTGTGCCGGTCGATCATTGGGACGGGCTCACGCGGCCGATCGAACCGATCGCGCAGCGCGCGCGTGAACTCGCGCGCGCCCCCTAGTCGGCGCGCGAGACGTGGGACCCCATGCCTCGCGCGTGGGGCGCGCAGGAACTCGCGGCGGGTTCGCCAACGCGCTCGCGGCTGTTCGCGCGGCACCTCGCTTGCAATTGCTTCGCTCGGAGGTGACGCCATGCAAGAGCGCATCAAGAGTTGGATGAGCGGCGACCCGATCACCGCGAACCCCGACGAATCAGCGATCGCAGCGCATGATCGAATGGTCCGGCAAGGCATTCGGCATCTCCCGATCGTGGATGCGGAGAGACGCGTCGTTGGCGTGCTTTCGATCGACGATCTGCGCAGTGCGCTTCCCGTTGGCGTCGATCTGCGCGCCCCGATCGCCGAGCCCGCGCGGCATGAGGCGGCGAACTGGACGGTCGCTGACCTGATGACTCACGCGCCCGAGACGCTCGGGCCCGACGATTCGCTGCAGCGCGCAGCCGAGCGCCTCGCGGATCGCCGCATCGGCTGCCTGCCGATCGTGGACGGCGCGGGGCGCCTCGCCGGGATTCTCTCCGAGACCGATGTGCTGCGTGCACTCGCGACGCACCTGTGGTCCGAAACGTTGCGCGAGGGCCGGGCCAGAACTCCGGAGGAGACGCTGCTCAGCGATCTCGAGCGAGAGCGCGACGCTGTCGCGAAGGATCTCGCGCTACTCAGCGCGCGCGACCGCTCGCGGACCGAGGAGCGCCGCGAACCCGGCGACCGCGCCGACGCGGCGGCGTTGCGCAGCGACGAGCACATCTCCGAGGCGCTCGAAGCAGCGAAGGCGCGGCGACTCGGCGCGCTCGATCACGCCCTTGATCGCGCCGCACACGGGCGCTTCGGCATTTGCGATCACTGCGGGGCGCGGATTCCGGTCGCGCGGCTGCGCGCGCTGCCCGGCTCGACCGCCTGCGTCCACTGCGCCGAAGTTCAGCACGCCAACCCATGAACGAGCCGCACTTGCGGCGGCGCAAGCTGCTCGTGCTCGGCGCAGCCGGCCGCGACTTCCACGATTTCCTGACGCTGTGGCGCGACGATCCGCGCGTCGAGGTGATCGCCTTCACCGCGGCGCAAATCCCGGGGATCGCCAGTCGCAAGTTCCCCGCTTCGCTGGCGGGCGCGCTGTATCCGCACGGCATCCCGATCGAGCCGGAAGAGGCGCTCGAAGCGCTGTGCAGCAAGCACGGTGTGGACGAGGTGGTGTTCGCCTACAGCGACGTGACGCACGCACACGTGATGCACCTCGCGTCGCGCGCGCTCGCGGCGGGCTGCGACTTCTCGCTCGCCGGCCCGCGCACGATGTTGCCCGCGCTGCGGCCGGTGATCGCCGTCTCCGCCGTGCGGACGGGCTGCGGCAAGAGCCAAGTCGCGCGCTGGATCGCGAGCCGGCTGCGCGCCCGCGGCCTAACAGTCGCCGCGCTCCGCCACCCGATGCCCTATGGCGATCTCGCCGCGCAGCGCTGCCAACGCTTCGCGACGCGCGCGGACCTCGAGCGAGCCGCTGCGACGATCGAGGAGCGCGAGGAGTACGAGCCCTACCTGGAGCGCGGCTGCGCGGTGTTTGCGGGCGTCGACTACGCGGAGATTCTGCGGGCGGCGGAGGCCGAGGCCGATGTGCTGTTATGGGATGGCGGCAACAACGACTTCCCGTTCGTTCGCCCAGGCCTGCACATCGTGCTCGTCGATGCGCTGCGTCCGGAGCAGCTCACCACGCACCATCCAGGTGAAGCCGTCGCGCGCATGGCGGACGTGTTCGTGGTCGCGAAGAGCGATGCGGCGCCGGCAGCGGACGTCGCTCGGCTGGAGGCTGCGCTCGCGGCGTTGGCGCCCGCCGTCCCGATTGTGCGCGGCGCTTCGCCGGTGACCCTCGACGACGCCGCGCGCGTGCGTGGCAAGCGCGTCGTCGTCGTCGATGACGGCCCGACGCTCACGCACGGCGGGATGTCGCACGGCGCGGGCTTCGCCGCTGCGGTGCGGGCCGGCGCGCGCGAGATCGTCGACCCACGGCCCTTCGCTCCGCCTGCGCTCGCGGAAGAACTCGCGCGTTGGCCTCGACTCGGTCCGGTGCTGCCTGCCCTCGGCTACAGCGCCGAGCAGCGCGACCTGCTCGCGCAGACGCTGAACGCCGCCGACGCCGACGTGATTGTTGCGGGCACTCCGATCGACCTCGCGGCGCTCTTGCCGCTGCGGCTCCCCGTCGTGCGCGCGCGCTACGAATATCAGGAGGCGAGCGAGCCGGGCCTCGGTGCGATCGTTGATGCCTTCCTCGCGCGGGCGCTTCCGTGAAGCTGGTGGTCGCGCTCGGCGGCAACGCGCTGGCGCCGCGCGGCAACGCGACGCTCGACGCGCAGCGCACGGCGGTCCGGCGCGCGGCGCACGAGATCGCCGCGCTCGCGCGCGAACACAGCCTGGTGGTGACGCACGGCAACGGGCCTCAAGTCGGCTGGCTCGCGAACCTCGCGCGCGGCGCTGGCGAGCACGTCGCACTCGACCTGCTCGGCGCCGAGAGCGAAGGCATGCTCGGCTACTGGCTCGAGCAGGAACTCGGCAACGCGCTGCCCGGGCGCGATGTCGCCGCCCTGCTCACGCAAGTCGAGGTCGACGCGCACGATCCGGCGTTCGCCGCGCCGACCAAGCCGATCGGGCCAGTCGTCACGGCCGACGAGGCCGCGCGGCTGCGCGCGCTCGGCTTCGCCTGCGTCCCGGACCGGGGCGGCTTTCGCCGCGTCGTCGCTTCGCCCATCCCGCTGCGGGTTCTCGAGCTGCGCTCGATCGAACTGCTCGGTCGGCTCGGCGTCGTCGTCATCTGTGCGGGCGGCGGCGGAATCCCCGTCGTGCGCGATGCGCACGGCCGCCATCACGGGGTCGAAGCGGTGATCGACAAGGATCGCTCCGCAGAACTGCTCGCGACCTCTCTCGCCGCCGATGGATTGTTATTGCTGACGGACGTGTCCGCGGTTTTCGCGGATTGGCCGGCACGCGAGCGCCCGATTCGTCGCGAGTCCGCGGCTGTGCTCGCGGAGCGCGACTTCGACGCCGGTTCCATGCGCCCGAAGATCGAGGCTGCCTGCCGGTTTGTGAGAACGCCGCCACGGCGAGCGTGGATCGGCGCGCTCGAGGACGCGCAAGCGATCGTGCGCGGCGAAGCGGGCACGGAGGTCCTGGGCGGCGACGCCCCTGCCGCTCGGCTGCTTCACGAGATTGCGCTCGACCAAGCAGCCAAGGCCGCGAGCTTGCACGTATGGGCGTGAGCGCGCCGCTGTTCTTTCCGTTCGCCCATCTGGCGGTTCTGCGCGCCGCGGGCGCGGAGTTCGAGGCGGCGCTCGCCGAGGCGGCGCGGATTTCCGGCATCCCGGTCGCCCGCCTGCGCGCCGCCGCGGAGAGCCATCCGGACCTAATAGCCGGGCTCGACACGCCACGCATCTGCCGAGGCACCTCGTGCGAGCTCTCAGGCGCAGCTGCCCTCGCAGCTAGCGTGGGTTCGGCGCGTCCCGCGTATTGCCTCGGTCATTGCGATCGTGCGCCGGTGGTCCTCGACGCGCGCGGCGGCGTGCATGTGCGCTGCGAACCGCGCGCGCTCGCAGCGGCGTTCGCGGACGCCACGCCAACGCCCTCTGCGCCGCGCGTGCGGACGCTCGGCTGCGAACCGATCGTGACGCGACGGCTGATCCGCGGCGACTTCTCCGCGCTCGGCGACGCGCGACGCGACGGCGCTTATCAGGCGCTCGCGCGCGCGGTCGCGGCCGGGTCGCCCGCCGCGGTGATCGATGCGGTCGTACGCTCGGGCGAACGCGGACGCGGCGGCGCGGGCTTTGGCACCGGCGAGAAGTGGCGGGCGTGCGCGAGCACCAGCGGCGCGCGGCGCATCGCGATCGCGAACGGCGACGAAGGCGACCCGGGCTCGTTCATCGACCGCGCGCTGCTGGAGTACGACCCGCACGGCGTGCTCGAAGGGCTCGCGCTGTGCGCCTACGCGATTCACGCGCGCGAGGCGATCGTGTTCGTGCGCTCCGAATACCCGCGCGCCGCCGCCTGCCTGGAGCGCGCCCTCGCGGAGGCCGAGGCTGCCCACTTGTTGGGCGAGCGCGCGCCGTTTCCGCTCGCCGTGCGCGTCGTGCGAGGCTTTGGCAGTTACGTGTGCGGCGAGGAAACGGCGCTGATCGCCGCGCTCGAAGGCAAGCGCGCCGAGGCGCGCCCGCGCCCGCCGTTCCCCACCGAATCCGGCTTGTTTGGTTTTCCGACCGTCGTCAACAACGTCGAGACGCTGGCCAACGTCGCCTGGATCCTCGAGCGCGGACCGGACGCCTACGCGGCCCACGGCACGCCGGCGTCGCGCGGCACGAAGGCGATCTGCTTCAACGCGGGCTTCCGCGCGCCAGGCATCGTCGAGGTTCCCTTCGGGTTGCCGCTGTGCGACGTGATCGAGTTCGGTGGCGAGACTCCCTGCAACCGTGACGAACTCGAAGGGGTGCTGTTAGGCGGCCCGATGGGAAGCTTCCTCCGCCCCGAAGCCTGCGACGTGGCGCTCGATTTCGACGCGCTGCGGAGCGCTGGCCACGAACTCGGGCACGGCGGCCTGGTCGCGATACCGCGCGGCGCCGACCTCGCAGCGCTCGCGCGCCATCTCATCGCGTTCATGGCCGAGGAATCGTGTGGGCGCTGCACGCCGTGCCGCGCCGGCAGCGCGCGAGCGCGCGCACTGTACGAGCGCGGTGAACGCAACCCGGACGTAGGCGAGTTCGCGGAGGTGCTGGGCGTAATGGAGAGCGCGAGCCTGTGCGCCTTCGGTCGCGCAACGCCGCGGCCGATTCGCGGGCTGCTCGCGGCGCTCGCGGAAGCACAGCCGTGACGGCGTGGATCGATGGCCGGCCGCTCGAACCGCGCCCCGGCGAAACAATCCTCCGCGCGGCCGCCCGCGTCGGCATCGAGATTCCGACTCTGTGCTTCGTCGAAGGCATCGCTGCGGACGGCGGCTGCCGGCGCTGCGTGGTCGAGATCGCGGGCCGCGACTCGCTCGAGGCAGCCTGCCATGCGCCGCTCTCCGACGGCATGCGCATTGCGACCGCGAGTCCGCGACTCCGCGCGCTGCGAGCGCGGCTCGACGCTTTCCAGTGCGATGCGCCGCCCGAGCCTCGTTGCGACGAGAGCCACCCTTATTTGGTGTTCGACGCCGCGCGCTGCATCGGTTGCCGCCGTTGCGTTCAGGTCTGCGACGAGATCCCCGGCCGCAGCGTGTGGCAAGTCGCTGGCCCCCGCGACGCACCGCGCATCGCGTGCGACGGGCCAGGGCTACTTCGCGCGAGTTCGTGCGTCGCGTGCGGCGCCTGCGTCGATGTGTGCCCAACTGCAGCCATCACGGACCGCGACCGCCGCGACGCGCCCGCGCCCGAGCGCCGCGTGCGCACCACCTGTGGTTACTGCGGCGTCGGCTGTCAGCTCGAGGTCGGCGTGGCCGAGGGGCGCGTCGTGCGCATCGACGCCGTGCAGAGCGCGGAGGTGAATCGCGGCGCGCTCTGTTCGAAGGGGCGCTACGCGCACGCCTGGCAGCGCTCTGCCGACCGCCTCACGCAGCCCTTGTTACGGCGCGGCGACGCGCTCGAGCCCGTCTCGTGGCGCGAGGCGATCGCCTGGGTCGCGGAGCGCCTGACCGCGATCCAGCGCGCGCACGGCCCAGACGCGATCGGCCTAATGACCTCGTCGCGCGGTACGAACGAAGCCGCGTACCTGTTGCAGAAGCTGTTCCGCGTGCGCTTCGGAACGAATCACGTCGACTGCTGCGCGCGCGTCTGCCACTCGTCGACCGCGCTCGCGCTCGCGCAGGTCACCGGCACCGGCGCGGCGAGCGCGTCGTTTGCGGACATCGAGCGCGCGAGCTGCCTGGTGGTCGCCGGCGCGAACCCGACCGAGGCGCACCCCGTGGTAGGTGGGCGCCTGCTGCGCCGCGCGCGCAGCGGCGTGCCGCTGCTCGTGATCGACCCGCGCCGCACCGAGATCGCCGAGGCCGCGACACTTCACCTGGCGCTGCGCCCGGGCACGAATGTGCTGGTCTTCAACGCTCTCGCGAAACTTCTCGTCGAACGCGAGCGCTACGCCGCTGATTATGGCGCGTCGCGTTGCGAGGGTCTCGGCGCACTCGCGACGTTTCTCGCCGGCATCTCTATCGAAGCGGCCGCGCAGCGCACCGGCGTCGCTCTCCCTCAGCTGGAAGCCGCCGCGGAGTTGCTCGCCTCTCATGGACCTCCGCTGTTCGTGAGCGGGCTCGGACTGTCCGAGCTGACGCAGGGCGTCGCGTCGGTGCGCGCGCTCGCCAACCTCGCGCTGCTGACCGGCGCGATTGGCCAGCCCGGCGCCGGCATGCTCCCGCTGCGCGGCCAGAACAACGTGCAGGGCAACGCAGACATGGGCAGCCAACCGGCGCAGCTGACGGGTTATCAGGCGGTTTCGGATCCCGCCGTGCGCGCGCGCTTCGCCTCCGTGTGGGGA
Source organism: Deltaproteobacteria bacterium (assembly GCA_031387905.1). Lineage (GTDB taxonomy): Bacteria > Myxococcota_A > UBA9160 > UBA9160 > UBA6930 > VGRF01. The sequence continues at coordinate 12,256 of JANNDT010000009.1, forward strand.
GCCGAGCCGCCAACGCACGCTGGGCTCACGATTCCAGAGATGCTCGAAGCCGCTGCTGCCGGGCGCATCTGCGCGCTTTGGATCCAAGGCGAGGACGTCGCGCAAAGCGACCCCGATGAGCGGCATGTGCTGCAAGCGCTCGAACGTCTCGAACTGCTCGTCGTGCAGGAGTTGTTTCTCACCGAGACCGCGCGCCGCGCGCACCTCGTGCTGCCCGCTGCGGGCTTCCTCGAGCAGGACGGCACCTTCACGAACGGGGAGCGCCGGATTCAGCGCGTGCGCGCGGCGCTGCCTCCGCCTGGCGAGGCTCGCCCGGACTGGCTGGTTGCGCGCGACCTCGCGCGCGAGCTCGGGCTCGACTGGCATTACGATTCGCCCGCGGACGTGCTCGACGAGATTGCCGAGGTCGCGCCGGATTTATTCGGCGGCGTGTCGATGGACCGCCTCGACGAGAACGGCCTTCAGTGGCCCTGCCCGGATCGTGCGCACTCCGGGACGGCGACCGTTCACGCGACCGCCTTCGTCCGAGGACGCGCGCAATTCTCGATCGTCCCGTTCCTGGAGAGCCCGGAGGCGCAGGTTCCCGGCTACCCGCTCTCACTGATTACGGGCCGCGTGCGCGACCACTACAACGTCGGCACGATGACGCGCCGCACCCCGCAGCTCTCGCTCGCAGCGGACGATGCGCTCACGCTGAATCCGCGCGATGCGGCGCCGCTCGGCATCGCCGACGGCGATACTGCGCGCGTCGAGAGCCGCCACGGCAGCGCCACTGCCCGTGTCGAAGTGAGCGAGCGCGTGCTCCCAGGCACCGCGTTCCTCAGCTTTCACTTCCCGGAGACCCACGCCAACTGCGTCACCGGACCCGCGCGCGACCCCGAGTCGAAGTGCCCTGAGTACAAGCTCACGGCCGTGCGCGTCGCGAAGGCGTGAGAGCCTGAGAGGTCGCCGCGTCGCGTGAGCGCGTCCCTCATTCGCCCGCGTCCGGCGCTGGCTCTGCTGGCGTCGCAATCGGAACTCCGTGCGGGACGAACGACAGGTACGGCTGCAGGGCGGCGGGTTCCGTTCCTGCGCCTGGCGGCCCACAGCGATAGAAGAGTTGGCACTTTCCCAGCGTGTACTCGATGCCGAGGCGCACGCGCCGCGAGAATGTGAGCTCGAGCATGCCATCGCTGACGGCTTGATCGGCCTGGCACTGCAGGGGCTCGGTCCGCCGTGCAGAGTTGCTAGGCGTCAATGCGGCGAACCTAGGAAACCGTCCGACCGGCTCGACGAGCACCGCTCCCTGCATCATCAGACGCACGTCGGTCGCGAGCGCAGCCTGAGCATCGAACGCCGCGTAAGCGACCGCGGTCGTCCCCGACTCCCAGCGGCAGGAGAAGCCGCCGTCCGACCGCGCGGCGATTGGGAGCGCCGCGAGCGCAACTGCCAGCACTAGCCAGCGCGCGAGGGGTGGCCGGGGCTGCAGAGAGCGTGACCGAAGCGGCACGCGGTCCGTCTCGAGGTCCATGCGGGCGGTCTCCTTCCATCGCAATTTGGCGGGACAATGCAGCATGGAGCGTCGCCCCGAAGTCCGCGCGATGCGCGACCCAGAGTTCGACCCTGCGCTCGCTTCGGTCCGTGGGGAGCGCGGCGGTGCGCTCCGCGCTTTTAGCGCCAACGGATCGGTCACGGCGAAAGTCTGCCGCCATTCGCGGTGGCGCACGTAGTGGAGCGCGCGCTGCGATCGAAGCCAAGGTTCCGACCGCACGGGCCGAGTCAGCCTAGACGCCACCCGCAAACTCCATTCGCGCCCCCACGACGACTCGATGGCGCCGCGCCCTAATGGATCGAGTATGCGCCGCTCGCTGCTCCTGGACCTTCTTCGCAGACTCCCTTGCGTCCCCTGCGCCCGACGATGCGATCCGGCGCCTGTGCGCACAACCTCGACGCTTTTGCCCCTGTGGCACGCTGGCTCGCGCGCTGATTCCGCCGTGGCGCGGCGACCCAGTTCGCCGACGCAGCCGCCACGCGAAACCGACTCCCGCGCTCCGTCATGCGTGGCCCTTTTCTTGCAAACTCGCGAATCGATCCATTGGGCACACTCACTCGGAAGGGGATTCTCATGCGGAAGGCGCACACGCTGCGAGCTGTCGCGCTAGTTGCGGTCGGCGCAATTACGCTGACCGGCTGCGCCACGACTTCGGACCTCGACGCGCTCACGCAGCGAGTCGGCAGCCTCGAAGCGCGCATCGGCACGCTCGAAGCACGCGCCGGCGCGCTCGAGGCGAACGTGAGCACCCTCGAAACGAACCTCAGCGCCACGGACCGCAAGGCCGACCAAGCGCTCGAGCGCGCGAGCGCCGCGGAAGCGAGAGCTTCTGCAGCCGCGCAGAGCGCCGACGAGGCCTCACGCCGCGCTGCGGCGATGTTCGAGAAATCGCTCCGGAAGTAGGCGCCTCAGCGTCGGGGAGCACGGCGATTGCGACCGGCTCGCCGCGTGCGGCTTCGATCACCGCGCGAGTGCGCGCGAGCGCGGCGTCGTCGTCGATGCCGAGTTCCGCGAGCCGCTCGAGAGTGCGCTGCACGCGCTCGGGATCCCGGCGGTAGCGATCCGGATGAGCTTCTACGTAGACGATCCCGCCGCGCCGGCCAAGCTTCACGGCCTGATAGACGAGGCGGATGGGCGTGCTCGTCTTGGTGCGGAGGAAGAGCCGTTCGATCTCGTCGTTATAGAGCCGCAGGCAGCCATGCGTCGCCTCGCGCCCGATCGACCAGCGGTTATTGGTGCCGTGAATGCCGTAGCTCGTGCGCCCGATCGTGAGCCAGTAGCGGCCGAGCGGGTTATCAGGTCCCGGCCCGACCGCCGGCGGCAGTTCCGGCTTCTCGGTGCGGATCGACTCGGGCACGTGCCAGATCGGATCGACGCGCTTCTGGCCCACGCGGAACTCCCCAACGAGCGAAGGGTCCATTTCGTCGCCAATCGCGAGCGCGAACACTTCCGGCGAGTCGCGGCTCACGTTGAAGTCGTAGAGCTGCAGCTCGGGGATGTTCACGACGAGCCCCTTGCGCGGCGCGTCCGGAAGCACGTGCTCGGTCGGCAAGCGCACGCGCTCACCGGCCCGCGGGATCCAGACGTCGAGCTCGGGATTGAGCCGCGCCACGCGTTCGAAACCGAGGCGATGGCGCTCGGCAACATCCAGGAGGGTGTCGCCGGGCAGCACGACGTCCGTGCTCGCAACGCCAATTAGGTTGGCTGGCGGCGGCGCAGCGGCGCACAGCCACAGCACACCGATTGCCAGCCCGACGCTCCGCGAGAGCCGACGCCGCCGCTCGCGGCTCACGGAGAGCGACCTCTCAGGTACACGAACCAATAGACGCCGCCGACCAACGCGCCGCCGCCGATCACGTTGCCGAGCGCGACCGGCAAGAGGTTCCGCAGGAGGAAGCTCGCGACGTCGAGTTCCGCAAAGTCCTGCGGACTCGCGCCGATCGCCGACCAGAACTCGGGCGGCGCGCCGTGCAGAATCAAGAGCCCGATCGGGACGAAGTAGAGGTTGGCGATGCAGTGCTCGAAACCGGCTGCGACGAACGCGGCGATCGGCGGCACCACGCAGGCGATCCGGTCGGCGCTGCTGCGTGCGCTGAAGGAAAGCCAGACCGCCAGACACACCAGCGCATTGCCGAGCACGCCGAGCGCGACGGCCTGCGTGAAGCCGAAACTCAGCCGGTGCGCGGCGCCCGCGAGCGCGGCAGCCCCGACGGCGCCGCCCCAGAATTGATACTGGCCGCTCGCGAACACCAAGAGCGCGGTCGCCAGCGCGCCCAAGGCATTCCCGACGAACGCGATCGCCCAACTCTCGAGGAGGTGGCGCGTGCGCACGCGGCCGCTGACCCAAGCCATCACCATCAGCGTGTTGCCCGTGAACAACTCGGCGCCGCCAACACTCACGAGAATCAAGCCGACCGAGAATGCCAGGCCCGCGAGCAGACGCGTCACGCCGATCGGGAGTACATTCGCCGCGCCGGCAATCACGGTGGTCGAGAACACCGCGCCCACCCCGATGAACGCACCCGCCAGCACGGCGAGCGCGAACGTGCGACCGCGCGCTTGCTGCGCCTTCGCGACACCTAACTGCTCGGCTTTGGCGGCCATCTCTGCGGGGAGCAGCGCTTCGAAGTGTTCGTCGCGGCTCATGCGCCGCCCCGCTCCTCGAGCCCGAGCCAGAACTGCCTCATTCGCGCTCGCGCGGCGGGAGACCGGCGAGGTCGGGCGCGTGATTCCAGAGATCGTGCCGTTCGTCGTAGGAGCCGCCGCGGCGAAGCGCACATGAGAAGCACAGCATGCGCTCCGCATCGATGGCATACGTCCGATCGCGCGCAGCGTGGACGTCGCTCCCGCACTCCGAGCAGAACTCGAACTCGTCTGCGTCTGTACGCTGCATGACGATCACCTCCGTACCAACGCCAGTGCACTCGGCGTGCCGAAGCGAAGGGCGTCCGCGCGCGAGTCTGATCGCCTGTGTGCGAGGCGCTCTGCTCCGTTTCACACCGGAACGCCACAGCGCGCAATACCGGCGCGGCGCGATCCGCGAACGCCTCATCCCACGCGGGCTAGCCGAGCTTGCCCTTCACCGTCAGCACGCTGCACGGCGCGTGGCGCAGCGTTCGCTCGGCGACGCTTCCGAGCAGCGTGTGCTTGAGCCCGCCAAGCCCGCGGGAGCCGGTCACGATCAGATCCGCGTGCACGCGCTCCGCCACCGCATCGAGTGCGACGTCGGGCGCGTCGCTGACCACCTCGGTCTTCACGTCGAGGTCGACGAGGCCCGCCGCGAGCGCAGCCAGCCGGCGACGCGCGTCGTCGCGGGCCATCTGGGCCCACATGTCCGGAATCGGGACTTCATGACGAGTCACCCCCATCAGCGGCGGATGGAAGCCATGCACCAGGTGCAAGCTCGCAGCGAAGTTGCGAGCCCAGTCGGCCGCCAGCGCGACGGCCTCGTCCGAGTGCGCTGAGAAATCGACGCCGACGACGATCACTTTCGGAAGGTCGGCGTCCCCTTCGCCGCGGACCGTGAGAACGGAGACGGGCGAACGCTTCACCGTGGCTTCCGCGATACTGCCGAGCGCGAGTCGCTTCCAGCCGGTGCGGCCGCGCGAGCCGATCACGACGAGGTCCGCCGCGATTTCCTGCGCGCGCTCGGCAATGCACCAAGGCG
>JANNDT010000017.1:0-7466 GCA_031387905.1 Deltaproteobacteria bacterium
GAATCAAACGCGAGCGAGCTACCCGCCGCCGAAACTTACTTTCTCACGGAACGTCCCCGCCTATACATTCCGCGGTTCGCACGGGGGCGCGATGAAGCTGGGCGTCACGATTCACGCGACGGATCTCGCCATGGACGTGGCGGAACTCGCGCGCGAGGCCGAGGCGCGCGGCTTCCACTCGCTTTACATCCCCGAGCACACGCACATCCCAGCGAGCCGCCGGACGCCCCCGCCAACCGGCGATGCCGAGCTCGCGCAGCAGTACTACCGCAGCCCGGACCCGGTGGTTGCGCTCGCAGCGGCTGCCGCTGTGACGAAGCGCATCCTGCTCGGCACCGCCATCGCGCTGCCCGCGCAGCACGACCCGATCTCGTACGCGAAGCAGATCGCCACGCTCGATCGCATTGCCGGCGGCCGTTTCGTGCTCGGCATCGGCTACGGCTGGAACGAGGACGAGATGGAGAACCACGGCATCGATCCGCGCCGCCGCCGCGCCCACGTGCGGGAAGCGATGCTCGCCATGCAGGCGCTCTGGTCGAACGAAGTTGCGAGTTATCAAGGCGAGTTCGTGCGCTTCACGCCGAGCTACGCGTGGCCGAAGCCCGTGCAGCAGCCGCGCCCGCGAGTGCTGATTGGCGGCGCGCCCGGCAGGGCGCTGTTCTCGCACATCGCCGAGTACGGCGATGGCTGGATGCCCATCGGCGGCGCGGGCCTCAAGCAGGCTCTGCCCGAGTTGCGGCGGCTGCTGAGCGAGCGCGGGCGCGACCCGAGCGCGCTGCACATCGTGCCGATGGGCGTGTTCCCGGACGCCGCCAAGCTCGCGTACTACCGCGAGCTCGGCGTCACCGAGTGCGTGCTGCGGCTGCCCTCGGCGCCGCGCGATCAGGTGATGGCGGTGCTCGACGAGTACGCGCGGCTGCTCCCGGCGGGCGCGGGTTGAAGTGGCGCGCGGGGCGCGCCGATACCGCGGCGAGCAGGTCCGTCGGGAGGTGCCTTGCGCGCGCGATTCGTTTCCTTGCTGATGCTCTGCGGCATCGCCGCGTGCGTCCGTACCCCGCGACCGCCATTGCCCCCGCCGTCTCCGATCGAGAGCACGGCCTCCTTGACCGGGTTCGTCATCGGCACGGGCGAGATCAAAGCCGATCTCGCGGGTACGATTGTCTTTCTCGAACCCATCGCTGAAGCGGGACTGCTAGCGAACCTCGGCGAAGCAGAGATTCTCCTCCGCAAGGGCCGCTTCGAACCGCGCTTGCTGGTCGTGCAGCGCGGTCAGCGCATTGCGTGGACGAACCTCGACCCGATCTTTCACGGCGTGTTCTCGTATTCGAGTCGCAACAAGTTCGACTTGGGCGTGGTTGCGCCGACCGAGCGCCGCGCGATCTCGCTCGCCACGGCTGGGCCGGTTCGCTTCCACTGCCCGATCCACGTCGGGGAGGGCGGGATCGTGTTCGTCGCGCCGAGCCCGTATTTCGCCCGGGCCTCGCGGCGCGCTCAATACACGATTCGCGGTGTCCCGGCTGGGCGTCACCTACTGAGCGCTTGGATCGACGGCTGGTCCGCGCCAGCGCGGGAAATCACGCTCCACGCGGGGGAATCCGCTCACGCGGATGTCCTACTCCGTCCGGAACGCGAGTGACGGCTCGGCCCGTGGTCTCCGAGCCTCGCAAAAGCTCGAGTGGCGGGCGAAGGACGGCCGACCAAGTAGCCCTGGATGGCGTCGCAGCCCCACGCTTTGAGAAGCGCCCGTTGCGCCTCATGCTCGACGCCCTCCGCCACGACGTACAGCCCTAATGCCTTCCCCATCGCGACGATCGAGCGGGTCAGGGACGCAGCGCTCGCGTCCTCGGCGATCGACCGGATGAACGATCTGTCCATCTTCAGCGTGTCCACGGGCAGGCGTTGGAGATACGCGAGCGACGAATAGCCCGTACCGAAGTCGTCGAGCGCGATCGACACACCCAACGCCTTCAAATCGTGGAGCGCGGCGATCGCAGTCTCTTCGTCGCGCATGATCGCGGTCTCCGTGATCTCGATCTCCAGGAGGCCTGGATCGATCCCGCGCGCGGTCAGGGTGGCCGCGAACTCGCTTGCGAACCGCGGTCCGAACTCTCGTGCCGACACGTTGAAGGACACGCGTGCTCCGGCAGCTCGCAGGGCCGGTTCCCTTGCCGTTACCTCGTCGCAGACTCGATCGAGGACCCAGCGGCTCAACCCCGAGATCAATCCCGTCTGCTCAGCGACGGCGACGAAGTCGGCGGGGGACACGACGCCAAGCTCGGGGTCGTGCCAGCGCGCGAGCGCCTCGAATCCAACGATGCGGCCATTCGCGAGTTCGGCCTTGGGCTGGAAATGCAGCTCGAGATCGCCCGCCTCGAGCGCCTCCCGGAGGCGCACCTCGACGCTCAAGCGTCGCCTCGCGACCTCGTTCATGGACGCGTCGTAGAAGCTGAACGTATTGCGCCCGTCGGCCTTCGCGTGGTGCATCGCCGCATCGGCGTTCCCCAACAACGCGTCTACTCGCTCGCCGTCGTCGGGCCACGTTGCAATTCCGATGCTCGCGCTGATGACGACTTCGTCGCTCCCGATCCGATAGGGGCGCTGGAGCCCGTGCAAGAGGTGTTCGCTGATGCGCGCGAGATCGCTCGCGTCGCGCACGTCGGTCACCAAGACCACGAACTCGTCCCCGCCGAGGCGCGCGACGGCCGGCTCGAAGCCAGGTGCCCGGTCGCGCGTGGCGATCTCCGCCTCCTTCGTGCCTTGGACGATTCGGTCCGCGACCTGTCGCAGTACACCGTCGCCCACGTCGTGTCCGAGCGTGTCGTTGACGCGCTTGAAGTCGTCGAGATCGAGGCAGAGGATTCCCAGCTTCGTCCCGCGGCGCCGCGCTTGCGGAACGGCGAGGTTCACGCGTTCGGTAAAGAGCGACCGATTGCCGAGGCCAGTCAGGCCATCGTGATAGGCGAGGTAACGGATCTGTTCCTCGGCTCGCCTGCGCTCCGTGAGATCCTGGACCGTCCCCTCGACACGCCGCAGCGCCTCTCCGTCCAGAGTGAAGAGGTGAAACTGGGCCTGGAGGAGGCGCTCGCCCCCGCCGGGCAAGCGAACTCGATAGTCGATCTGCGCCCGTGTGCCGTGCCGGGTACAGGCGCGAAACGCTTCCACCACGGAGCCGCGGTCCTCTGCATGGAGTCGCTCCAGCAGTTGGTCTGGAGAGAGGCCTTTGCGAGGGTCCTCCGCGGCGAAAATCGTCCAGAACTCCTGCGACGCCGACAGTGCGCCACTGGCGAGATCGAACTCGAAGCTCCCGAGCCGCGCGATTTGTTGGGCCCGCGTTAGATGCTCTTGGCTGCGTCGGAGCTCGTCCAGCCGGACAGCGAGCTCGCCGTGCGACGCGCTGAGCCGCTCCGCCATCCGGTCGACGTCCCTCGCCATCTCGCCGATTTCGTCGGTCCGGCGGCTCTCGATACGCGCGGAGAGATCGCCGTTGCCGATGAGCGCGAGCGCGCGCTGGACTTGTCGCACGGGACGGACCAGCCCCCGCGCGACCGCGGTGCATGTGCCGAGAGTCAGGGCCAAGGCCACCAAGCCCGCCCAAGTGAGCTGCCAGCGGGCGCTCCTCAGCGCAGCGCGCTCGAGAGCGAGGTCGGCCACGACCAAAAGCCCCGCGCTGCCCCAGTGTTCGATTGGGGCGGTGAGCTCGTCTCGTCGCGATGCGTCGGCCCCCGCCAAGGTCAACGTCGCTCCGCACAGATCCGACCAGCGCTTCAGCGACCCGGCGCTGATGGGTTCGAGCGCGACCAGCGTGACAGCGTGGGTAGGCGAAAGATCGATCGGGATCGAGACGACCGCGTGGACCTCAGCTGCGACGACAAACAAAGTCGAGCGCCCGGCGCCGAACGAATTCAACGCGCTCGAATCGAGGCCGCTGCGCGCCAGCAGCGTCCCGCGCGAAGACACGAACGCGATCGAAGCCGCGTCTTGTTGGGCACGAATTTGTTCGGCCAACGCCTTCGTTGTCGGCGTGTGAGCCAGCTCCAGGGTCGCGCGGACCTGCGGAGTCGCCGCGACGGCCCGATAGCGAGCTTCCGTCTGAGCGAGGTGGTCCTGGATGAGCAGATCCGCGGAGCGAGAAGCGCGCGCGAGGCGCTGTTCGGCGTTCTCCCGCATCCCGCGCGCCAGTGCGCGGTCGTAGAGGAGAAACGCGCACAACATCGACGACAGCGCGACACCTGCGAGCGCCGCGGTCATGCGCTGCGCGAGGGTGAAGCTCCCGGCTCGTACTTCGGAACTCACCTGCGCTCCAACCCCCGGTCGCGCCCCCCATGAGGCGGCGAGGCTGGAACGGCTTCGGCGAGGCCTCAGCGGTTCTTGAGCGGCAGGGCCCCTTCAGATCGAGGCGCCACTCCTAACAATCCCATGTCCTCGGGACGCTCCGCAGGCTGGACCGCCGCGGGCTCCGCGAATCTCGGGAAGCGTCGCCTCCGACGCGCTACCCAACCCGATCGATGGCGGATTCCTCCAGCGATCTCTCCGGCCGCCTCGAGCCGAAGCTTTGGACCGTGCTGCGTGAAGGGCTCACGCTGCGCGACGTGGCGCGCGACACGCTCGCGGGCGTGATCGTCGGCATCGTCGCGCTGCCGCTCGCGATCGCCTTCGCCATCGCCTCGGGCGTCTCGCCCGCGCAGGGCCTCGCGACCGCAATCGTCGCGGGCTTCTTGATTTCGGCGCTCGGCGGCAGCCGCGTGCAGATCGGCGGCCCGACGGGGGCGTTCGTCGTGATCGTGTACGGCGTCGTCCAGCGCCACGGGGTGGACGGCCTCGCGCTCGCGACGCTGATCGCCGGCGTGTTGTTGCTGGTGATGGGCTTCGCGCGGCTCGGCACCGTGATCCAGTTCGTGCCGTTTCCGGTGACGGTCGGCTTCACCGCCGGCATCGCGTTGATCATCGCGATCGGGCAGCTCCGCGACGTGCTCGGGCTCGACATCGCGAAGCTGCCAGCGAACTTCACGGGCCAAGTCGCCGCTTATTGGGAGCACGTCGGCTCGGCGAGCCTCGCGGCGGCAGTCATCGGCGTCGGCTCGACGGTCCTGGTTGCCGTCTGGCCAAAGATCCTGCCGCGTGTGCCGGGCTCGCTAATCGCGATCGTGCTCGCCACCGCTGTCGTGCGGGTATTCGATCTGAACGTCGAAACGATCGGGGACCGCTTTGGCGCGATTCCCTCGAGCTTGCCCGCGCCGAGCATCCCGAGCTTCACGTGGGCCGACGTGCGCGCGGTTTTCCCCGACGCCATCTCGATCGCGCTGCTCGGAGCGATCGAGTCGCTGCTCTCCGCCGTCGTCGCCGACGGCATGATCGGCACGCGGCACCGCTCCAACATGGAGTTGGTCGCGCAGGGCATCGCGAATCTCGCTTCACCGCTGTTCGGCGGCATCCCCGCGACGGGCGCGATCGCGCGCACAGCGACCAACGTGCGCAGCGGCGGGCGCACGCCGATCGCTGGCATGGTGCACTCGCTCACGCTGCTCGCGATCCTCTACTTCCTCGGCGATCTCGCGGGCATGATCCCGCTCGCCGCGCTCGGCGGCATCCTGCTCGTGGTGGCGTGGAACATGAGCGAGCTGCACGTGATTCGCAGCCTGCTGAAAGCTCCGCGCAGCGACGTGGTCGTGATGGTCGCGACGTTCGGGCTCACGGTCGCGATCGACCTCACCGTTGCAATTCAGGTGGGCATGGTGCTCGCGGCGTTCCTGTTCATGCGCCGCATGGCCGAGATCAGCGAAGCCCAATACGTGACCCGCATGGCAGGAGAAGAGGAGCGCACGAACGATCCCGACGTCGCCGCGCTGCGCGAGTTGCCCGCGGAGGTCGAGGTGTTCGAGCTCTACGGCACGCTGTTCTTTGGCGCTGTCGCGAAGTTCAAGGACGCCGTGCGGCAAATGGAGCGCGCGCCCCGCGTGATGATCCTGCGCATGCGCGACGTGCTGGTGATCGACGCCTCGGGCCTGCGCGCGCTCGAGGATCTGCTCCAGCAGACGCGCCGCGACGGCACGGTCCTCCTGATCTCCGGTGTGCACGCCCAGCCGCTGATCGCGCTCGAACGCTCGGGCGTGCTCGACCAGATCGGCGAAGACAACGCGCTGCCGGACGTGCCTAGCGCCGTCGCACGCGCCCGCGAGCTGTTGGCGGCGCCGCGCGCTACGCGAGCCTCGAAGCGCCATTAGGGACCGAGAAGCCGCGCCGCACGGCCTCCTCGAGGAACTCGTCGTCGATCTGCTCGGGGTCGAGATACTGGATCGCGTAATCGAGATAGACCTGCTCGCGCACGAACATCTCGAACAGATCCGGATCGACGTGCCCCTCGTCGCACATTTGCTCGAGGATCGTGAGCGCGCGGCGCAGCGGCATGCCGGGCTTATAGGGCCGGTCCTTGGCTGTTAGGGCCTCGAACACGTCGGCCAGCCCGAGGATGCGGCCCTGCAACGAGATCTGGTTGCGCACGAGGCCTTGCGGATAGCCGCGACCGTCCATGCGTTCGTGGTGCGCGCCGGCGATCGCAGGCACGCCGCGCAGCGAGCGCGGGTAAGGCAGCCGCTCGAGCATGTGGATCGAGGTGGTCACGTGGTGATTGATGAGTTCGCGCTCGCGCGCGTTCAGCGTGCCGCGTGAAACCGTGAGGTTCTCGACCTCTTCGCCGCTGAGCAGCTCGCGCTCCTCGCCGAGCGCATCGCGGAACCGGTAACGCGCGGCGATCTCGCGCACGCGGCGCTGCGCGTCGGGCTCCATGAACTCGCCGCCAATGTTCGCGTGCCGCAGGAACGCGCGATCCGCTTCGAGTTCGCGGAGGCGTTCTTCTAGCTCGACCAGGCTTGCGCTTTCGCCGCTCGCCTGCGCGCCGGCCGCGAGCAGCGCGTCGCGGCGCAGAATCTCGAAGCGCGCATCCACGAGCTCGATGCGGTCGGTGATCGCCTCGAGTTTGGTGGCCTTGTCCTGCACGTGCACGGGCGTCGTCACCTTGCCGCAGTCGTGCAGCAGCGCAGCGATGCGCAGCTCGTAGCGCTCCGCCTCGCTGAGGGAGAATTCCTTGAGCGCGCCGTCTTGCGCAGCGCAGGCGGCGTCGGCGATCAGCTCTGTCAGCAGCGGCACGCGGCGGCAATGCTGGCCGGTGTAGGGCGACTTCTCGTCGATCGCGTGCACGATCAGTTCGATCAAGCCCTCGAACAGCGCGCGGAACTCGCTCGCGAGACGCTCCTTCGTGAGCGCAGTCGCGGTCTGCGAAGCGAGCGATTCGGCGATGGCGCGCTCGCTCGCTGGGAAGGCTGCGCCCGCGAGCTGCAGCACGCCGATCAGCGCGCCCTCGTGATTGCGCATCGGCATCGAGAGCGCTTCGAGCGCGCGCTCGTGCTGCGTCTCGTTTGCGCTGAGCGCGCGCTCGGCGAGCGCGATCAGAGTGGCTTCGTTCGCAGCGG
>JANNDT010000050.1:0-2257 GCA_031387905.1 Deltaproteobacteria bacterium
ATCCGCTTCCGCTTCCACGGTCCGGATCTGGGGACCCTAGCCACGAGCCGCCGCCACGGAGGAGCCGGATGGTGGAAATCTCCTTGTCCGGATCTGGAGAGGGCCCGGGGTGGGCAACTGCCCCGGGCTACTCGACAGCGCCCTCTCGACTGTCCGGTACGGGCTTTAGGCGAGGCCTTGCAGCAGCGCGACATTGGCGCGCGAGGCGCGGAAGCGATGCTGCGCGAGCGCCTGATACTCGGGCGAGCGATACCAGCGTTCCGCCTCCGCTTGATCGGGGAAGCGCAGCAGCACCGTGCGCGTGTGCTTCCATTCGCCTTCGACCACGCTGGGCTGCTCGTCGACCGCGAGCACTTCGCCGCTGTAGCGCTGGAAGATGTCCATGAAGCCGGCCTCATAGCGCGCATACTCGGTGCGGTCTTCAATCGTCAACTCGGCCACGATGTACACGGGCATGTGTTCTCCTCGGTGCGAGCGCCGCAGCATAGTTCGCTAAGGGTGCGGCGACAGGATCGCCGCAGACGAAGGAGTGCGACGTGGAGATTCGACCCGCGCGTCCCGGCGATCTCAACGCAGTGCAAGCGCTGCTGCGCGCGAGCGAGTTGCCTTGGGAAGACGTGGCGCTGCACGCCGGCACGTTCCTCGTCGGCGAGCGCGCGGGCGTACTGGTCGCGAGCGCGGGCTTCGAGCATTACGGAGAGGCCGCGCTCGTTCGCTCCGTCGCGCTGGCGCCGGCGCTGCGTGCGCGCGGCCTCGGCGCCGCGCTCTGCGAAACACTGCTTGGCGATGCGCGCCGTCGCGGCGTGAGGGCAGCGTTTCTGCTCACCACCAGCGCGTCAGGCTTTTTCGCGCGCCAAGGCTTTACGCCCCTCGCGCGCGAGCAGGCGCCGCTTGCGATTCGCAGCACGCGCGAGTTCGCCGAGTTGTGCCCCGCGAATGCGGTGTTGATGCAGCGCAGACTGTGAACTCGCGTTCGCGACGAAGTCCGAAAACGGCGAGTTTTACGAGACGCCTCACGTAGGATCGCCCGCCATGGACCGAGAGAAGCCGCCGAGCCGAGGCGCGAGTGAGCGCACGCGCGAGGTTCCGCCCCGCGCGCAGGCGGGCGCCGCCCTCGACGCGCGCGCGGCCTACGCCGCGATCCGCTCACACGATGCGCGCTTCGACGGGCGCCTGTTCGTCGGCGTCACCAGCACGCGCATCTACTGCCGTCCGGTCTGCCCCGCGAAGACGCCGCGCTTCGAGAACTGCACGTTCTTCGCGAGCGCTGCGGCGGCCGAGAGCGCTCGCTTCAGGCCATGCTTGCGCTGTCGCCCCGAACTCGCGCCAGGACTCGCGAGCGTCGATGCGCTCTCGCGGCTCGCGCAGCGCGCGGTGCGCCGCATCGAGGACGGCGCGAGCAACATGCCCGCGCTCGCGCGCGCGCTCGGCGTCTCGGAGCGCCACGTGCGCCGCGCCCTAACAGCCGAGCTGGGCGTCGCGCCTGCGGAGCTGATCCGCACGCGGCGCCTGTTGCTCGCGAAGCAGTTGCTCACGGACACGCGCATGTCCGTCACGAGCGTCGCGTTCGCGAGTGGCTTCGCGAGCCTACGCCGCTTCAACGCCGCATTCCGCGAACGCTACCGGCTCGCACCCACGGGCCTCCGCAAGAGTGCGGCGGCGAAACCGGCGCGCGCCGCCCGTTCCGCCGCGCTCGCAGACGAGACGCCCGACGCGATCGCGCTCGATCTGCCGTTCCGCCCGCCCCTCGATCTCACCGCGCTGCTCGGCTTCCTCGCGCCGCGCGCGACACGCGGCGTCGAGGCCGCGAGCGACGCTTGTTACGCGCGCACGGTGCAGCACGGCGAGCATCGCGGCTGGGTCTCGGTGGCGCGCTCTCCTCGCACGAATGCACTGCGCGCGCAGATTTCCGCTTCGCTCGCGCCAGCGCTGCTGCCCATCGCAGCGAAACTGCGCGCGCTCTTCGATCTCGCAGCGGACCCCGCGCAGATCGAGGCGCGGCTCGGCGCAGACTCGGCGCTGCGTGCGCAAATCGCGAAGCATCCCGGCCTGCGTGTGCCCGGCGCCTTCGATGGATTCGAGCTGCTGGTGCGCGCGATTCTCGGCCAGCAGGTTTCCGTCGCCGCGGCGACCACCTTCGCAGTGCGGCTAGGCGAACGCTTTGGCGAGCCGCTCGAAACGCCGCACCAGCAGCTCGAAGCCATCGAAGGCGCCGGGCACTCGCAGGCCGGGATGTTTCGCGATCTGCGCACGCAGC
>JANNDT010000054.1:0-10136 GCA_031387905.1 Deltaproteobacteria bacterium
CTCTCGATCGAGCGTCCGGCCGGGTACGGCGGCGCGACGCTCACGATCGACCGCAGCCAGCTCGCGCTCGCGCCGGGCCTGCGCGCGACGGACGCGACGCTCACGCTCGCGCTGCGCAGTTCTCAGGGTGGGCAGCACGCCGTGACGCTGCCCGAGGGCGCGCAGCTCACCTCGCTGCTCGTGAACGGCCAGCCGCAGCCATTACGGCAAGAGGGGCGGCGCGTGCCGCTCACGCTGACGCCGGGCGCGCGCGAGGTCGCACTCGGCTGGCGCGAACCGCGCGGCACGAGAGCGCTCACGCGCAGCAGCGCCGTCGATCTCGGCATCGCGTCCGTGAACGCGCACGTCGAGATCGCGGTGCCCGAGAAGCGCTGGGTGTTATTCGCGGGCGGCCCGCGCCTCGGCCCGAGCGTGATGTTCTGGTCGACGCTCGCGATCGTCGCCGGCATCGCGCTCCTGCTCGGGCGGCTCGGCTTTACGCCGCTGCGCGCGCAGCACTGGCTCTTGCTCGGCGTCGGCCTCACCCAAGCGCCCTTCGTCGCGAGCGTGCCGGTGGTCGCGTGCCTGGTCTTGCTCGGCCTGCGCGGCCGCGAGGCCCCGCGCTACTGCAGGCTGCCAACGCCCGCGTTCGCGCTGGCGCAGGGCGCTCTCGCAATGCTCACGCTGCTCGCAGCTGGCGCGCTCGTCTTCGCGATCCAGCACGGTTTATTGGGGACGCCCGAGATGCGCATCGCGGGCAACGGCTCGGATTCGTTCGCGCTGCGCTGGTATCTCGATCGCGCCGAGCCCCTGCTCCCCGCGCCGTGGGTGTTCTCGCTCTCGATCTGGTGGTACCGCGCCGCCATGCTGGCGTGGGCGCTGTGGCTCGCAAACGCGCTCGTGCGGTGGGCGCCCTGGGGTTTCGCGCAGTGGAGCGCCGGCGGGATGCTGAAGCCGCGGAGCGAGCCGCCGGCGTAGAACGCGATCCCACGACAGCCGCCATCGATGGCATAATCGCGCCTTCTCCGAGGAGGCTCCCGATGCTGCAGCGAGTTTTCACGTTCGCTCTAATTCTCGCGCTCGCGCCCGCCAGTTGGGCCGCGCCCACCGATCCGATCGTGGTGGAAGCGCCCGATGCTGCGCTCGGTCCCGCCTTCCCGACCGGTTTTCGGGCGATCGCGAATCTCTCGCAGCCCTACGTCGAGGAAGAGTTCCTCGTCTCGGGCGCCGCGACGCTCTACACGTACAACGATCCGCCGGTGCCGACCGAGGTGGTGCCGGTGCAAACGGGCGTGCCCTACAAGACGCGCCTAATCGTTCGCCGCCCGGCCGACCCGGCTGCGTTCAACGGCACCGTCGTGATCGAGTGGTGGAACTCGACCGCCGGCTTCGACACCTCGCCCAGCTGGGAAGCCTCTGCGGAATATTTCGGGCGCAAGGGCATCATCTACGTCGGCGTGACCAACAGCGACAACGCGATTCGCTTCTTGCGCGGCGGCTGCCGGCTGTTCGGCCTGTTGCCTCCGATCTGTGGCACGCGCTACCGCACGCTCTCGCTGCCTGAGAACGGGCTCGCGTACGAAATGATGAGCCAGTTGGCGCACGCGCTGCGCAGCGGGAACGGCAGCCCGCTCGCCGCGCAGTACGAAGTCGCGCGCGTGTTCCACGCCGGTCAGTCGCAACAAGGCGGCTCGGTCATCACCTACGCCACGGCCTTTCACTTCCCCGATAACGCCGGCTACTTCATGCAGGCCGCGTTCTCCGCGCGCCCGATCAACTTCGGGCCCGCCTGCGGCAGCGCTGGCGCGCCCGTCTATCCAGGCTGCACGCCGCAACTCACGGGCGCCGACCGCTTGGTGCGCACGGATCTGCGCGTGCCGGTGATTCGCGCGCAGACCGAGACCGACATGGGCAGCGTCGCGAGCGGCTTCGGCGTGCTCGCACTCGGCGCGCGCCAGAACGACGCCGAGTTCTTCCGTTATTACGAAATGGCCGGCACCGCGCACAACGTCGTGCACAAGAACATCGACGTTGCAGGCACTGGCTTGACGCTCGACGACTTCTGCCTCGACCCGATCAACTCGCTCGCCGACGGCCCGGTCTACGGCTCGTATCTCTACAACGCGATGTGGGAGAACATGGAGCGGCAGCTCACGCAGGGTGTGCCGATGCCGCGCGCGGAGAAATTGATCGAGTCAAACGGTGATCTCGCGCGCGACGCTCACGGCAATGTGCGCGGTGGCCTGCGGCTGCCGGAACTCGACGTGCCGATCGCGAGCTACGCGCCGAGCAACACCCTGGACCCGGCGTTGCCCGCCTTCTTGCAGCCCATCGGTGGGCTCGTGTGCCGGCTCTCGGGCGCGGTCACCGACTTCGACAACATCACGCTGAACGCGCTCTACCCGACGCGCGGGCTCTTCACGCGACCGTACGCGCGTCGCGTCAACGCGTTGCTCGTGCGCCGCTTCCTAATGCCCGAGGACGCGGAGACGTTGCGCGAAGCAGCGGGCGCGAGCGTGAACTGGTTGCGCTGACGCCAGCCGTGAGAGCGTCAGCGCGCATCGCGCGGAGCCCGCACGCGCTCGTCCGTCGCGGGGTGGCTCGACAAGTACGCGGGCACGTTCGCGCCCGCGTGAGCCTGCTCCAGCCGCGTGAGCATGCGGCCGAGCGCACCCCGGTCGAGGCTCGCGTCGCTCATCACGCGCTGCGCGAAAGCGTCGGCCTCGAGTTCGAAGTCGCGCGAATACTGGAGCTGCACGAGCAGCGCCGGCAGCGTCCCGGCGTGCGCGACGAGTTCGTCCGTGAGCACGACGACGCCGTTGGGCAACGCGAAGGCGTTCGCGCCGATCGCGCCGCCACTGCGGAACTCGAGCCGCGCATCGAAAGCGAGATGCGCAACCGATTCGAGCCGCGCGAAGAGCGCGGTCAGTTCCTGCCTGCGCGCGTCCGGGAGTTCGCTCGCCTCGAACATCGATTCGTCAAACGCCTCGAGCACGCCCTCCCCGAGTTCGCGATCGAGCGACGCCGGCAGCGCGCGCGCAACGAGGGAAGCCAGCGCGGGCACGCCGAACTGCACCGCCGCGAAGCCAACGAAGAGTGTTACGGCCGCCGCGCCCGCCACAGCTCCCCAGCGCTCGAGTTCCTCCGAGTCGGGCACTTCCACACGAGCGTCGCCGCCGAGTTCGATCCAACGCGGCGCGCGCCCGAGCCGCTCCGAGATGCGGAGCGAGCGCGCGAGCAGCACCACGGAGCGCCCGGCGCCCTCGACGTGGAGCTCCCCGTCTTCGAACAGCTGCAGCGAAACCGGCGCCGCTCGCGACGAACTCCCGTCGTAGAGTTTGCCGTCGAGTTCGATCACAGGCCGAAGTCGAAATCGAACCAGCCGGCGGCGGCTTCATCGGCGAAGCCGCCCGTCTTCTGGTCCGGCGCGCCGGCCGCCTGGCTGAAGCTGTCGAGCGACGCGGCGGCAATTACGGTCGTCGGCTCTGCTCGGTAGCGCGCGATGCGCACCAACAGTCATGGCAATGCGAGGCCGCCAAGGCCGTGGATGCGCACGAGATCGCGGCTGCGCACGCGGGATTCGAAGCGCACGTCCCCGAGCCGCGCGTTGGCGTAGAACAGGTTCTGAAGCCGCGCGTTGATTACGGCGATTGCGGCGATGTAGCCGCCCATGAAACCAAGGATCATGACCTCAGCGCCGGCTTGTGGATCGTCGAGAGCGGCGCCGAGCATTGCGATGAGAAGGCACAGCGGGAACGCGATAGCGAGAAGCCACAGAGTCGCGGCTCCGAACGCGCGGTAGTACGGGCCCGCTGTCCATGCGAATGAGAATGGCGTGTTCCCGTAGTGCGAGTTCGCGACCTGGAACTGCTGGAAGCGCCCGAGATACCACGGGTAGGCCAGGCCGCCCGTGAGCACCAACGCGAGCGCGCCGCCGAAGATCACAGCCGCGGCATCGCCCGTCGTCGCGTCGAAGCGAAAGCGCACATTTCGGTAGGAGGAGCTGCGCTGGTGGAACGCGAGCGAGCGCGTCAGCAGCCAAGGCGCCGCGGGCAAGAACAGCAACGGCGCGAGCGCGCCCGCGACGGGGCTGAAGGTCTGGAGCAGCGCGATGCCAGCGGCGAACACCAGCACGATCAGGCGGCCGATCAGGATGCGCTTCGGATCGGCGTCGCAAGCGAACGACGCGCCGTCGAGCTCGAGGTTGCCGTAGAAGTACTTGCGCGTGCGCACTCTCGCCCAGGGGCCGTACAGGCCGAGCGTCACGATTGTTAGGCTCAGGTTCACGATCCAGATGCGGAAGTACTCGCCGGCTTGGCCAGTGAGGCGAAGCGCGTGCCGCACGGGCGTCGGCGGCGCGGGCGCGGTGGTGCTCAATCGCGGTTTATCTCACGCTTCGAGCGGCATTGGCAAGCCCTCCGAACTCGCTCGCGATGCGTTCGCGGTAGGCTGCGGCGCCGGAGGTTCCCGTGGCCGTATACCAGACGATCCTGCTCGACGAGCCCGCGCCGCGCGTGCGGCGCATCACGCTGAATCGTCCGGACAAGCGCAACGCGATCTCGAACGCGCTGCGCGGCGAGTTGCTGGACGCGCTGCGCACTGCGGATGGCGACGACGCGATCTCCGTAACGATCGTGCGCGGCGCGGGGCCGGGGTTTTCTTCGGGCTATGACCTGCGGAGCGACCTCGGCGCGAACCAGCCGTACTTCACGCCGAACGTCGGATTGCAGTGGGCGCGCCACGTCTCCGAAGGCTGGCTGTCGCTCTGGGACCTCGCCAAGCCCGTAATCGCAGAGATCCACGGCTTCGCGATCGCCGGCGGGCTCGAGCTCGCGGGCGCCTGCGATCTCGCCTACGCCGCGAGCGACGCCAAGCTCTCGCATCCGGTGCTGCGCATCGCCGGCCTCCCCGACTTCGCGTGGTTCCCGGTGCTGATGCAGGCGCGGCACGCGATGGAGTTGCACCTAACAGGGCGCGTCTACACCGGCGAAGAGGCCGAGCGCGCAGGGCTCGTGAACCGTGCGTTCGCGCCCGAAGAACTCGAGGCGCGCGTGCTCGAGATCGCCGCCGCGATGGCGCAAACGCCCGCCGCGGTTCTCGCGGTCAACAAGCGTTACGTCTACACCGCAATCGAGGCGCGCGGCGGGCGCAGCGTGATTCGCACCGGCGGCGATCTGCAAGCGGGCCCGCATCTGCAGGCGGCGCGTCAGAGCGCGGAGCAGATCATGAGCAGAGTGAAGGGCGGGGCTTAGGCCCTCTCGCCCGGTGTGAACACTTCCTTGATGCGCGAATGGCGGAGCCCGGGCTCGAGTTCGATCAGCTCGAGGATGTTTCCGTTCGGGTCGTAACAACACGCGCAGGCGATGATCCCGGCGCTCGGAATCGAGGTCGGTTCTTCGGTGGTGAACTTCACGCCCTCTGCCTTCAGCGCCGTGTGGGCGGCGCGCACGTTGCGTGTGCGGAACGCGATCACGCGCGGTATGCGCGCGGGCGAGATCTCGGGGAAGTCGGCTCTCGGCTCTTGCCACTCGATCAGGTCGAGCATCGGGCCGTTCGGGTCGCTCGGCAGGATCATCAGTACACCTCGGCCGCGCGTGTCGCCGAGGCCGAAGGAGACGCCGCTGCCTCTCGGCCAGATCGCGTCGCGGCGGTCGGAGATCACCGCGAAGCCGAGCCGCTCGTAGAACTGCACCGACTCCGCGATCTCGCGGCAATTCACGATCGTGTGGTAGAAGTGCTGGAGTCCCCAATCGCTGCTCATTGCGTTCTCCGTTCCGAGTGAGTTCGCGCTGCGGCTCAGCCGGCCATTACGCCGCCGTCGATCACGAGTTCCGTTCCGGTCACGAAGCGCGCGTCATCCGAGGCGAGGTACACGACGCCAGCCGCGATGTCGTCCGGCGTGCCGGCGTGCCCGAGCGGTGTCGCGGCGATCGACGCCGAGCGCGCTGCGGCCATCCGCTCTGGGTTCAGTCCGTCGTCCGGGTCGGGTGCGACGCCCTGATTGCCCATCTTCGTCCAGAGCGGCGTCTCGATGCCGCCCGGGTGGATCGAGTTCACTCGCACGCCGTTCTTCGCCTGCGCGCACTCGAGCGCAACCGCCTTCGTGAAGAGGCCCACGCCGCCCTTCGTCGCGCAATAGCCCGACAGCCCCGCGACGCCCTTCAGGCCCGCGACCGACGAGACATTGACGATCGATCCGCCGCCGGACGCGATGATTAGGGGCAAGGCGGCCTTGGTGCCGAGGAACACGCCGTCGAGGTTCACCGCCAGCTGCTGGCGCCACGACGCGTAGGAGAGTTCGGCGAGCGGCGCGGCGATGCAGATGCCGGCGTTGTTCACGAGCACGTGGAGCGCGCCGAGAGCTGCGCGCACGTCGTCGATCGCGCGCTGCCAAGCCTCCTCGCTCGCGACGTCGAGCGCCGCAAAGCGCGCAGTGCCGCCGCGCGCCTCGATCGCGGCACAGGCTGCGCGCCCGCTGTGCTCGTCGATGTCCGCGACGACGACGCGCGCTCCCTCCGCGGCGAGCGCGAGCGCGCAGGCGCGCCCAATGCCGCTGCCCGCACCCGTCACGAGACAAACCTTGCCGATCATTCGCTGCATGACGATGCCCTCCTTCTCGGCCGCGCGGTTGTTACGAAGATCGCGAGCGCCGCGCAGTGTATGCGAGGCGAGGCGCGAGCGGCTCGCGCGCGCGGGCCGCGGTCGGGCTGAGAAGCATGGCGGCGGCCCGCACGCTCGCCATATGCTGCGGCTCGCCGAGGAGGCCCCGCCATGGCCGGCCCGCCGCGAGCCCTAATGAATCCGCCTCACACCGCAGCACGCGAGCTCGACGTGATCGTCGTCGGCGCGGGCTTCGGCGGCCTCTACGCGCTGCATCGCTTCCGCGCGATGGGGCTCACCGTGCGAGTCTACGAGGCCGGCAGTGGCGTCGGCGGCACCTGGTTCTGGAACCGCTATCCGGGCGCGCGCTGCGATGTCGAGAGCCTCGCGTACTCGTATTCGTTTTCGCGCGAGCTCGAGCTCGAATGGGACTGGAGCGAGCGTTACGCGACTCAGCCCGAGATCCTGCGCTACGCGAACCACGTCGCCGATCGCTTCGATCTGCGCCGGGACATCCAGTTCGAGACGGGCGCCCTGGCGGCGCACTTCGAGGAAGCCGCTGGGCGCTGGCGCGTGCGCCTCTCGAACGGCCAGGAGGTTCGCGCGCAGTTCTGCGTATTTGCGACCGGCTGCCTATCGGCGACGAACACGCCGGACTTCCCCGGGCTCGCTTCGTTCAAGGGCGAGGTCGCCCATACGGGGCAGTGGCCCGAGGCGGGCGTCGCGCTCGCCGGCAAACGCGTCGGCATCATCGGCACCGGCTCGTCCGCGGTGCAGTCGATCCCGATCCTCGCAGAGCAGGCTGCGCGACTGTTCGTCTTCCAGCGAACGCCAAACTATTCGATGCCAGCACGCAACGCGCCGCTCGAGCCGAGTTATCAGGCGCAAGTGAAAGCCGACTATTCCACGTTTCGGAAGCCCTACGCGGGTGGCAACTTCGGGCTCGACTTCGATCCCAACGAGCATCTTTGGACCGAGGCGACGCCCGACGAGCGGCGCGCCGAATGTCAGCGGCGTTGGGAGGCCGGTGGGCTCGGCATCGTGGGTTCCTACGCCGATGTGTTCACGAATCCCGAAGCGAACCAATCGGTCGCGCAGTTCGTCCGCGACAAGATCCGCGAGATCGTGAAAGATCCGGCGACGGCCGAGCTGCTCTCGCCGCAAGCGTTCCTCGGCTGCAAGCGGCCCTGCGCAGACACGGGTTACTTCGAGACGTTCAATCGGGCGAACGTGACGCTCGTCGACGTGAGCCGGACGCCGATCGAGGAGATCGCGCCCGAGGGCGTGCGCGTCGGCGGCCGCCTGTACGCGCTCGATTGCCTCGTGCTCGCGACCGGCTTCGACGCGATGACGGGCGCGCTGTTTCGCATCGACATTCGCGGCTGTGGCGGGCTCGCGCTCCGCGAGAAGTGGGCGGGCGGCCCGCGCACTTATCTCGGGCTCGCGACGGCGGGCTTCCCGAACTTGTTCACGATCACCGGACCAGGCAGCCCCTCGGTGCTGGCCAACATGATCATGGGCATTGAGCAACACGTGGACTGGATCGCCGGATGCATCGCGCACATGAGAACTCACGGCCTCAGGCGCATCGAAGCGAGCGTGCTCGCGGAGGACGCATGGGTCGAGCACGTGAACGAGATCGCTGGGCGCACGATCTACACGCGCTGCGACTCGTGGTATCTCGGCGCGAACGTCCCCGGCAAGCCGCGCGTGTTCATGCCGTACCTCGGGTTCCCGCGTTACGTCGCGAAGTGCGATGAGGTCGCGGCGCGGGGCTACGAGGGCTTCACGCTCAGCGCGTGAAGGCTGCGCGAGTTCAGCGCTGCTCGAGCCTGAAGATCCAGATCTCTCGCTCCGCATCCATGTCGTCCGCCCCAAGCGCGTACTTCTTCTCGAGCGCAGCGCGAGCGCCCGCGGCCTCCGCCGCGTCGGCGACGCGCTTCGCACGCAGCTCGTACACGTCGCCGTCGATGCGCACCCGGATCCGGTCGTCGGCCAGGGCGTTGCGCACCCACTCGCGCTCCGTGGGCAGCTTCGGCCCGCGAATCATCGAAGTCGGGAGATAGAGCGCACCGCCGTTCGTCCCAATCCAGGTGTTCACCGAGTGCGGCGCCGCGGGATTTGTCTCGAGCTGAACCTGCTCGATGCTTTCGACGAACGCCCAATCTGCGGGCATCGGCTTCACGGTTCCGGAGAGCGCTCCGCCCGAGATCGGTCCGACCGGCCCGCCACAGCCAACAGCAAGGACGACCGCGACCCACCACGCTCGGTTCTTCACGACAGCACTCCTTCGTTCGTCAAGTTCGCAGCCGCGCAACGCGCGCGTCGAGTTCATGATCGATTTCGGCGCGGTCGAGCGCGCGCGGCTCGAACGTCGCGAGCACGCCGATGCCCCACGCGAGCGCCGCGATGCCGGCGGCCTCGTGCTCGAGCGTGCGCATCGTGTGGATCTCGCCGTCCTCACGCGCCGTCTCGAGACAGCGCACGAGCGCGCGACGGAAGCCGGAGTGCCTTTGGCGCTGCGCGGCCGCGAGCTTCGGGTTTCCCGTCGCGCGGCCCCAATAAGCGATCCAGAAAATCCATTCCTCGCGCCTGCGCTTCGTCGTTGGCATGACCTCGCCGAGCAGCGTGCGCAAGGCAGCGAGCCCGCGCAGCCCGGCGAGGCGCTTGTCGAAGCGCCGCTGCATCTCGCCGCCGATGTAGGCCATCGCGTATTCGAGCAGGTCGTCCTTCGACGCGAAGTAGTGCGAGAGGCGCCCGACCGACCAGCCCGCGTAGTCGGCGACGGTGCGCACCGTGGCGTTCTCGATGCCGAGTTCGACTACCGCACGCCACACAGCCTCCGCGAACTCGATGCGGCTCTGTTCGTGATCGACGATCTTCGGCATCGCCGCGCAGCATCGCCCGGGCCGAAGCCGAGTCAATCGCGGAGTTGCGGGATCCAGCGAAGACGCGGTAAACAAAACACTCGTCTTTTGACGCGCCGGCCGCGGCGCAACCGAAAAGGGGGCCGAAAATGTTCGAGGGGTTCAGCTTCCGGAGTTCGCTCGCCGCGCTCGCATTCGTCGGGGCTCTCGCTGGCGCGAGTTCCGCGCAGCAGGCGCCAGCGCCAGCTGCGCCGGCAAGCTCCGAGCCGATCGAGCAGATCGTCATCACCGCCGAGCGCCGCGAGAGCACGGTGCAGGACACCGCCGTCTCGATCACCGCCTTCGACGCGGACGCGATGAAGCGACAGGGGATCAATGGCGCCAGCGACCTCCACTTTCACGTGCCGGGCTTCTTCTACACCGAGGGCGGCGGCAATTCGCCGATCACGCAGATCGCCATCCGCGGCGTCGGCAACGAGAACGTGACGGACGGCGGAGACCCCGGCGTCGCCTACCACTTCGACGGCGTCTACCTGAGCCGCCCCACCGCCGCCGCCGCGCAGTTCGTCGATACCGAGCGCGTCGAGGTGCTGCGCGGTCCGCAAGGCACCCTCTACGGCCGCAATGCGACCGGCGGCTCGATCAACGTGGTCTCCAAGAAGCCCACCGAGGAGTGGGACGCCTTGGCCG
>JANNDT010000066.1:0-6157 GCA_031387905.1 Deltaproteobacteria bacterium
AGCGCACGATTGAGCGCGCGGCGGCGCGGTCGTACGCGAACCAGTTGCGGTACCCCGGCAGCAGGCGATGGCTCAGCGCAACCTTGGCGACAGAGCCCGCGATGGTTCCCGCTACCAGCGCCCACACAGATGGCGAGACAAACGCCCAGATCACCATCACCGCGACTGAGATCGCCATCGCCACGAGGTCGCGCAGTGTCTGGCGACCGAGGCGGACCTTGCGAAGCAGAGTAAACGCCGCAGTCGATGTGAAGCCCTCGATCGCGGCGCAGCCGGCGACGACCCGGATCAACACGCTCGCCTCGGGCTTGCCGAAGGCAGCGGCGAGCGGGCCGGCGCCGATGAACAACAAGCTGGCGATCGTGAAGCCCCGGATGATCTGGATTGTCCAGGCGGTATTCAGAAAGGCCGGCTCATCGCCGCGCGAGTTCTGGACCACGCTGCCGCGAACCCCGAGATCTGTCGTCATGCGCGCGCCAGCCGCTACCGCGTTGACGATCGCCATCAGGCCGAACGCCTCGGGGAACAACAAACGCGTGAGCAACAAGTTGCTGCCGAAGCGAAGCGCGTCGCCGGCACCGCGCCCGACGAGCGTGAATAGGCTGCCGCGCAGCGCGAGCCGCGCGAGATGGCGCGTGTTGGCGCGCCTGCCCGGCGCCGCTTCCTCCGACGTCGAGGTGGTTTCGCTCACGGTCGTTCCGCCCGCCGCTGACCGACCGCCGCTCGCACCAGGAAGGGTAAGTTCCGTAACAAGTACCGCCCGCCGAGACGCTGCGGCTCCTGGGCTGCGCGGTGAAGCCACTCGAGGCCGAGGCGCTGCATCCACGCTGGCGCGCGGCGGCGCTGGCCCCCGATGAACGAGAGCGAGGCGCCGCAACCGAGCCACCACGCGCGCGGCACCGCAGGCGCGAGCGCGGCCATCAGCTGTTCCTGCTTCGGCGTACCGAACGCGCAGTACACGAGATCCGGGCGCGCGGCGGAGATCTGCTCGCGCAGCGCGGCGATCTCCTGCAACTGCGGAGGCGACGCCACCTGCGGCGCCGCGACGCCCGCGATACGGAGGCCGGGAAAACGTTCGCGGAGCACCTGGGAGGCGCGCTCGGCGGCGCCGGGCTCGCCGCCTAGCAAAAAGATGCTGCGCCCGTCTCGGGCCGCGCGCTCGGCGATCTGCCACACCAGATCCGAGCCGGCGACACGCTCCGGAAACGAGGCGCCGCCAAGCCGCGCGAGCCACAGGACCGGCATGCCGTCGGCGACGCGAATCGTGGCACTGCCGTAAAGCTCCGCGAGTTCGGCACTCTCCGCTGCTCGCTGCACGAAATCGAGGTTGGCGGTCACGATGCTTCCGCCTTCGCCCCGCCCCAACGCGGCGAAGACGGCGTCGACCACTTCGGCCCGCGTCACCCGGTGCAGCGTCAGCGCGCCAACTCTGACCGACTCGAACACCGCGGCCCCCCGGCTTCCCGCTCGCTCCCCAGTCATCGGCTCGCCATCGCCTCGAAGCGAGTCTTCAGCCGCAGGAAGCGCACCTCGAGCACTCGATAGCTGACTTCTGCAATCGCAACGGCGAGCAGCGCACACGTCAGGAACCGCACGACGTTCGAGCGCATCAAGAACGCGCCGCCCAGCGCCAGCACGAAGTGCAGCGCGATCAGGTGGTAGAGATAGATCCCGTAACTAATCGCCCCGATGTGAGTGAGCGGACGCAGCGTTAGCAGCGCGCGCAATCCGTTGTCCTCGCGAATCGCGCAGGCGCCAACGAGCGCGCCCATTGCGACGTGGAGTCCGAGCCGAGGCGCGCCTGTGAGTGGGCCTGGGATGCTGGCAAGCAGCCCAATGCCCGCGAGCGCAAGCGGCGCCGCAATGCGGCGACCGAGCACGCGCGCCAGCGCCGCGAACCCCGCTGGACGCGCGAGCGTGTGGGCCAGCGCGGCACCGAGCAGGATCGGCGTGAACGTCGTCTGGAGCACCGCGAACTCACGGCGCGGCGCGCCGAGCAGGCCCTCGAGTGGCGCATCGAGTAGCCCGAAGTTCACCGCCTGATTGAGCACGAGCGCCGCGCACAAGAGGGGAATGGCGAAGCGAGACGCGAAGCGCTCGATCGACGGCCACACGAGATAGAACTGCTCCTCCGTCGCGAGCGACCAGGTGATGGCGAAGAGGGTCGAGATCTCGACCCAGTTGGAGGTGTACGTCGCGAGGTACGGCAGCTCCGCGAAGAACGGGGCGCGCATGCTCGCGCCCGGGAAGACGAGCCAGAGCGCGAACGCGGTCGCGGCCAGCAGCGCGAAGTACGGCGGGAAGATGCGCAACGTGCGCCGCATGAAGAATCGCCGCAGTGAGATACCGCCTGTGGCATGGCGCTCTCGGAGCAACAGCGTCGTGATCAAGAAACCGCTGATCGCGAAGAACAGGTCCACCCCGAGGAAGCCGTTTCGGGCGAGCGCCAACGCGCGCGGGTGAGTCGCGCTGTGGTGCCAGACGACGGCGAGGATCGAAAGGCAACGCAGGCCGTCGAGCGACCCGAAGACTCGAGTCTGCGCGAAGCGGGCCAGGCTCGGCGCCGCGGAATCCCGTGCCATGAAGCTTCGTGCCCTCGACCGCTCAGGAGTATTGGTGGGGACGTGACGATACGTCTCGAGTGCAGTGCAGCTTCCGTCACGACTCGCAGCAACCGCCGCCGCCTGGCCTCGGCCAGCGCCACGCGCGCGCCGTGCTCATCACTGACGGCAGGCTGCGGCGCTCGCTTGACCACGTATTTAGTAGGCAAGGCTGATGCGCGCGTGCGATCCGTTTCGCGCCGGCCCCGACCTGGATGCTTACGTCGCGCACCCCGAGTTCGAGCAGAACTGCCGCTACCTCGCGTCGAAGCTCGAGGCTGAGCCCACCTGGGTGGGCATTGCCGGGCCGTCGGGCGTCGGCAAGACGCTGCTGCTGCGGCTCTTGATGCGGCGGCTGGAGTCTCAGTTCACCCCGGTTTACGTGCCGAGCGGAGAGCTCTCGCCGGCTGAGGTTTCGCGTTGGGTCGCGGCACAACTGAACGCGGACTCCGAGCCCTGCGACGACATCGCCGTTCGTCTTGCGCGCGGCGGGCGACCGCTCCTGCTCGCGTTCGACGAGGCGCAGCTCGCCAGCCCCGAGTTGATCGCGTGGATCGAGGGGCTTTGCCGCGGACTCGGCGCCGTGCGCGCCATGCTTGCCTGGACAGAGTACGAAGGAGAGCGCGTCCCGGCGCCCCTCGCACGTTGCCCAACCCGCGTGTTCGTAGAACCGCTCGAGCTCGCGGAGGTGCCGGGCTACGTCGAGGCGCAGCTCGCGCGCAGTGGCGCTGCGCCCGAGCTGCGCGCCGTGCTCGCGGGCCAGACGCTAGAGCGCATTGCGCTTGCGAGCGGCGGGAACCGCCGCGCGATTCAGCGCCTCGCCGACGCGGAACTCGCAGCCCACGCCTGGCGCACCCGCGCGACGCCGCTGCACGCAGGTAGAGCCTCGTTGGCACGCGCCACGGAGAACGCACCACGCGCCGCGTCCGGGCCCGCTGCGCCCCACGCGCACCCGAGCTTGTGGGACCGCCGGAGACCTTGGTTGCTCACGCTGGCGACGCTGGTCGTACTCGCCGCCGCCGCCCTCCACTTCTCGCGCTGAGCGTTCAGGCGCGCCGTCTGCGCGCCGATACGGCACGCATGAACGACCGCGGTCTCCCGCCCCTCCGCTCGAGCCGCGAAGCGGAGCCCGCGCTCGAGCCGGCCATCGACGCCTTCGTGTTCGGCCTCGGTGAGCTCGTCGATTCGTTCCAGGATGCAGAGGCGGCGAGCGCGATCGCGACGCTCGAGCAGCTCGCGACGCAGCTGATCGCGCGCGCGCGCGATCTCGGCTTCGCGCCGGTCGCGGAGTCCGCCGAGCGCGTCCGGGCGGCCTGCGGCGAGCGCAACCCCGAGGCCGTGCGCAAGGCGGTGCTCGATCTCACGGACCTCGCGCAGCGCGTGCGCCGCGGACATCGCAGCGCGGCGGCCTAGAGAAACTCCCACAGCGGCGTCGGGCCTAACACTACGAGCGCCCAGATCGCCGCGTTGGCAACGGCGTGTGCGACGACGCAAGCCACTAGGTGTCCGCGCTGGTAAAGCCACGCGTTCAGCGCGACTCCCGTGGGCAGCGCGACCCACCACTGCCACGGCGCGTGGCTGAACGTGAACCAGAGCGCGGTCACCAGGAAGCCGCGCCACGCAAAGCGCGCGATCGGTTCGCGCCGAAAATCTCCGTCTCGCTCGAAGACCTCGGCGAAGCGCAGCAAAAAACTGCGCACGAATAACTCCTCGACGAAGGGCGTGACGAGCGCGAAGCCCGCGAGCCGCAGACCAAGCACGAGCGCGCGTCCGCCCTCGCCCATCAGTTCAGCGTCGAAGGCTGCGCCACGCGCGAGCGACGGCCATAACAAGTACGGTCCAACCCAGAGCACAGCGATCGCGAGCCCGACGCCGATGTCGGCGAGCGTGCCCGCAGCCAGCGCGTAGCCGCGCAGTTCCGGGTACGCGCCGCGCCGCCAGAAGAACGCGAGCAGCGCGGCGGGCACGGCCACGCGCAATGGAAACAGCACCGCCGCGGCGGCCGGCAGACGCGCTTGCAATTCCACGAGCGCGAGGAACGCGGCGTAGGGCGCTAGGTACGGCGCGGCGCCAGCGGGCAGGAACGGCATCGCGCGTTCTCTAGATCACTGCTGGCGTTGGCGGCAAGCGCGGAGGCGCGCAGCGGCCGCAAACAACCCCGCGCACGCCCCAAGCGCTGCGAGCGGCGCCTCGGGCACTGGCGCGGCCGAGGTGATACTGGCCGGCGAGGCCAGCGCGAGTTCGTCGCGGAGCGCGGGCTCGCGCAGAGCGTCCGGCCGGCTCGCCACCTCGCCTCCGCGTGCGGCGCTGAAGCCCGCGGACAGCGCCAGGCGCATCACCGCGGCATCGCCACGGACATCGCGGGGCGGCGTAAGGCGAGTCGGCAACGCAAGCGCAGCAGCCGCAGGCGGCTGGATCGCTTCGCGCTGCTCGCGAAACTCGACTCCGGCAATCACGCCCGCAACGCTCAGCGCCGCGACACCCCACCACCGCATGCCTCACCCCGCAGCAAACGCCCGCCCAACTGGCGGCCGCTGCGAGCAGAATCGGCGCGAGTTGCCGGAGGCTTGAGGGCCTTGCCGGTGCGTGAGCGTGCGCGGCGCTTCGCGCCCCCTAACACGCGCGCGTTTCCAGGAGAGCCGGAAGCCCTCGTTCTCGCGCCTCTGAAAGCATTGACCGGCCGCGCGGGGCCGCTTCGATTCGTTGCATCGTGGCGCGCGGTTGCTTCATTGTTCGCGTTCCCACCGCCTCGAGGATGCCCGTGATGTGGAAGCTGCTCGCGTGGCTGCTGCCCGCTGCGTTCGCCGCGACGCCGGGGTTCGCCGAGCCGGCGCCCCCGATCTCAGTACAGGCGCTGTTCGGGAACCCGGCCTTCTCGAGCCCGCAGCTCTCGCCAAACGGCGAGCAGATCGCGCTGATCCTCTCGCAAGGCGACAAGCAGGCGATCGTCTCGCGCCCGCTTGCCGGAGGCGCGCTGACGCCGGTTGCGTCCTTCGGCGACCCGGAAGTCCGGATCGCGTGGCTCGCGTGGGCGAACGACGACCGCCTCCTCGTCTCCGGTGAGTTTCGGCTGCAGCGATCTGTCGGCGTGCGCGCGCGCGCTACGCGCCTCTACTCCGTCCCGAGCACGGGCGGAGAGATTCGTTGGCTCGGCAGGCGCTGGATGGGCTCCGACAAGTTCTCGTCGAAGGAGCGCCCGCAGTTCGAAGATCGAGTGATTCACTCATTGCCCGACGACCCTCTGCGGGTGCTGATCCTTTTCCAAGACCCGCAAAAACCCTTCCCGCGCGTGATGACGGTCAACGTCGAGTCCGGCCAGCTCGCTCTGCGCAAGGAAGCGGAGCGCAACATCCGCGTCTGGGCAGCAGACACTGGCGGCGACGTGCGCGCGGGCTGGGGGACGATCGATGCCGGTAAGACGCTCTATCGGGTACTCGCGCGCATCGACCCCACGGCCGCGTTCGAGAAGGTGATCGAGTTCGACATCGACAAACAGGACGGCCCGTGGTTCGTCGGCTTTCAGCGCGACGCGGCGAAAGCCTACGTGAGCCAGTCGC
>JANNDT010000075.1:0-7773 GCA_031387905.1 Deltaproteobacteria bacterium
GGTGAAGGACGCTTATCGCGCGGCAGTCGCGTGTGGCGCCTGCGGGCCGATTCTCTCGCGCCTCTATCAGCGCGCCTTCTCGACGGCGAAGCGCGTGCGCAACGAAACGCAGATCGCGGATCGGCCGGTTTCGATTGCGCGCGTTGCGGTGCAGCTGGCCGAGCAAATCTTCGAGTCGCTGACCGACAAATCGGCGCTGCTCGTTGGCGCGGGCGAGATGATCGAGCTCGCGCTCGATGCGCTGATGAAGAGAGGGCTCGCGGCCGCGCGCATCGCGAACCGAACGCCCGCTCGCGCGGCTGCGCTGGCTGCGCGCTTCGGCGGGAGCGCGCACGGCCTCGGCGAGTTGCCTGCGCTGCTCGCGAGCAGCGATGTCGTGCTCACCTGCATCGGCGGCAGCGAGCCGCTGCTCAGCGAAGCATTATTCGCGGCCGCGCTGCGCGAACGCCGCGCCCGGCCGATCTTCGCCATCGACATCGGCGTGCCGCGTAACATCGCGCCCGCTGTCGACCGGCTCGAAGGCGTTTATCTCTACGACCTCGATGACCTGAAGAGCGTCGCGCAGGAGAATGCCGAAGAGCGGCGCCGCGAACTCGAGCGCGTGGACGTGATCGTGCTCGAAGAGCAGCAGCGCTTCGACGGCTGGCTCGGCGCGCTGGCTGCGGTGCCGACAATTCGCGCGCTCGTCGAACGCGGCGAGGCGATTCGCGCGGGCGAACTCGAGCGCGCGCTCGCGGGCGTCGAACTCGGCGCGCGCGAACGCGAGGCGGTGGAAGCGGCGACGCGTGCGATCGTCAACAAGTTGCTGCACGCGCCGCTCGCGAAGCTGCGTGCGGAGCAAGACCGCGAAGCCGGGCTCGCGCAGCTCGAGGCGGCGCGCTCGCTGTTCGCGCTCGATGGCGACGACGACGAAGCGAGCGGCGCGTGACGCCGCTGCGCATCGCCACGCGCGGCAGCGCGCTCGCGCTCGCGCAGGCGCGCATGATCGGCGCCGCCGCCGAGGCCGCGACGGGCCGCCCGTTCGAGCTGGTGATCGTGCAAACCACCGGCGACCGCATCCAAGACCGCTCGCTCGCCGCGATCGGCGGCAAGGGATTGTTTGTCAAGGAGATCCAGGAGGCGCTGCTCGACGGGCGCGCGGATCTCGCGGTCCACTCCGCGAAGGACTTGCCCGCGAAGACGACCGACGGGCTCACGTTCGCGGCCTTCCCGCGTCGCGCCGATGCGCGCGATGCGCTCGTCGCGCGCGATCCCGGTCAGCGCATTGCGCTGTTGCCAAGGGGCGCGCGCATCGGCACGGGCAGCGTGCGCCGCGGTAGCCAGCTGCGCGCGCGCCGCCCCGATCTCGAGCTGGTGCCGCTGCGCGGCAACGTCGATACGCGCCTGCGCAAGCTCGTGGAGATGGAGCTGCACGCGATCGTGCTCGCCTGTGCGGGTCTCGATCGATTAGGGCTCGGCGATCGGATTCACGAGCGCATCGACACCGCGGACGTGTTGCCCGCGGTCGGGCAAGGCACGCTCGCGCTGGAAGTGCGTGCCGGCGATTCGCTCGTCGCGGATCTCGCGAGCCTCGATCACGCGCCAACCCGCGCCTGCTTGCTCGCGGAGCGCGCGTTCCAAGCGGGCCTCGAAGGCGACTGCGCGGTGCCGATCGCCGCGTTCGGCGAACTCGATACCGCGGGCCGGCTGCGCATGCGCGGCCTCGTCGCGCGGCCCGATGGCCGGCGCATCGTGCGCGGCGAGATCGAGGCGGACGCGAAGGACGCCGTGCGCGCCGGTGCGGAGCTCGCGCGGGAACTGCGCGCGCGCGGTGGTGAGGAGATCCTCGCCGCGCTGCGCGGGACCGCGCAATGAGCGGCCGCGTCGTGCTGGTGGGCGCGGGCCCGGGCGCGCCAGACCTAATTACGCTGCGCGGAGAGCGTGCGCTGCGCGAAGCCGACGCCGTCGTCTACGACGCGCTTTCCGCCGAGTCGCTGCTCTCGCTCGCGCCCGAGAGCGCCCTGCGCATCGACGTCGGCAAGCGCGGCCACCGCGAGCCCGTGCGCACGCAGGAAGACGTGAACGCACTGCTCGTCCAGCTAGCGCGCGAGGGCAAACGCGTCGTGCGGCTGAAAGGCGGCGACCCCTACGTGTTCGGGCGCGGCGGCGAAGAAGCCGCGGCGTGTTTCGCAGCGGGCGTGCCCTGCGAAGTGGTGCCGGGCGTCAGCTCCGCAATCGGCGCGCTCGCCCACGCGGGCATTCCCGTGACAGATCGGCGCCATGCCGCGTCGTTCGCCGTGGTTTCGGGGCACAAGGATCCCACGCGGGCCCGAGAGAACGTGCGCTGGGGGGAACTCGCGCGCGCCGCCGACACGCTCGTGATCTTGATGGCGATGAAGAACCTCGAAGAGATTCTCGGCGCGATTCTCGCGGGCGGGCGCGCGCCCGAGACGCCAGCGGCGTGCGTGATGGAAGGCACGACCGGCGCGCAGCGCAGCGTGGTCGCGACGCTCGGCACGCTCGCGGCGCGCGTGCGCGAACTCGGTCTCGCTGCGCCGGCGACCGTAGTCATTGGGGACGTGGTTCGGCTTCGGCCCGAACTCGCGTGGTTCGAGCGGCTGCCACTGTTCGGCAAGCGCGTGCTCGTCACGCGCCAAGCCAGCCAGGCCGGCGATTGGTGCCGCGCGCTCGAAGCCGCGGGCGCTGTGCCGGTGCTCGTGCCGATGCTTCGTACAGCGCCCGTGCGGGACGAGCGCGCCCTAACACAAGCTCTCGGTGCGCTCGCGAGTTACGACTGGCTGGTCGCGGCGAGCGCGAACGCGCTGCGCGAGCTCGGCGCAGCCGCGCGCGAACGCGGCGCCGAGCTCGCGAAGCTGCGCGCGCGCGTCGCGTGCGTGGGCGATGCCAGCGCGGCCGCGGCCCGCGAGCTCGGCCTCGCGCCCGAAGCGTCCGCCGGCGGCGATGCGCAGCGCCTGCTCGCCTGGCTGCTCGCCCAACCAGACTGGCGCGGCAAGCGCGTGCTGCTCCCGCGCGCCGCAAGCGCAGGCGACGCTCTGCCCGCAGGCCTGCGCGCTGCGGGGGCGCAAGTCGACGAACTCGCGCTCTATCGCACCGAGCCCGCGCCGTTCGAGAGCAAAGCACTGATCGCAGATCTCACGGCGGGGCGCATTCACGCGCTCGCCTTTGCGAGCCCCTCCGCAGCGCGGCACTTTGCCGCGGGCGTCGAAGCCGCGGGGCTGGCCGCAGCGCGCGCCGCGGCGGTCGTCGCGATTGGACCTGTTACGGCCGAAGCGCTCCGCGGCGTCGGCCTCGCGCCCGACGTCGTCGCCGAAACCCCGAGCGCAGCCGGTCTCGTTTCCGCGCTCGAAGCGCACTTCGCAATGAGCCAGCAGGAGGAACCCCGATGAGCTTCCCGAGAACCCGCATGCGCAGGCTCCGGAGCAGCGAAGTGCTGCGCCGCATGGTGCGCGAAACCAAGCTCTCGCGAGACGATCTCGTGCAGCCGCTGTTCGTGGTCGAGGGCACTGGCGTGCGCGAGGCGATCTCCTCGATGCCTGGCCAGCACCGCTTCTCGGTCGATCAGCTCGTGCTCGAATGCAAGGAACTCGCGGATCTCGGTGTGCCAGCCGTCATTTTGTTCGGCGTGCCCAACCAGAAGGACGCGCGCGGCTCGCAGGCCGACGCTGCGGGCGGCATCACGCAGCGCGCGGTGGCGGCGCTGAAGGCGCACGTCGCCGGCCTCGTCGTAATGACCGACGTCTGCCTGTGCGAGTACACCGATCACGGCCACTGCGGCATCGTCGACGGCGAGCGCGTGCTGAACGACCCCTCGGTCGCGCGCCTCGCCGAGACCGCGCTCTCCCACGCCCGCGCCGGCGCCGACATCGTGGCGCCCTCGGACATGATGGACGGCCGCGTCGCCGCGATCCGCACGCGCCTCGACGAGACCGGTTTCGAGGACGTCGCGATCCTCGCCTACGCCGCCAAGTTCGCGAGCGCTTATTACGGCCCCTTCCGCGAGGCCGCCGAGAGCACGCCCGCGTTCGGTGATCGCCGCTCCTACCAGATGGATCCGCCCAACCGGCGCGAGGCGCTCCGAGAAATGCGTCTCGATCTCGAAGAGGGCGCCGACGCGCTGATGGTGAAGCCCGCAACGCCCTACCTCGACGTGCTCGCCGAAGCGCGCCGCGAGTTCGCCGTGCCGCTCGCCGCGTATCACGTCTCTGGCGAGTACGCGATGATCCACGCCGCCGCCGAGCGCGGCTGGCTCGACGGCGAGCGCGCGATGCACGAAGCGCTGGTGGGAATCAAGCGCGCGGGCGCGGACATCATCCTCACCTACGCCGCGAAAGAGTTCGCACGAAAGCTCGGCGCTTAGGGCCGCGCTTGGGAGCGCCGAGAAGCACGCACATGCCGGCGAACTACAAAGTCATCGAGACGAGCGACGTCACCGACACCGCGCTCGAGCAGATCCTGAACGAGTGGACGGCCGAAGGCTGGAGGCTGGAATCGATGCACTTCGCGATGCGCGAATCCTCGCGCCGCCCTTCGATGGCGTTTCTGCTGTTCGTGCGGAGCAGCGCGGAGTAACGCGCGCCTCGCTCACGCCAACCCCGGCATCACCTCCGCTGCGAGCCGCTCCAGCGCCGCGTCGCGCTCGGTCTCGCTCGCGCCGGGCACTTCCGTGCGCGCCACCAACAAGTCCATCTTGATGCGCTCGCGGTAGCGCGCGATCTCGTCGCGCACGAAGTTCGCAGTGCCCACGATCACGCGCGCTTCCATCGGCTCGGCCGCGGCGCGGGCGAGCG
Source organism: Deltaproteobacteria bacterium (assembly GCA_031387905.1). Classification (GTDB taxonomy): domain Bacteria; phylum Myxococcota_A; class UBA9160; order UBA9160; family UBA6930; genus VGRF01. Next base: position 4,788 of record JANNDT010000075.1, read on the forward strand.
CAGGCGGCGCGCGCCGCGCGGCGGAGAGCGCGTCGCCGCTGAGCGCCTCGAACACGCGCCGCGCCTCGGCGTCATTCGCGGCGACGTACACAGTCCGCATCACCGGCACGCGCGGCGTTCCGGCGGGTGGCTCGCCGGAGCGCTCGCTCTCCCACAGCGCATAGTTCTCTTCGAGCGACGGCAAGCTCTCGAGCGGCGAGGCGAGATACGGCAGCGCGCGCCGTGCGGCTTGCAGCAGCCCCTTCTTGCCGAACGCCGCGACGACGAGCGGCGGATGCGGGCGCTGCACCGGCGCGAGCGCGAGCCGCAATGACTCGCCCGGCTTCGCGGCGAAGTGCGGGCCGCTGAGCGCGACCGGCTCGCCCGACCACGCCGCCAGCATCGCGTCGAGCGATTCGTCGAAGCGGTCGCGCTTCACGCTCGTCTCGACGCCGAAAGCCGCGAACACGCTCGCGCGGAAACCGCGGCCGAGGCCGATCAGTGCGCGTCCACCCGAGAGCGCGTCGAGGCTCGCGATCTCCGCGGCGAGGCGCAGCGGGTGATGCAGCGGCAATAACAAGGAGGTGGTCGCGAGACGAATGCGCTGCGTGCGCACGGCGAACGCCGCCAGCGCGGTGAGGGGCGCGGAGGTGGCGCCGTGATCGAAGTGGTGCTCCGGCAACCAGAGCGAATGCAGCCCGAGCGCATCGGCGCGCGCGGCGAGTGCAAACGCGCGCTGCCAGCCTTGCGGCGTGCTCGGCGCAGCGAGCGACAAGCCGAGCGAAAGAGGCGGCGCGCGGTTTTCCGCAACCGCGCGGCCAGCGCGATCTTCCGAGCGTCCCGCGTACCGAGGCCCCTGTTCGACTTCGCTCGGCTTCGCCTCGCTGCGCGCTTCGGCGTTCGCTGCGCGCCCGCGTTCCTCTCGGTTTACTTCGCTCGGCTTCGCCTCGCTGCGCGCTTCGCTTGCGCCGCTCACTCCTTCTCCGGCTTCTTCTTCGCCTTCTCGTCCTCGACGAAGCGGATCGTCGCGCTCACCTCGATCGTGCGGCCTTCGAGCATGCGCTTCGCCAGTTCGATTGGATCCATCGCCGAGAGCGCCTTGCCGAACTCGCGCGATACGCGGTCGAGGATCTCGGCCCGCGTTTTCTCGCTCTGGGCGATCACGAACTCGATCATCTCGCGCGGCGCGGTTTCGCCGAGCGCGCGGCGCAGCGCCTCCTCCGTCATGAAGAAGCCGGTGAGCCCGAGCGACATGCCGCGGCGCAACAAATCGGGGAACAGCCCGGCGCCTTCCGCGCCGCTCGCGTCTTTCCGGCCGGTGCGAGGCTTGCCCGGTTCGTCGCTCGACATGCGGGCGAACCTACCACGCTGGCTGCCCGGAGAGGCGCAGCGCGCTGAACTGGGGGCTCCAGGCCCATTCGGCGCGCAACTCCCGTGAAATCGCGCCCCTACCAGAGACCGCCCCGGCATAGAATGGCCCATGGCCGACCGCGTCCGGGACATCATGGAAACCAAGATCGTCACGATCTCGGCGAACGAACGGCTCTCGACGGTCGACGACATCATGACGCTCGGCCGCGTGCGCCACATCCCGGTCGTGCTCGCGGGCCGGCTGGTGGGCGTCGTCTCACAGCGCGATCTGCTGCGCGCGTCGCTCTCGGCGTTCTCCGAGCACCACGACGCCGAGCGCCGCGCGTTCCTCAACGTCGTCGAGATCGGGCGCGTGATGTCGACGCCGCCGATCGTGATCGAACCCGATGCGACCATCGAGAACGCGGCGGCCGTAATGGCCGACAAAAAAATCGGCTGCCTGCCTGTGCTCGAGAACGACGAACTGATCGGCCTGCTCACCGAGACCGACATCCTGCGCTGGGTTGCGCGAGCGCCACGCTGAACAAGCGGCGCGTCGCATTCCGGGAGCACTGCTCGCATTCGCACGCGCGCCGCCTCGGCCGCATCGTTTTCGTTGACTCTACCCGCGGGGCGCGCTTACTCTGGCCGCCCGCTCGGTCGCTGGCTCGCGTCGCGGAATCGCTCTCGGAGTCCCAATGATTCAGTCGATCCTGATCGCGAGCGACGGCTCCGACGCCGCTCACGCGGCCGAGCGTTATGGGGTCGCGCTCGCCGGGCGGCTGAAGGCGCGCGTTTCGGCGCTGTCCGTGATCGAGGAGCGCATCGCGCAGGGGATGCGCGCGGATGCGCTCGGCGTCGCGCCCGGCCCAGTGAGCGCGGTCGAAGTTTTCCTGAAGGCGCGCGCCGAGGCCGCGGTGAAGCGAATCGCCGACGCAGCGCGCGCGAAGGATTGTGAGTGCACGGTCGAGGCGTCGCGCGGCATCGCGGACGACCGCATCGTCGAGCGCGGGCAGAGCGTGCAGCTGATCGTGCTCGGCCGCGACGGCGATCATGCACAGGGCCGCAGCGTGCTGATCGGTTCGACCGTGGACGGTGTGCTGCGCAAGACGGGCAAGAGCGCACTGATCGTCCCACTGGGCGCGGAACTCGGCGGCCCCGTGGTGCTCGCTTTCGACGGCTCGCCCGGTTCGCGCGTCGCAGCGCGCATGGCGGTCGATCTCGCGCAGCGCCTCGGCCAAGCGATCCACGTGTTCGTCGATTCGAAAGACAAAGGCCGCGCCGCCGCGCGCTTCGAGGAAGTGCGCCGTCTATTAGGGACCGCGCAGGTTCCGGTGCGCGAAGCGAACTCGACGCTCGGCCGGCCCGACGTGAAGGTGGTCGACACGGCGCGCTCGGCCCGCGCGGGCGTGATCGTCATGGGCGCCTTCGGGCGCAACCGCATCAGCGAGTACTTCGTCGGCAGCAACGCGGCCGCCGTGGTTCGCACCTCGCCGGTTGCGGTGCTGCTGGCGCGATGAACGCGACGTGGAGCTGACGCTCGCGGAGCTGGCTGCGCTGCTCGGCGGCCGCGAGATCGAGGGCGATGCGTCGACGCGAGTGAGCGGCGTGGCGGCGCTCGCGGATGGCGCGCCGGGCGAACTCGGCTTCGTGCGCG
>JANNDT010000076.1:0-7365 GCA_031387905.1 Deltaproteobacteria bacterium
GGCGAGAGCAGCACCTGCATCAGATCCCCAGCGAATTCCGCGAGCACCGCGTGCTGCTTCATCACCAGCGCGAAGCGCCCACCGGACAACCCCTCGAGCAGCCAGCACTCCCAGAGCGGACGCGAGCGATCGAGGCGCTGCGCTTGCAGACGCGCGACGACTTTCTGCACTTGCGGCATTTCGCCCGGGCGCGCGAGGCCGGTGTGACGCAGGTGGTAATCGAGGCTGAACTCGCGGTCGTCCACCCAGACAGGGTGATTCTCGAAGGGAATGCGGCGCAGCTTGCGGCGATACACCGGCACCAGGTGGAGGCGCGACTCGATCGCGCTGCGAATCGCCTCGAAATCGACGCCGCCGCCCTTTCGCGCGAGCGGGCCCGCTTCGAAGATGAGCGTGGTCGCCGCGTGCCCGAAGTGGCGCGAGGATTCGCCTGCGAGCAGCGCTGCGCTTTCGTAGCTGAGGCGATCGTAGGCGTAGCGCGCCACTTGTTACTCCGTTCCGCGAGGTGCGCGGCGAATGCCGCCGAGCGCAAGGTCCACCATCGGATCGACCAGGCTCGGGTGAATCTTCATCCCGCGGAAGAACAGCCGGACCGCGATCGGGCCGACGATCAGATCCGCGGCGAGATCGAGATCGGTGCCCGGCGCGATCTCGCCGCGCGCGACTCCGCGCTCCAGCGCCGCTTCGAGCGGACGGCGACGGCCCTTCAGCACGGGATCGAGCACGAGCCCCAGTTCGGGATTGTGCGCGCGCTCGGCGACGAGGCTCGGGTAGACGGTCGCCAGCGGCGTCGAGAGGAAATCCTCGAGGTAGCGGGTGAGCATGGCCTTCAAGTCGCCGGCGAGCGTGCCGGTGTCGACATCCTCGAACGCCGGCAGGAGTCCGAACGCCTCGACCACGAGCGGCAGCTTCGAGGTCCAGCGCCGGTAAATCGTGGCTTTGCCGACGCCCGCGCGCCCGGCGACGCCCTCGACCGTGAGCGCTGAGAAGCCCACTTCCAGCAGCAGCTCGAGCGTGGCGTCGAGAATCGCCCGATGCGCTTCCTCACTGCGCGGTCGGCCAGCGGCCGCGGCCTCGCCGCCCCGCAGTCCGCCACCCGCCTCGGCACCCATCCTTCCGACCCCCGCAACTCGAGACCGCAGCCGCGCCGACCCGCCTGGCCGATTTCGATACTGTACGTCTCGTTATCATTCACCCGTCCAGATTTAAAGGGGAATCTCCGCGATGGTCGATTACCACCCGTTTGCGGCGGACGTGCAGGAAGACCCGCATCCCGTCTACGCCCGCCTGCGCGAAGCAGACCCCTGCTTCTACCTCGCGGAGTGGGACACTCACTTTTTGGCGCGTTTCGACGACATCTGGAACGCGTCGATGGACGCGGAGCACTTCTCGACCGCGCAGGGCACCACCACCGCCCAGCTCGTCACCAAGATCCAGCCGCTGACGCCGATGCTGAACACGCTCGACCCGCCGTTCCACACCCAGTTCCGCTCGGCGCTGATGGGCTACTTCACGCCGGGTCGTGTGAAGCGCTACGAGCCGGAAATCCGCGAGTTCGTGGACGAGGCGTTCGCGGAAGTCCGCGACCTGCGCGAGGTGGACGTCTTCCGACAGTTCGCGGCGAGAGTTTCGGTGAAGGTGGCGTGCCTCGCGAACGGCTTCCCGATGTCGGACAGCGACATGCTGAACGATCTCGTCTGGCGCTTCTTCGCGCGCGAGGAAGGCGTCACGGGCATGACCCCCGACGGCGTCAACGCGATGCTGGAAATGTTCGCGTACTTCCACGAGCTGATCGCGAAGCGCCGCGCAGCGGGCGCGAACGAAGAGCACGTCGTCGATCTCGTCTGCCGCTACGAGAAAGACGGCAAGCGCTTCACGCCCGACGACGCCGCATCGCACATGTCGATGTTCCTGATTGGCGGCGCCGAGACGTTCCCGAAGACCTTCGCGAGCACGGTGCATCGGCTCTGGCAGCACAAGGATCAGCGCGCGGCGCTCGTCGAGGATCCGTCCCTAATTCCAGACGCCTATCGCGAAGTGCTTCGCTACGACATGCCGACGCAGTACCTGATGCGCAAGGTCGTGAAACCCGTGCGCTTCCACGACAAGCTCTGCCAACCCGGCTCGAACATGGCGTTCCTGTATCCGTCGGCGAACCGCGACTCGCGCGAGTTCTCGAACCCCGACGTGTTCGACATCCGCCGTCAGTCGCCGCGCATTCTGTCGTTCGGCCACGGCACGCATCTCTGCATCGGCCAGCACTTCGCGAAGATGGAAGCGAGACTGTGCACGCAGAAGCTGCTCGAGTTCGCGCCGCACTACGAAGTGCTCCCTGACAAGCTGAAGCGGCTGCGCACCGAGTTCGTGCAGGGCTGGGCGACGATGCCGGTGGTGTTCGCACCGTAAGCGAGATCGGCTACCTAACACTGGACCGTTTGCGGCGATCTCCGAGGACGCGGCTCCTGCCTGCGAGGCGCGAGGCGGCAAGCGAAGCGCGCAGCGAGCCGAAGGCGAGCGAAGTGAACAAGGAGGATCCTCGGTGTGCGGTGCGCCACGAAGCCCGAAGCCGAGCACCCGCGAGCAGTGGCTCGTAATCACGGCTTGCTTCGTGTGCCAGTTGGGGCTTGGGTACACCTATCTTTTCTCCGCGATTCTTCCTGAGGCGACCGCGGAGCTCGGCTGGACGCGCGCGGAGTTTTCGAGCGGGCGGATTCCGTACTTCGCGATGACGGCGGTCGGCGGGCTCGCAGCGGGGAACTGGACGGTGCGCTTTGGCGCGCGACCCGTGCTTGTTACGGGAGCGCTCGCGCTCGCCGGCGCGCTCGCGCTGCTCTCGCGCATGCAGACCCTGGTTGCGTTCTGGGTGGCGCAAGCGCTCTACGGCGTGTTCATGGCGGGCCTCGGCGATGTTGCGATCGCGGGCGTGCTCACGGCGTGGGTCACTCGCGGACGCGGCACCGCGATGGGCTTCGTCTACGCGGCCTCGAACGTGGCGGGGTTCTTCGTGCCGCAGGTATTCGCGCGCGGGGTCGAATCACACGGCTGGCGCACGACGCTCGTCGCGATGGGCGCGGTCGGCGCGGCGGCGATCCTGCCGTTCGCATGGATTGCCGGGCGGCGCGCACCCGGGCAGGCGCGGGCGCATGCCGAGCGGGCGAGCGCATCGAGCGCGCCGGCTCTCGAGCTGCGCGGGGCCCTGCGCACGCGCTCCTTCTGGCTGCTGCTGTTCGCGATCGTCGCCTTCTTCTTCTTCTTCCTCGGCATGAACGATGCGTTCGTCTCGTTCCTTCGCGACCAGGGCATGTCGCGCGTGGACGCCGCCGCCTATTACGGGTTCGCGATCGGCGCGGGCGGCGTGAGCAAGCTGCTCGCGGGGGCCCTCGGCGACTTCTTGCACCCGAAAGCAACGCTGATTGCCGACTACGCGCTGCTCACGCTCAGTTCAGTGCTGCTGCTCGCGCTGCCGAGCCAGCCGGCGCTGCTCGCGTTCCTGATCGTGTACGGCTTCGCGATCGCCGCGCGCGACGTCGTCTACCCGCTCGCGATCAGCTTCGCGTTCGGCGAGCGCACGATGCCGGCGATCTACGGCGCGGTGATGATGGGGCTCGGCGTCGCGGGGCCACTCGGCTCGTACTTCGCCAGCCGCGTGCGCGACGTGACGGGCAGCTACGAGCCGGCGTTCGCCGGCTTCGCCGCGCTGAACCTGGTCGTGCTCGCATCGCTCTTCTTCGTGCGGCGCGAGCCGCGGGCAAACGATTAGGGGCGCCGCGCGGACGCACTCGCGCGGCGGGGGTGGCGGTTCGTCATCGAGCAGGGCCCAACAAGGAGGTGGCGCCGCAAGGCTTGGTTGCCATCAAGCGTGCTTGCAACGGTTCGGCTATCTCGGCGGCCGCATGCATCAACAAAAGCCGAGCCGCCGCTATTCGCTCTGGGTCCTGCTGCTGCTCTCGCTCGCTTATGCGCTGAACTTCATCGATCGGCAAGTGCTCTCGGTCGTTTCGCTCGAGGTGAAAGCGGATCTCGGCCTGAGCGATACGCAGCTGGGAATCCTGATGGGGCCCGCGTTCGCGCTTTGCTTCACGCTCTCGGGCTTCCTGCTCGCGCGCATCGCAGACACGGGCTCGCGGAAGTGGGTGCTCACGTTCGCGCTGGCCGCCTGGAGTCTCTTCACCGCCGGCTGCGGCGTAGCGCGCTCGTTCGTTCAGCTGGCGCTGTTCCGCTTCGCGGTGGGAATCGGCGAGGCCGGCGGAGCGCCTCCTTCGCAATCGATGATCAGCGACTACTTCCCGCCTGAGCGCCGTGCCCGCTCGCTCTCGGTGTTCAGCCTGGGCATTTACTTCGGCACGCTGTTCGGCTTCGCGGGCGGCGGCCTAATCGCTGCGTGGTTCGACTGGCGCACCGCCTTTCTGGTTGCCGGCGCGCTCGGCATCCCGCTCACGCTGCTCATTGCAGTCACGCTGCGCGAGCCGGCGCGCGAGCCGCACGCGGCCAGCCCTGCGCTCTCTGGCTTCGACGCCCTCGCAGCCCTCTTCTCGGTGCGCACCTACCGCTGGCTGATGTGCGCCGCCGCGTGTCAGGCTTTCGTCGGCTTTGCCGTGTTGTCATGGAGCGTCCCGCTGCTCCGCCGCGCCTATCAGATGGGGGCGAGCGAGGCGGGCATCGCGTTCGGCCTAATCGCAGGCTCGACGGGCGCCGCCGGCAGCCTGTTCGGTGGCGTGCTCGCAGACCGACTCGCGAAGCGCGACGCGCGCTGGTACGCGTGGCTCTCCGCGGGCGTCTCGCTCGCGGCGTTCCCGTTCATGGTCGGCTTCACGCAGAGCCGCTCCGCGCGCGCCGCGCTCGCCTGTGTCGCTGTCTTCTATTTCCTCAACAACATCTACGTGCCGTCGCTCTGGACGCTCGTGCAGTCGCTCGCTCACCCGCGCTTGCGCGCGCTCTCGTCGGCCACGCAGCTCGCGGTCACCAACGTGTTCGGCTACGCGCTCGGCGCCGTGCTCGTCGGAATGCTGAACGACGCGCTCGCGCCGCGCTTCGGCGAGAACGCGATCCGCTACTCGATGCTCGTCCCGGCCGTGGTCGGCGCGCTCTCTGCGCCCTTCTTCCTGCGCTGCGCGCGCAGCGTGCGCGAAGATCTCGCGGCGGTCTCGCCCTAATGGAAGATCTTCCGCCAGCCCGTCTCGTGCGGCGCCATGAAGACCGCCGTCAGCTTCATATGCGCGTGCAGCCACTCGCCGCGGACGCGCGTGTACTCGTCGTCTTGGAAACCGACCATCCAGTGCGGCGCGCCGTCCGGCGTCGTGCACGGCGAGAGGATGTCCCAGCGCGCTCTCGCGCGATCCGGCGCGAGCACTTCGATCTGCGACTTCAGGAAGAAGTGCCATGAGAACTGGAGCGTCGGCGTGCGCATGCGCGCCGCGATCTCGGCGCGGCCGCGCGAAACCCCGAGCGCCGGGCCGCCGTCCCAAACGCCGTCTTCGCTGAAGAGCGCGGCGATTGCGTTCGCGCGCGCGGCAACGAGCGCGGCGTCGCCCACGCGGCCGCGCACATAACGCTCGTCGACGAGCTGCGCGTAGCGCGCCTTCAGGTTCTGGATCGCGAGGGCGGCCTCGGTGCGCTCGACGCGGGCGCGCAGCGCGGCGAGTTCGGCTGCCAGTTCGTCGAGCGTCGGCATCGCGCGATCTCCCGACTCGCACGGTACCGTGCGCGGCCATGAGCTGGCAGAACGAAGTAGACGAGATCGCGAAGCGGCGCCGCGCAGCGAGTGCGCTCGGCGGCGGCGAGGCGGTCGCGAAGCACAAGGCGCGCGGGCGCGGCACGGTACGCGAGCGCATCGCCGCGCTCGCCGACGCGGGCAGTTTCTCGGAGTACGGCGAAATCGCGGGCGACGTGGACGTCAGAGGCGCGCTCTCGCCCACCAACATCGTGGCGGGCGTGGCGGCCATCGATGGGCGCCCGGCCGTAATTGCTGGCGACGATTTCACGATTCGAGGCGGCGCCTACTCGCCGGCGAGCTTGAAGAAGATCCAGTACGCCGAGGGGCTCGCGATCCGGCGCCGCATGCCGCTCGTGCGCCTGCTCGAAGGCGGCGGCGCGAGCGTCTCGGGGGCTTACGGCGCGCGCGGCCGTTCGGGCTACGAGCTCACCGCGCCGAGCCCGATGAACCTGCTCGCCATGCAGGCGCTCGCCGCGGTGCCAGTGGTGTGCGCGGCGCTCGGCCCGTGCGCGGGCTTCCCGGCTGGCCGGCTCACGGCATCGCACTTCTCCCTAATGACGCGCGACACCGCGGTCGTGCTGACGGGCGGGCCAGCGCTCGTCGAGCGGGCGCTCGGGAAGAAGTTCACGAAGGAAGAACTCGGCGGGCCGGCGGTTCACCTCCGAAGCGGCGTCGTTCACAACGAAGCCGTCGACGAGGCGGACGCGTGGCGGCAGATCCGCGTGTTCTTGTCGTACTTACCCGCGTCGGTCTGGGAGCCCGCACCGCGCGCCGCATGCGACGACCCGGCGGAGCGCGCCGACGAGGCGCTGCTCTCCTTCATTCCGCGCGAGCGCCGCAAGACGTACAAGATTCGCCGCCTGCTCGAACACATCGTCGATCGCGGCTCGCTGTTCGAAATCGCACCGCTCTACGGGCGTACACAGCTAACGGCGCTCGCGCGCGTCGCGGGCCAACCGGTCGGTGTGATCGCGAACGACCCCAATATCTATGGCGGCGGCATGTCCGCGGGCGGCGCGCAGAAGCTGCGCCGCTTCGTCGAAACCTGCGACGCGTTCCACCTCCCGATCCTGAGCTTCGTCGACGAGCCGGGCTTTCTGATCGGCCCCGAGGCCGAGCAGGCCGGCACGATCCGTTACGGGATGGAGGCGCTGTTCGCCGTGCAGCAGACGAAAGTGCCGTGGCTCGCCGTGGTGCTGCGCAAGTCGTTCGGCGTCGCGCAGGGCATCCATTATGGGCCGAACTGCACGGTGCTGGCGTGGCCGTCGCTCGCGAGCGGCGCGCTGCCGGTCGAGAGCGGCGTGCAGCTCGCGTTCGCGAAGGAGATCGCGGCGGCGAGCGATCCCGAGAAGCGGCGGCATGAGCTCGAGGAAGAGATGGCGGCGGCGCAGTCGGTGTTTCCGCGGGCCGAGGAATTTGGCGTGCACGAGCTGATCGATCCTCGGGAGACTCGGCGGCGGCTTTGCGGCTGGACCCTGGAGATTCAAGGGGAGCTGCGCGGACTTGTTGGGCCGCGGTTCTACTCGATGCGGCCTTGAGTAGTTGCTCGTGGCGGGTTTCGGCCGCGGGGCCGGGCCGGGCGGGCTTCGGCTCGTGGCTCGCCCGGGTGACTGCGGGAGATGTTCGGACAAGTAGGGCCGGGCTGCGCTTTA
>JANNDT010000113.1:0-2009 GCA_031387905.1 Deltaproteobacteria bacterium
GCGAGCAGTGCGTGAAGCTCGGCGCCGACGTCGCGGTGAATTATAAAACGGCGCGCTTCGCGGACGCGGTGAAGCAAGCCACGAGCGGGCGCGGCGTCGACGTGGTGCTCGACTCGATTGGCGCGCCCTATCTCGAAGACAATCTCGCCTCGCTCGCACTCGGTGGACGGCTCGCGCTGATCGGCCTGATGGGCGGCGCGAAAGCGGAGTTGAACCTCGGCGCGCTGCTCGGGCGCCGGCTCACGATCATCGGCTCGACTCTCCGCGCGCGCCCGGTCGAAGAGAAAGCAGCGATCGTGCGCGGCTTCATCGCGCGCTTCGGCGACGATCTCGCCGCGGGCCGCATCCGCGCCGTCGTCGATCGCGTGCTTCCGCTCGCAAAAGCAGGCGACGCGCACCGCGCGCTCAAGGCGAGTGAGCACTTCGGGAAGATCGTCTTGGTGCCAGGGTTCTAACGACTCGCCTCGACCCGTGCGATAACGGCGTCGCGCTGACCGGTGAGCAGAAGCACCGTGGTCGTCGCGAACGCAAGCGATCCAGCGCGAACGACGTTCGCGCCGACCGCGCGCAGCGAGCCGTAGGCGAGCGAAGCTCGCGACGAACTTGCCGTCCGCTACCGTGCGCGCCTCTTTTTATCAGGGAGACTTGTCATGGCCGTCGAACGCACGCTGTCGATCGTGAAACCGGATGCCGTCGCGAAGGGTGCGACCGGCGAAATCCTGCGCCGCTTCGAGGCCGCGGGCTTGACGATCCTCGCGGTCAAGAAGCTGCACCTCACCGAGCAGCTCGCGCGCGGCTTCTACGCCGTGCACAAGGCGCGCCCGTTCTACGGCGAACTCGTGAAGTTCATGACCGGCGGGCCGGTGGTGATCAGCGTGCTCGAAGGCGAGGGCGCGATTCAGAAGAACCGCGACCTGATGGGGCCGACAGATTCGAAGAAGGCGCCGAAGGGCAGCATCCGCGGCGACTTCGGCACCGACATCGAGGCCAACGCCGCCCACGGCTCCGACGCGCCCGCCACCGCGCGCATCGAGATCTCCTACTTCTTCAACGCCAGCGAACTGGTCGGACCGAGCGAGGCGCTCTAGGCGCGGGGCCGCGGACGCAAACCGGCCGCCTAGGCGTACGCCTTCGCCAGCAGCACCAGCACGAAGAAGTAGCCGAGCGTGAGCCAAAGATTGCCGCTCTTCAGTGCCTTCGAGACTGCCGCCGCCATCGCTCGCCCGCTCCTCGCGTTGTTGTTGCGCGCTGGAACGTTTCGTTCTGAAAGCGCACAACTTGAGATCGTTCTTGCGAGAAAATTTCGCCGTGATCAGCGTCACTTCCCGCGGCGGCGACGCTCATTTCCCTGAGAACTTCGGCGTTCTCTTCTCGCGCACGGCTGCGAGGCCCTCGAGCAGGTCGGCGCTCTCGTAACAAAGCGCCTGCTCGGCAGCTTCATGGTCGAGCTGCGCCCCGAGGTCCGCTGTGGCGCTGAGCGCGAGCGAGCGCTTGGTGCCGCGCACGGCGACCGGCGCCGCGGCGGCGATCTCGCCCGCCAGCGCGAGTGCAGCGGCGAGCACTTCCTCGCGCGGAACCGCGCGGTTGGCGAGGCCGATGCGCGCGGCTTCTTCGCCGTCGATGATGCGGCCGGTGTAGATGAGTTCGGCGGCGTGGGCGGCGCCGACGATGCGGGGCAGGGTCCAGGTCGCGGCCATGCCCGGGTGAATGCCGAGCTTGGTGAAGTTGAGGCCGAGCTTGGCCTCGCGCGCGGCGATGCGCAGGTCGCAGGCGAGCGCGACGCACAGGCCGGCGCCGATCGCGGGGCCGTTCAGCGCGGCGATCGTCGGCTGCGGGAGATCGCGCACCGAGAGGTACATGCGATAGAAGCGGCCCATGAACGCGCGCTGCGCTGCGCGCGTCGGCCCGCCCGGGTCCGCGCTTCCTGCCTCCGCCATGCGCACGAGCATGTCGAGGTCACCGCCAGCCGAGAACGCGCGGCCCGCGCCGGTAAGCACGACCGCGCGCAC
>JANNDT010000140.1:0-2710 GCA_031387905.1 Deltaproteobacteria bacterium
GTGCGCGCGAAATCCTCGGCATCGAGCAGGGAGTGCGTCGGGTAGACGGGCGCGCTGGAGAGCTCGCTGAGTTCGTCGACGCCTTCCGCCGCGAGCTTGTCGACGGCGCTCGCGAGCGCCTCCTTCGCGATGCCGAGCGAATCCGCGAGTCTCGCGACGGCGCCGCCCGCATTCGGCTTCGGTACTTCCGGCACGATCAGCTTCAAGTTCCCGAACGCGATCGAGTGCAACAGCATCTTCACGCGCCCGTTCGGGCCGAGCTGCTCCGCGAGCTGCGTGAGAATCTGGCCGCGCACGGTTGGGTCGAGCGCGTCGTCGTTCTCGATGATCAGCTTCACGCCGCTCGCGCGCAGCTTCTCGAACTCGGGCTCGATGCGCCGCATCGAGCCGCGGCGATCGCGATGCACGATGCACAGGTTCATGCCGTGCGCAGCGAGCTTCAGTGCGGTCGCGAGGCCGAAGCCGCTCGAGCCGCCAAGGATCACGCCCCAATCGTCGCCAGAAAATCGCCCGCTCATCGTCCCTCCGCGTCAGCCCCTGCGCGAGTGCGCCGCCAACTCCACCGCGCCGCGCGTTCCTGCATTTTGACCCGAAGTCAGCCGAACGGGGGCGGGAGAATTGCCGAGCACGCTCTCATGTCAACGATAGGCGAACGCCCCTGCGTTTTCGCTGAGTCTGGAGCGGGTCGGCGAGAGGCCGGGTCGGCCGAGAGCGCGCTTGCTCAGCCCATCCATGCGCCGTTGTTCGGGTCGAACGCCTGGCCGGTGAACGAGACCGCCGTGGGGGAGCAGAGGAACTCGACCAGGCCGGCGATCTCGTCGGGCTCGCTGCTGCGGCCGAGCGGAACGCCTGCGAGCAACTCGGCCTTCGTCTCCGGGTAGCCCTTGCCCATGCTCTCGCCGATCTCGGTCATCCGGTCGATGCCCATCTGGGTGTCGACCCAGCCCGGGCAGATGGCGTTCACGAGCACTCTCTTCGGGGCGAGTTCCGCGGCCAGCGAGCGCACCAGCCCGAGCTGGCCCGCCTTGGCCGCGCTGTAGGCGGAGATGCCCGCGACGCCAAAGCGCGCGACGCACGACGAGATCACGATCGCGTGCTTATAGCCGGCGCCGGCCGCGAGATGCGCTTCGAAGGCGCGCAGCGTGAAGTAGGCGCCGTCGAGGTTGGTGCGCACGATGGCGTCCCAGCGGTCGCCGCCGCCCAAGTCGTTGGGGCCGCCGATACCCGCGTTCGCGACTACGATGTGCAGCCGCCCGAACGCGCGCACGGCCTCGAGGAACGCGGCGTCCACCGCGGCGCGCTCCTGCACGTCGCACGCGATCACTCGCGTCTCGCCCTTCGCCTCGCCCGCCACGCTCTCGAGCGTCGCGCGCGTGCGCCCGAGCAGCGCGACCGCCGCGCCGCGCGCCGAGAGCCGCAGCGCGATCGCGCGCCCGATGCCGGTGCCCGCTCCGGTGACGACTGCAACGCGGCCTGAGAGATCGGTCATGGGCGTGGGCTCCTCGTGGTCGGCAGTCGAACGCTGCGCACCCGCCGACCATACCTTGGCGCCACCTCGCGCTGTAACCGATCTATGACCGAAGGCCCGGCTACGCCGTGACACGCTCAGCGTCGGCTCTCGAAGGAGGGCCCTCGCTCTCACCACAACTCAATTTGGGAGATGACTCATGCGCTCACTCATCAAGACGACTTCAACAGCTCTCATCTTCGGACTCGGGCTCTCGTTCGCGCTCGGCAGCCAGAGGGCGGCCGCGGAGACGCCGTCGTGCACGGATTGGACGCTCAGGGGAAGCTACGAGATCGACTCTTCGGGCTCGTTCACGCCTGACGGCGTCACGTTCGTGCAGATCGCCGAAGTCGGCCTCATCGCGATCGACGGCCGCGGCCAGGCCGCAGGGAACGACACGATCAGCTTTGCTGGAAACGTGTTCACCCGGGCGCTGACCGGGACGTACTCGGTCAACCGGGATTGCACGTACACGGTCGTTGTCGTCGTCGACGGCAATCCTCAGAACCTGATCCACTTGAGCGGGGTCATCGTCGACAACGGGGCTTCGGCAGTATTGGTGTCGACCGATCCGGGGGCGACCCTCACGGTTCGATCGCGGCGCCTGCGCCCGCTTTGATCGCCCGCTCGCTTCGGTAGGAGCCTTACCGTGGCTTCGCTCCTACCGAAGCGTTCGCGACGCGATCTGAGCCTCGATCTCCCGCGCGCGACGCAGCCAGCCCGGGATCCGTACTACTTCGAACGCCGCTGTGGCAAGGCCGAGCAGTTCGCGCGCGCGAGTGCGATCCGCGGTCCTCGCGAAACCAGCGGCGCGCCTCGCCGCGGCCCGCGACGAGAGCACGAAGTCGCGCGAGTGAAAGCCGCGCGTCATGGGACGAACACCGAGAGGCGCCATCTCGCGCTGTAACCGATCTATGACCGAAGGCTCGGCTACGCCGTGACACGCTGTCTGCGTGGTCTTGCAGACCACTTGGAGGCGCGGCCGTGGCGACGAAGTCGTTGGATTGCTTGAAGGCGAGAAGTTATTGGGGAGGGACAGCGCGGCTGTCGGCCCTCGCAGTTGCGATCGCGGCGAGTGCGAGCGCTCAGAGCACGCTGCCGTACACGTTGACGCAGCTCGGCGGAGGAATCGGGACGGACCTCTCGGACGACGGAGGCGTTGTCGTCGGCACCGAGCAGGTGTGCGCGACGTCTCCCTTTAAT
>JANNDT010000156.1:0-5387 GCA_031387905.1 Deltaproteobacteria bacterium
GCGCTGATGCGCAGAGAATGCGGAGGCCACTGTTCGACTTCGCTCGCCGTCGGCTCGCTGCGCGCGGCGAAGCGCCGCTTGCTCGTTACCGGCGTCGCGGGAATGCAAGCGCTGATGCGCAGAGAATGCGGAGGCCACTGTTCGACTTCGCTCGCCGTCGGCTCGCTGCGCGCGGCGAAGCGCCGCTTGCTACCGCGGCAGCGGCCGATCGCGCTTCTGGCAGTCCGGGCAGTGGCCGTACAGCTCGTGCCGGTGGCGCAGCAGCCGGAAGCCATAACGCTTGCCGATCTCGTCCTGCGCCTGCTCGATCATCGCGCACTCGAACTCGACGATCTTCCCGCAGCGCGTGCACACGAGGTGGTCGTGGTGCTCGTGCTCGATCTCGTAGCGCGCGAGGCCGTCGTCAAAATGGCGCTCGACCACGAGTCCGGCGTCGCACAGCAGCTTCATGGTGCGATAGACGGTTGTGAAACCGATGCTCGGGTGGTGCTCGCGCACTTGCTGGAAGAGCGCCTCGGCGGTGATGTGGCCCGTCACGCTGAGGAACACGTCGAGGATCGCCTCGCGCTGCTTGGTGTGCTTGAGGTTGTGATCTTCGAGATAGCTGGCGAGGGCTTTCTGCTCGAGGTCGTTCGCCATCGCGAAACCCTAACGCTCGGCGCGCGCGCGGGCTCGCGCGAGGTTGCTCTGCGCGGCCTGGTTCTCGCAGTCGATGGCGACGGCGCGCTCGAACTCGCGCAGCGCGTCCGCGTGACGCTCGCTCGCGGCGTACGCGAGCCCGAGGTGGTTGTGCACCGCCGACGATTCGGGCAATAACTGCGCGGCTTGCTCGAGATCGCGCAGCGCGGCGGGCGCATCGCCGCGATCGAGCGCTGCGGTGCCAGCGCGGAAGAGGCGCGTGGCGTCGACCGTCGCGCAAGCGGCGAGGAGCAGGAGCGCTGCGATCGAGAGAAGCTGTGCCACGCGCCGACGATAGCCCCGCGTTCGCGGAGCCCGCGCGTCAGCTCTCGCTGCTGAGCCGCACGCGCGCGATCACCGGCAGGTGATCCGACGCGCGCTTGGCCGCGGGCGTCGCATGCGCCGCGATCTCGCTCACGCTCGCGCCGCGCGCATACACCCGATCGAGCGCCAGCAGCGGCCGCGCCGCGGGGAACGTGCGCGGGAACTTCTGCCCGCCGCCGAGCTCGGCGTCGAGCGCGCGCGTCGCCTTGCAGCGCCGCCACGCATTCATATCGCCGAGCAGAATCACCGGCCCCTGAAGCTGGGGATGCCCGAGCAGCTGCTCGACTTGTTGGTGGCGCGTGCGATCGACCAGCGCGAGGTGCGTCGCCACGATCGCGACCGGCCCGGCCTCGGTGGTGAACTGCGCCGCCACCGCGGAGCGCCGCTCTACGTTCGAGAACGTGAGGTCGAGCGTGAACACGCTGGTGATCGGCCAGCGCGAGAGAATCGCGTTGCCGAGTTCGCCGAGGCGGTGGACGCGCGAGGTCGCGAACGCGACGTGCAGGTGCAGCGCGTCGGCGATGCGCTCGAGCGGGTCCTCGCCCTCGAACGGCCTGAGAACTTCTTGCAGCGCGATCACGTCGGCGCCGAGTTCGGAGATCACGAAGCCGGCGCGCGCGGCGTCTGGCGTGCTCGCGCCGTTCAAGCCGGACCAGCGGTGCACGTTGTAGGTGGCGACCGAGAAATCTCGCCCCATCTCGCGGCCCGTCTTCGGGTGGCGCGGAGCGCGCAGCATCGCGAGATACGGAACCGTGGCCTGCAGCGCCTGCTTGCGCGCGAGGTGGCGCGTGCGCTCATCGCGCAGGGTTTCGCGGCGGCGCCGCGGGCGTTCGATCTCTGCGGACATGCGCGGGGTATCGGCACCGCGTGAGGCGCGGTCAATGAGGAAAGCTGGGCCGCCGCGAGGAGATCGCCTGCCGGTGCGCAGCGCGCCCCCCCCAAGCGCCGCGAAATCCTGCCGATAACTTCCCGCGCCATGTCGCGACCCAACCCCGATCCGCTCAGCGCCGTTTCGAATAGCCCCGCCGTGCAAGCCGCGGCGCGCGCCCTGATCGCTGCCGTTGAGCAAGCGATCGCGGAGAACCCGCTCTCCGCGGAGGGCTACGCGCGCGCGATGCAGGAGATCGCCGAGCTGCGCGGCCGCCCGCTGTTCCTGCCGCTCGTGATGGGCGGCACGGGCAACGGCGCGCGCCTGCGCCTCGCCGACGGCCGCACGATTCTCGATTTCATCGGCGGCATCGGCGTCTACGCATTCGGCCACAGCGACCGCGACCTGCTCGAAACCGCGGTCGTAGCCGCCGCCCGCGACGCAGTGTTCCAAGGCAACCTCGCGCCCGGCCTCGAGCAAGCGCGCCTGGCGCGATTGTTATTGGCGAACGCCTCGCCGCGGCTCGCGCACGTCTGGCTCTCCGTTTCCGGCGCGATGGCGAACGAGAACGCGATCAAGATGATCTGGCAGAAGCACGCGCCCGCCGATCGCATCATCGCGTTCGAGAACAATTTCGCCGGCCGCACCTCGACGATGGCCGAGCTGACGGACAAACCCTCGTTCCGCGAAGGCCTGCCGCTGCGTGGCAACGTGCTCTACGTGCCGTTCTACGACGCGCGCCTGGAAGGCTCGACCGCGCGCTCACTCGCCGCGCTCGACGCGCACTTGAAGCGCTACCCCGGCCAAGTCGCCGGCATGCTGTTCGAACTCGTGCAAGGCGAGGGCGGCTTCAACGCCGCGCCGCGCGAGTTCTTCGTGGCGCTGATGGAGCGCTGCCGCGCGGCCAAGATCGCGATCTGGGTGGACGAGGTGCAGACCTACGCGCGCACCGGCGAACTGTTCGCCCATCAAACCTTCGGACTCGCGGACTACGTCGACCTCGTCACGGTCGGCAAGATCCTGCAGGGCAGCGCGGTGCTTTACACGAAGGACTACAACCCGCGCGAAGGGCTCGTGGCGGGCACTTATGCGGGCGCGACTGTCGGCCTCGCGGTGGGCGCGCGCATCATCGAGAGACTCACGAGCGAGGGTTACCTCGGCGCGCGCGGCATCGTCGCCGGCATCGGCGTGCGCGTGGCGGCGCGCTTCGACGCACTCGCGAAGCGCATGCCGCAGGCGATCGGCGCGCGCAGCGGCATTGGCGCGATGCAGGCATTCATCCCCTTCGACGGCGCGCCCGCGACGGCGAACGCAGTCATCAAGACCGCGTTCGAAGAAGGCGTGCTGGTGTTCGGCGCGGGCAAAGATCCGATGAAGGTGCGCATGCTGCTGCCGGTGAACGTGACCGACGAAGAACTCGACGCCGGCTTCGCGATTCTCGAGAAGACGCTGCGCCGCGTCGCCAGCGAAAAGGGGCTCGCATGTTGATTCTCAGGCCGGTGAACGAGGGAGATCTCGACGATCTGGTCGGCCTCGCCAAAATGCTGGACTCGATGAACCTGCCCGCGGACCCTGAGTTCCTCGTCAATCGCATCGCGCTCTCCGGCCGCTCGTTCCGTTCCGCGCGCGGCGAGGATTCGCTCGACTGGCGCGAAGCGATCTACATGTTCGCGCTCGAGGACCTCGATGCGAAGAAGACGATCGGCACCTCGCTGATCATGGCCAAGCACGGCCGGCCGGGCGTGCCTTATTACTGGCTCGACGTCTCGACCGAAGAGCGCCGCAGCCCCGAGCTCGACAAACGCTTCCTGCACAAGAAGCTGCGCTTGCAAAGCACGACCGACGGCCCCACCGAGATCGGCGGGCTGATCATCGACCCGGCGTATCGCCACCACCCGCGCAAGTGCGGCAAGGCGCTCTCGATCGTGCGCTTTGCGTACATCGCGGCGCACGCGCGACGCTTCGAGAAGCAGGTGATCGCCGAGATGCTCTCGCGCTTCGACGCGCCCGGGAAGAACCGGCTGTGGGACGCCTTCGGCGCGAAGTTCACCGGCCTCGATTACCGCACGGCCGACCACCTCTCCGCCAAGACCAAGCAGTTCATCGCGGATCTGTTCCCGGTCGACCCGGTCTACGTCGCGCTCTTCCCCGATGAAGTGCAGCGCATGATCGGGCAGCCGAACGACACCGCGAAAGCGGCGGTCGCGATCCTCGAGAAGATCGGCTTCACGCCGCTCAACCAGGTCGACCCATTCGATGGCGGGCCTTATTACGGCGCCGCGCGCGACACGATCGTCCCCGTGCGCGAGCGCCGCGAACTCGTGCTGCCCGGCGTGCCGCGCGGTTCGCAGGGCGAGAGCAGCGCGACGCTCGCGCTGCTCTCGACCGAGAGCGGCGGCCGCTTCCGCGCCACCGTAGTGCCGCTCGACGCCGAGGGCGCGCCGCTCGTCTCTGGCGACGTGCGCGATGCGCTCGCCGTCAAGGCCGGCGACCGCGTCAGCGTCACCCCGCTGCCCTAGCGGGGACGTTCCATAACTTCATAACTAACGAGTGCCCGTGCCTGAGATCCTGCGCAGCGTTTCCCCAGCCGATCCGAGCGACGAGATCGGGCGCTTCCCGATCTGGGAGGAACTCGCGATCGACGAGGCGGTCGACCGCGCGCGCGTCGCGTTCCCTGCGTGGCGCGACGCCGGCTTCGAGGCGCGCGCCGCGGTGCTGCGCCGCTTCCGCGATCTCGTGAAGGCGCGCCAAGAGGAACTCGCGCTGCTGATCGCGCGCGAAGTCGGCAAAGCGCTCTGGGACGCGCGCGGCGAGGCGGCGCTGATCGCGCCGAAGGTCGATGTCACGCTCGATGAGGGCATGCGTTTCGTCGCGCCGATCGAGGCCGGCAGCGGGGCGCGAGCCGTCTACCACCCGCGCGGCGTGCTCGCGGTGTTAGGGCCGTTCAACTTCCCCGCTCACCTCCCGAACGGTCACATCGTGCCGGCGCTCGCCACGGGCAACTGCGTCGTGTTCAAGCCCAGCGATCTCGCGCCGGCCGTCGGCGAGTGGCTCTCGCGCGCATTTCGCGACGCCGGCCTCCCGCGCGGCGTGTTCGAACTCGTGCAGGGCCGCGCGCCCACGGGCCAAGCGCTCGCGCTCCACCCGCGCATCGACGGCATTCTCTTCACCGGCTCGTGGAACGTCGGCCGCGCGCTCGCTGCCGCGGCGATCGATCAGCCGGGCAAGCTCCTCGCACTCGAGATGGGCGGCAAGAACGCGATGATCGTGTGGCGCGACGCCGACTTGCGCCTCGCCGCCGTCGAGGCCGCGCTCTCGATCGCCTCGACCACGGGGCAGCGCTGCTCGTGCCTCTCGCGCATCTTCGTGCACCGCAAAGTCGAAGCCGAGTTCAGCGAGCGCCTCGTGCGCGTGTTATCAGGGCTGCGCATCGGGCCGCCGCTCGAGCCCGGCGTCTTCATGGGCCCGCTCGTTTCGCGCGCCGCCTTCGACAAGGTGATGCGCTTCCGCGCGCTCG
>JANNDT010000259.1:0-5562 GCA_031387905.1 Deltaproteobacteria bacterium
GAAGCCATTATTTCGATTGCCACCTCAGCGAATCGCTACATCGATGAGTGCGCGCCATGGAAGGCTGCAAAGGCGCCGGGTGGTGCTCGGGCAGTTCAGGACTGTCTCTATTGGTCGTGCGAATCGCTCCATCGGATCGGCCGCCTACTCGCACCCTTCTTGCCCCGGACGTCGGATGAGATTCTGGCCCGCCTGGGTGTCGATCCGGCCAGCGCATACCCGAACTTGATCGAACTCATGTCAGAGCACGAACAACGGATCACCAAGGGCACGCCGCTCTTCCCGCGCCTCACGCCGCCCGCGCCGGCCACCTGAGCACGCGAAGCATGTGGATCGATTCGCACTGCCATGTCACGGCTGACGAGTTCGCGAGTGATCAGGCCGACGTGATCGCGCGGGCTTCGGCGGGCGGCGTCGACACCCTGATCGCAATCGGTGCAGGCTACGGCGTCGCGGCGAATGTGCGCGCGGTCGAGCTCGCTGCGCGCGATTCGCGCGTGTACGCGACGGTCGGCGTGCACCCGCACGACGCCGCGCAGCTCGACGACGCGGGCAAGGCGCAGCTGCGCGCGTGGCTCGCTGCGCCGCGGGTGGTCGCGATCGGCGAGTGCGGGCTCGATTATTGGTACGAGCACTCGCCGCGCGCGGAGCAGCGCGCCGTGTTCGCCTGGCACGTCGCGCTCGCGCGCGAACTCGCGCTGCCAGTCTCGATTCACGTGCGCGACCGCACGAGCGATGCCTACGAGGAACTGCTCGACATCTGGCGCGCCGAGGGCCACGGCGAGGTGGCCGGTGTGCTGCATTGTTATACGCACGACCTCCCGTTCGCGCGCCGCGCGCTCGACGCGAACCTGTTCATCTCTTTCTCGGGCATTCTCACCTTCAGGCGCGACCGCGGGTTGCGCGACGTCGCGGCCGCGCTTCCGATCGAGCGCGTGCTCGTGGAGACGGACGCGCCACTGCTCGCGCCCGAAGGGCTGCGCGGGCGGCGCAACGAGCCCGCACAGGTGGCGCGCGTCGGCGCTGCCCTGGCGGGCGCGCTGCAAAGGCCAATCGAGGAGATCGCAGCGATCACGGCGGCGAATGCGCGCTCGCTGTTTCGGTTGCCTCAATGAGCGGGGCCGAACGCGAACTCGCGCAGTTGTTGGGTCTCGCGACGCGGCTCGCGCGCGAAGCCGGCGAGATCCAGCGCGCCGGCTACGAAGCGCCGCATCAGATCGACACCAAGAGCCAGGCGACGGATCTCGTCACCGAGGTCGATCGCGCCTGCGAGGCGCACATCGTCCGCGCGCTGGCCGCGGAGCGCCCGCTCGATGCGGTGCTCGCCGAAGAAGGCGGCGGCAGCGACCGCGCCGGCGCGACCTACCGCTGGGTGATCGACCCGCTCGACGGCACCACCAATTATGCCCACGGCTACCCGCGCTTCGCGGTCTCGATCGCGGTCGAGCGGGAGGCTGAGCAGGCTCTCGGCGTCGTCTACGACCCGCTGCTCGACGAGCTCTACCACGCCGTCGCCGGCGGCGGCGCACAGCGCAACGGCCGACGCATTCATGTGTCGCCCGAGCGCGAGCTGCGCCGCAGCCTCGTCGCGACCGGCTTCGCCTACGACAAGGCGCTGGTGGATGACGACAACACGCGCGAGTTCCGCGCTCTGTTGAAGCAAGCTCGCGAAGTGCGCCGCGACGGGAGCGCCGCACTCGACCTTTGTTATGTCGCGGCCGGCCGCTTCGATGCGTTCTGGGAGTACAAGCTCGCACCTTGGGATGTTGCCGCGGGCACGTTGATCGTCAGCGAAGCGGGTGGCAGGGTCACCGACACGCTCGGCGGGACCGCGTATCGCAGCGGAAGCCGGGTGCTCGCGTCCAATGGCTGCATTCACGACGCGATGCTCGCGGCGCTCGCAACGGCCCGGCCCTAACGCGCGCCGCCGAGCGGCGGTGCTACACAGCCCGGACTCGTGACCTGGAGAAGGCGGATGACAAGCCGACTGCAGCGCGGAGCCGCCCGGGCGCTCCGCAATCTCGCGAGCTTGTCGCTGGCGTTCGCTTCCGCCGCCGCGCTCGCGGTGGTCCCGATCCCGTCCGCGACGCCACCGCTCACGCCCGTCGTGATCAATGCGGGCGCCGGAGATCAGTACAACCCGCACGTCAGCGGAGATCTGGCGTCGTACACGTCGGATCTCGAGATCCGTTACTTCGACTTCACCACCAACGTCGATACGGCGATCCCTAGGGACGCGAGTGCGCGCGATCTGCTCTCCGACGTGAGCGGGACTCAGATCGTCTTCTCGCGAGTGCTCACTGGCGTTGGGACCGCGGCGGTGGTCTTCGACACTGCCACCAACAACACGATCGAACTCGACCCCGCGCCCGGCACGACTCGGATCGGCTCCGCGATCGGCGGCGGCACCGTGGCGTACATCGACTACGGCCTCGAAGGCCATGGCGAACTGGTCGCTCACGATCTGGCTACGTCCACGTCGACGCGCCTCACGAACGATGCTGCCTACGACGCGAACCCAGCGGTTTCCCCCGACGGGACCGTAATTACCTGGGAGCACTGCGCGACTTCATCTTCGAACTGCAACATCTGGCAAGCGGTGAACACAAGCGCGAGTTGGGCGGTGACCACCGCCACAGCGACCGCGAACCCCGAGGCCAACCCTGACACCAACGGCGTGCTGGTGGTCTACGACTCCCTGCGCACAGGCCAGACGGACATCTTCATCAAGCCGGTCGGCGGCGGCCCCGAGCGGAGGCTCGAACGCGCCGGATTCGAGGCCAATCCGAGCATCGCCGGCGATTACCTCCTCTTCGAGAGCCGCCCGACTTTGTTCGATACGACGGACATCTTTGTCTACGACACGATCAGCAACCGCGTCTACCAACTCACCAACACTCCGCTCGTGACCGAGCAGCTCAACGACATCGCGGTGCTGCCCGACGGGCGCATCCGCGCGGTCTGGTCGAGCGACGAAGACGGCTTCGACCAGCGGAACGTCCGCGGCGCGACCTTCGCGCTGCCGCGCGGGGAGGCCGCCTGGGCATGGGGCCGGAACGGCTCCGGACAGCTGGGCGACGGCACGCTGACGAATCGCGCGAGCCCAGTACGGATCGCGGGCCTCACGGTGACGGCGCTCGCAGGAGGCCGCGAGCACAGCCTCGCGCTGCTCTCCGACGGCACAGTCTGGGCCTGGGGCTTGAACGACCTCGGGCAGCTCGGCGACAGCACGAACACGAATCGCGACGTACCCGTGCAGGTGACTGGCCTCAGCGGCGTGACCGCGATCGCTGGCGGCGGCGACCACAGCCTCGCGCTGAAGTCCGACGGCACGCTGTGGAGCTGGGGCCGCAACAACTACGGGCAACTCGGAGACGCCACCTTCAACGACAGCTCGGTTCCGGTGCATGTCTACCGCCTCACGAACGCGGTTACGGGGATTGCCGCGGGCAGCGACCACAGCTTGGCGATCACGCGCCGCATCGACCCCGGCTGCCCGCCGCAACTTCTGTGCGTAGTCACCGAGGTGTTCGCCTGGGGCTTCAATCGCTTCGGGCGGCTCGGGGACGGGACCACGACCGACAGCGAGATTCCCGTCCAGGTGATCGGGCTCAGCGACGTCGCCGCAGTGGCTGCGGGCGATGCGCACAGCCTCGCGCTGAAGCTTGACGGCTCACTCTGGAGCTGGGGCCTTAACGACCGCGGCCAGCTTGGAGACGGCACGCGCTCGAACTCTTCGAGGCCAGTGCAAGTGATCGCGTACCCCTCCATCGCGATCGCCGCGCGTGGAAACCACAGCCTCACGATCAGCCTGCTCCCCGGCTGTCCAAACCAAACCTGTGGGCCGAGCGTCCGGATCTCCGCGTGGGGCGCAAACGCCTCCGGCCAGTTAGGCGACGGCACCCTGACGGACAGCAACCTGCCGGTCCTCGTAACAGGGCTGACGAACCCAGAAGCCATCGCGGCCGGCGACGACTTCAGTCTTGCCAAGCGGACGGACGGCTCGCTCTGGGCATGGGGCGCGAACGCGCTGGGCCAACTTGGCGACGGCACGGCCACAGGCAGCACTACGCCAGTGCAGGTGGCCCTCGGGAGAGCGCTGGCGATCGGCGCCGGGGGCAACCACGGCCTCGCGAGTGGGAGCCGCGAGTGCGCGGACGGAATCGACAACGACCGCGACGGCAAGACCGACTTCCAGCTGATCAGCCCGAGCAAGGACTACGGCTGCGCCAGCGCGAACGATCCGAGCGAGACCGGCACTACCGCGTGCGACGACGGCATCGACAACGACGGCGACGGACTCTTCGACTACCGCGTCGCGGGTGGCGGCGGCGATCCCGGATGCTCCAGCCATCGCTCGACGATCGAGGCGCCGCAATGTCAGGACGGCATCGACAACGATTTGCAGCCCGGCATCGACTTCGACGGCGGCGCCTCTGCGAACGGCGGCTCTCCACTCGCGGCAGCCGATCCGCAGTGCAGCGCGCCGACCGGGGCATCGGAAGCGCCCGTGGTTTCTGGCGGCGGCTGCGGCATCGGGCCGGAACTCGCAGTGTTATTGCCGCTGCTCGGCTTCGCGCGAGCGCGGAGACGGCGGTTCGAGATCTGAGAGGCTCCACCTCTCGTCACCGTTTCAGCAAAGACGGTCACTGACTCAGCGCCGGGGAGAGCATGAGAAAGCGAAGCATCGCAGCACTCGTGCTCGGGCTCGGCATCGCCGCGGCGAGCCATGCGCAGGCGCCCACGCCGATGCCCGGCCAGGCAGCGCCGCCGCAAATCCTCGTCTACACGCCGCAGGGGCAGCCGATGGCGCTGACGCCCTATCCCGTGCCGCCCGAGGTTCAGCGCAGCGCGCTGCGCGTGCTGATCGAGGACACGCCGGGGCGCATCGTCGTCGTGCGGCATGCCGCGCGGCCGTCGATTCCGCTGGGCGGAGGCGGCGCGCTAGAGCTCGAGTCGATCGGCGTATTCGAGCCCGGCTACGAGGAGCAGCGGCTGTTCGGGATTCGTCTGACCGTGAACCGGCCCGAGCTTCCGGAGACCGAGCGCACGTTCTACCTCGAGCCGCGCGAGGTCGACCCGCTCGTGCAGGCCATCCGCGTGATCGAGGAAGTGATCGCGACTCGATCCGCGAACGCGACCGACGTCGAGTTCCACCTCACCGAGGGCATCGGCTTTGGCTACCGCACACGGGACGGACGCGGCGAGCGCTATCTGCGCGTGAGCCGAGGTGAGACGCGGCGCGTGCCGCTCGCGGCCGACGGCCTCACCCGCTTGAGCGTCGCGCTCGAAGCGGCGCGCGCGGGGCTGTTCGCGAACTGCGCCGCGCCGCGGCTCGGTTTTTATCCCCCGGGCGCTGTCGGCGCGGGCGGGGCCGCTCTCGCCGCTAAGCTCTCGCGTAACTGGGCGGCGATCTGGGGGCGCGCCGCGCCGCGCGCCTCCTCTACCCTATAGATCGTGTCGCGATCCGCGCGCTGCGCGGCATTGCCGGAGCCCACGCGGAGCACGCCGAGCGTGATGTCCGCGAGCTCAGTCGCCGCATCGCCCGCGCCAGCGCCGAGC
>JANNDT010000205.1:0-9659 GCA_031387905.1 Deltaproteobacteria bacterium
CCGAGCCTTACCTCGAATCTATACCTCACGGGTTCATACCCCTTTCGGTATCGTTTCTCGGGGGGCGGGGTGGGGAGATGGGATGAGCGGGAGCACGCGGGTCGGGCGATATGACAACGCTTTCGAGGTGGCGGAGTGGCATCGCGCGCTGCCCGCGGGCACGCGCTGCGAGCCGGTGAAGCTCGCGACGCCCGATCGCGCGATTTCGCACGGCTGGCTGTACTCGCGCGGCGGTGAGGAGACCGTCGTGTGCGCAATGCACCCGCGCGCGAACTTCTCGCGGCACTACGTCGTGCCGGGGCTCGTCGATGCGGGCTTCGCGGTGTTCTGCCAGAACTCGCGCTGGCTCAATAATGACGCGACGCTGATCCACGAGCGCGTGCTGCTCGACGTCGCGGAGGGCGTGAAGCACGTGCGCGCGCGCTTCTCGCGCGTCGTGCTGCTCGGCAACTCCGGCGGCGGCTCCCTCTACACGTTCTACTCGAGCCAGGCGCTCGCGCCGAGCGGTCAGCGCCTGCGCGACACCGCGACCGGCGAGCCCCTCGACCTCAACAAGTTCGAGATGCCCGCCGCGGACCAGATCGCCTACGTCGCCGCGCATCCTGGCGAGGGGCATTACTTGCTGCACGCGATCGACCCCTCGCTCGTGGAAGAAGGCGACGCGCTCTCGTGCGATCCCGCGCTCGACCTATTCGACCCGGCCAATGGTTTCGCAGAGCCGCCGAGACCGAGTCGTTATGCCGCCGAGTTCCTCTCGCGCTATCGCGCCGCGCAGCGCGCCCGCGTCGCGCGCATCGACGCGATCGCGCGCGTGCGCATCGCCGCGAAGAACGCCGCGCGCGAGCGCGCCGCCAAGAGCGGCTCAGTCGCCGACCGCCGCGCCGCCACCATCACCGACTTCATGCTGCTCTACCGCACCGACGCCGACCCGCGTACCGTCGACCTCTCGCTCGACCCGAGCGCGCGCGATTACGGTTCGCTCTGGGGCCGCCGCCCGGACATCATCAATTATGGCGCGGTCGGTTTCTCGCGCGTCGTCTCGCCCGAAGCCTGGCTCTCCACCTGGTCGGGCAACAGCTCACGCGCCGAGATCGCGCAGACCGGCGCGCGCATGACGCTGCCCGCGCTCGTGATCCAGTACACGGGCGACAATGCAATCTTCCCGAGCGACACCGATCTGATCGCGAACTCGCTCGCATCGAAGGACGTCACGCGGCTCTCGCTGCCCGGCGATCATTATGGATTCCCGGCGGACAAGGGCCGCGACGGCGCCGTCGAGGAAGTGGTCGCCTGGCTGCGGCGCAAGGGCTGAGCGCGCGATGAGCACGGCGCTCGCCGAGGTCGCCAGCTACACGCGCCGCGTGCGGGCCTCCGCCGAGCGCGTCTGGGAGAACGTGCACGACTGGGAGCACCTGCCCTACCTGCACGCCTCCGCGTTCCGCGGGATTCACTGCAGCCGCGCCGACGCTTCGGGCTGGCGCGCACAGGTCGGCCTCGCGAACGGCGCCGAGATCGACCTCGAACTCGCGCTCGAGCAGGGCGCGCGCTCGTATCACTCGCGCACTCTCGGCGGCGCCGGTGCAGGCACAGACATCTGGACGCACGTCAGCGAAGCCGCGCCCGGGGTCACCGAGATCGCGGTGAGCTTCCTCGCGCCGGGCGTACCCGAGAACACGCGCGAAGCGCTCGGCGCCGCTTTCGTGCGGCTCTACACCCGTCTTTGGGATGAAGACGAGGCGATGATGCAGCACCGCCAGGCGTTCCTGGACGGCGCAGCCCCACGCGTACCGCGCCCCGGCGCTCGCCCCCCGCACTTGTTGGGGAATGCAAGCACGCTGCGCGAGAGCCTCCCGCGCACGGTCGACCTCGGCGAAGATCGCTTCGTGGTGCGCGAGCACGCAGGCCGCCTCGTCGCGCACTCCGCCACTTGTCCGCACTGGGGCGCCGCGCTCGCAGAAGCACGCATCGAAGACGGCGCAGTCGTGTGCCCGTGGCACGGTCACCGCTACGACCTAACGACTGGGCGTGGACCAATATCGCAACGTTGCCGCATGCCGGCGCGCGCAGAGGTGCGCGTGTCGGAGCGCGGCGAAGCTTGGCTGGTGATCGCATGAACAACGCTGCTCTTCCGCTCGCAGGCAAACGCGCACTCATCATTGGCGGCAGCCGCGGCATCGGCTTCGCCACCGCGCGGCTGCTCGCGCAACATGGCGCGCACGTCGTGATCTCCGCGCGCCGCAAGGCGGTGCTGCAAGAGGCGCTCGTCGCGCTCGAGCGCGAGGCGCCCGGCGCTTCGCTCGACGCAATCGTGTGCAACGGCGCGAATCCCAAACAAGTGCGCCGCGCGGTCGACTTCGTCGCGAAAGACGGCGGCTTGCACGCGCTCATCTGCATCCCCGGCGCAGGCACGTTCTCGCCGCTGCTCGCCTTCGACGACGACGCCTTCCGCGGCGATCTCGACGCCAATGTGATGCCCGCCTTCTACGCCGTGAAGTACGGCGGCCGCGCGCTCGCGAAAAGCGGCGGCGGCTCGATCGTGTTGATGTCCTCGAACTCCGCGGCGTTCTCGAACCGCTACCTCGCGGGCTACGGCGCCGCGAAGGCAGCCGTCGACTACCTCGCGCGCGTCGCCGCCGACGAACTCGGCCCGCTCGGGGTGCGCGTGAACAGTGTGCGCCCCGGCATCACCAAGACCGACGGCACCGAGTTCATCGCATCGACTCCGAAGTTGTTGAAGAAGTTCCTCGCCCAACAACCGCTTGGCCGTCTTGGCGAGCCCGAAGAAATCGCCGATGCGATCCGCTTCCTGTGCGGCCCCGAATCGCGCTGGATCACCGGGCAGAACCTCACGATCGACGGCGGCCACTCGCTGCGTGCCTTTCCCGCACTCGATGAAGTGGCGCGCGGCGCCATCGGCGACGAGCGCTTAGCAGCCGCGCGCAACGGCACGATTGATGACTGACCTCGGCCTCACGCACATCGCCCTGCCCATCACGAACCCCGCCGCCAGCATCGCTTTCTACGAGCGCTACGCCGCGATGCGCGTCGTCCATCGCCGCGTCGATGCCGCGGATGGCCGCGAAGTATTGTGGCTGAGCGACGGCACGCGTCCGTTCGTGATCGTGCTGATCGAAGCCGCGAGCGTCGCGAGCCCGCTCTTGCCGATGGCGCACCTCGGGGTCGGCTGCGCATCGCGCGCGGAGGTCGATCGTCTCGTTGCAAGCGCACGCGCAGAAGGCCGCGCAGTCTGGGGTCCGACCGATTCGCCGCCGCCCGTCGGTTATTGGGCATTGATCTCGGACCCTGACAACCACACGCTCGAACTTTCACACGGACAAGAAGTGGCGCTCAGCGTCGCACGCACTTGAAGTGGCTCAGCCACCCGGCTGGCGGGGCTAGCATGCCCACGATGCCTCCGCGTGAATCCGCATGAGCGTGCTCGGTCTCCTCGCGATCTTTGCGCTCTTGCTCACCAACGCCTACTGCGTGGCAGCCGAGTTCGCGCTGGTCGTGGTGCGGCGCAGCCAAGTGCAGATCTGGGTGAGCGAAGGCCGCAGCGGCGCGCAGGCCGTCGCGCGCGCGCTCGATCGGCTCAGCGACAGCTTTGCCGCCACGCAGCTCGGCATCACGCTCTCGAGCATCGGCCTCGGCTTCCTCGGCGAACCCGCCCTCGCGCGCCACCTCGAAGCGCCGCTCGGCGCAATCGGCTTCGGCACCGCCGCTGTGCACGCTGTCGCAGTGGGCATCGCTTTCGCGATCGTCACCTTCCTCCACGTCGTGCTCGGCGAGCTGATGCCGCGCGCGATCGGCCTCAACCGCGCGCCGGCCGTCGCGCTGGCCTGCGCGCCATCCCTGATCTGGATCGCGCGCATCTTCCGCCCCGCGATCGTCGTGCTGAACGGCGCCGGCAACACCGCGCTGCGCGCACTCGGCGTGCCGCCCGCTCGCCACGGCACGAACACGCACTCGGCAACCGAGCTCGCCGCACTCGTGCGCGAAGCCGGCGACGCTGGCGAACTGCGCAGCGACGCCGCGCAGATGCTCGGCAACGTCTTCCGCATCACGGGCAAGTGCGTCGCCGACGTAATGGTTCCGCGCGATCAGGTGAAAGCCGTCCCGCGCGAGATCGCGATCGAGCCGCTGCTCGAGATCATCCGCGAAGAAGGCTTCACGCGTTTTCCGGTCTATCAGGGAACCCTCGACAACGTCGTCGGCGTGCTCCACGCGAAAGACGTCCTCTACCTGCACTCGCTCGCGTTGCTGGTGATCCTCGAGGACGTACTGCGCCCGCAGTTGGAAGTCGCACCGGACGTCTCGCTCTCCGATGCCCTCCGCTTGTTCCGCCGAGAACGCCGCCACCTCGCCGTCGTGCGCGGCCCGGACGGACTCCTGCAAGGCATCATCACCCTCGAAGACGTCCTCGAACAAATCGTCGGCGCCATCGAAGACGAACAAGACGTCGGCGACGCCCAACAATCCGGCGAGTGGAGCTG
Organism: Deltaproteobacteria bacterium; assembly: GCA_031387905.1. GTDB lineage: Bacteria > Myxococcota_A > UBA9160 > UBA9160 > UBA6930 > VGRF01. Next base: position 4,494 of record JANNDT010000205.1, read on the forward strand.
ATCAGCTCTCGAACAGCATCCGCTGCGCGTACAGCGTGTCCAGATACTCCTTGACCGCACAAATCCGTCCAGCGCGCAGCCGAAACGCGAAGTGATAATAATTTCGGTAGGGCTGCCCCTTCGCAGTCCGCGCACGCATCACCAGTTGCACCGCCACCCAGTCCGCTTCCGCCACCAGCGCCTCGACCTCGATCTCGAACGGCGTGGTCATGTCGTAGAGTCCAACGCCGCTCGCCATCAACTCGAGCACGCTCGCCTTGCCTTCCTTCAACCCACCGAGCGGAGACGACGGCGGCACCCACCACGTGACGTCCTCCGTCAGCAGCTCCGGTAAGCACGGATCGCCGCTGCTCATCGCGCGCAGGTACTCCCGCACCACCGCCTTGTTCGCTTCGCTCATCTCCGCCTCCGCGTGAGCGCGCCACGATACACTCGCGGGCTCTCGCGAATGGAGAACACATGCCGGCGCGTGCGATCGATCTGTGGGTGAACGTCACGATGGGCGAGCAGAAGCCGCCGGAGTTTCTGATTCGCGTGAAGGAGGACTACTTCAAAGGCGGCGACGACTTCTTCAAGAACATCGAGCCTGAGGAGTTGATCGCGGAGATGGACGAAGCCGGCGTCGAGAAGGCCGTCGTCACCCTCGATGTCTCGAACCCGTCAAAACACGCGCTGAGCTTCGCGGCGAAGTATCCGGGCCGCATGTTCTACTCGGGCAGCCTGCGGCCCACTGGGCGCATGCAGGAAGTCTGGGACTTGCAGGCGCTCGCTGCGAACGAGCCGGTGGTGATGGCGCGCGTCGTGCCGTTCACGACCGACTTGCCGCCGGGCCACCCCAATTACTTCCCGCTCTACGTGAAATGCATCGAGCTCGACCTGCCCGTCTCGATCAACACTGGCTTGCCCGGCCCGCCGGTCCCTGGCGAGTGCCAAGACCCGCTGCATCTCGACCGCGTCTGCGTGCAGCTACCCGAACTCAAGATCTGCATGGCGCACGGCGCGGATCCGTGGTGGAGCGTCGCGATCCGCCTGATGCTCAAATACAGGAACCTGCACCTGATGACTTCGGCTTACTCGCCGAAGTATCTGCCGCCGGAGTTGATCCACTTCATGAACACGCGCGGGCAGGACAAGATCCTGTTCGCGTCGGATCACCCGGTGCTCTCGTTCAAGCGCTGCATCGCGGAGGCGGAGAGACTCGACCTGCGCGAGGGCGTGCTCGACAAGTACTTGCGCGCAAACGCCGAGCGGCTGTTCTTCTCGCCGCGAAAGCCGCGCTGACGTGGCGGCGCGCAAGAAGTCGGCGCCGAAGCCTCGCGCGAAGCCGCGCAAACCGGCGAACGCACGCAAGCGGCTCACCCCGGGCGCCGAGGCGAGCGGCCCCGAGCCGAGCGCGATGCCGCTCGATCCGCGCGGGCCGGAGCTTTCGGCCCTAACCGCTGCGGTCGAGGCCGCCGGCGGCGCGGTGCTCGGCGCTTACCGCGAGCCGCGCGGCAGTGCGCCCGTGCTGATCGCGGCGCTGCCGCGCGAGAGAGTGGAGCCGACGCCGTTCCAGCGCGATCTGTCCCTGACCCACGCGAAACGCCTCGCCGAGAAAATTGCCGAGACCGGCGCGTTCCTCGATCCGATCATCGCGGTGCTCGCCGAGGGCGGCGGCTTCTGGACGCCGAATGGCCGCCACCGCCTCGCCGCCAGCAAGGTGCTCGGGCAGCGAGCCATTACGGCCCTCGTCTCGCCCGATCCCGAGCTCGCCTTCCGCATCCTCGCGCTCAATACCGAGAAGGCGCACAACCTGCGCGACCGCTCGCTCGAAGCGATCCGCATGGCGCGCGCACTCGCCGCGCGGGACGCAAAGGCGAAGGAAACCGCGTTCACCGCGCAGCTCGAAGCGCCAGAGCTCCTGACGCTCGGCATCGTCTACGAGCGCGAGGGCCGCTTCGCCGGCGGCGCTTACGGATCGCTGCTGCGCAAGGTCGACCGCTTCACGAGCGAGCCGCTCGCGAAGAGCCTGCGCGACCGCGAAGGGCTGGCCGCGCGGCTGCTCGAGATCGACATCGAGGTGAAGCGCGTGGTGAAGGCGCTCGAAGCGCGCGGCATGAAGTCTCCTTACCTCAGGAACTATGTCGTCGCGCGCATCAACCCCGTGCGCTTCGAGCGCGTGAAGCCGGGCGAACGCTCGAAGACGCCGATCGCGGCGGCGCTAACCAAGATGCTCGCCTCCGCCAGAAAGTTCGACGTGGCCTCCGTGCGCGAGCGCGAACTGGCGCTGGTCGCGGCGTCTTCGAGCGAGTGATGGCCGCGCAGGAGAACCTCGATGCCCGATGACCGCGGCCGCAGCTTGTTACTGCTCGCAGCCCTGCTCGGCGCGCTTGGCGTCGCGCTCGGCGCGTTCGGCGCACACGGCCTGCGCGAACGCCTCGACGCCCACGCGCTCGGCGTGTGGGAGACCGCGGTGCGGTACCACCTGGTGCACGCCGTCGCGCTGCTCGCGATCGCGCTCTCGCCGCACGCCGCCGCACTGCGCAGCGCGAGCTGGCTGTTCGCCGCTGGCATCGCGCTCTTCTCGGGCTCCCTGTACGCGCTGGCGCTTGGCGGCCCGCGCGTGTTAGGGCCCATCACCCCGCTCGGCGGGCTCGCGCTGATCGCCGGCTGGCTGTGGATCGCGCGCTTCGCGCTGACGCGCTGAGGAGCCCAATGTCGACAATGCGCTACGGCGCCAAACTGAACGTCCTGCTCGTCACCAAAGGCCACCCGTTCGCGCGCGACGCGTTCCACGCGATGTTCGATGCGATTCCAGATTGCGCCGTGACCGCGGTGGAGCACCCAGCGGCCGAGCTGTTCTTCGATCCCGCGCATGCGGCTCCGTATGACGCGATCGTGCTCTACGACATGCCCGGCATCGACTTCGCGCGGCGCGACCCGCTCAGGTTCGTGCCGCCGCCGGATGCGCTGAAGCGCGCCTGGCGTGCATTGCTCGATGCGGGCAAAGGCATCGTCTTCTTGCACCACGCGGTCGCCGGCTGGCCGGCCTGGCCTGAGTACGGCGACATCACCGGCGCGCGCTTCCTATACGCGCCGGGTCGCGCGCGCGGGCGCGACTACCCGGACTCGGGTTACCGCCACGACGTAAAGCATGTTGTCACGCCCGTGGACCCGAAGCACCCGGTCGCGGCCGGAATCGAGAGCGGCTACGAGATCAGCGACGAGCTCTACCTCTGCCCCGTCTTCGAGGAACTCGTGACGCCGCTGATGCGCAGCTCGCACGCCTTCGTGCCTGAGAACTTCTACTCCTCCGCGCTCGCGATCGCCGGCAAGCTGTTCAGCGCCGATGGCTGGACGCACCCGCCGGGCAGCAACCTCGCCGCCTGGGCGCAGCGCATCGGGCGCAGCCAGACGGCGACGATCCTCGGCGGCGATGGGCCTCTGGCGTACGAGAATCCGGGGCTGCGGCGACTGCTCGAGAACACGATTCGCTGGGTGGTCGCCGAGACCTCGCGCGCACGCGCGGCGGCGTGACGGCTTAGGCGCCATGAACGCGCCGGAACTCTTCGATCTCACGGGCCGCGCTGCGCTCGTCACCGGCGCGAGCCGCGGCATCGGTCGCGCGATCGCCGAGGGCCTCGCCGAAGCGGGAGCGCACGTGTTCGTGGCGTCGCGAAAACTTGCGGCGTGCGAGAAAGCCGCCGCTTCAATTCGCGCGAGCGGCGGGCGCGCGAACGCGTGCTCGGTGGACGTTGCCGACCCGGCCTCGATCGACGCACTCGTGGCGAGCGTGCTCGCGCAGACGCCGCGGCTGCACGTGCTCGTCAATAACGCCGGCCTCGCGTGGGCTGCGCCGACGCTCGACTTCCCGCTCGAAGCCTGGGACAAGAGTTTCGCGACCAACGTGCGCGGCCCGTTCTGGCTCGCGCGCCAGGTGGCCCGCCACATGCGCGAGCACGGCGGCGGCAGCATCGTAAACGTGAGTTCCCTCTCGGCCTTCTTTGGCTCGAGCGAGGCCGAGCAGCCGATCGTCGCCTACAGCGCGAGCAAGGGCGCGCTCGAAGCTCTAACACGCGACCTCGCGCTGAAGCTCGCGCCGCACGGCATCCGCGTGAATGCGATCGCGCCGGGGCCGTTCGATACCGACATGCTGAATCACATCCGCAACGACCCCGCCGCGTTCGCGCGGCACAACGCGCAAGTTCCGCTCGGCCGACCGGGAACGGGTGACGACATCAAGGGCGCCGCTCTGTTCCTGGCGAGCGACGCCAGCGCGTTTGTCACGGGCGCGTGCCTGCGCGTCGATGGCGGTGTGAGCGCGGTGTATCCGGTGCGGAACTTCGGGCCCACCTGAGCCGCGCGTCAGGGCTCGGACAGCGGCAGCTTCATGCGCCGCGCTAGTTCGGCAAAGCGCGGGTCCGAGTGCAGGGGACGCAGCCCGGGCTCGCTCACCAAGAAACGCAGCTCTGGATCGCGTTCTCGGTAAGCGCGCTCCAGCAGCGCGAAGGCGGCATCCGCGTCCCCGATCTGCGCGCATCCCTTCGCGGCCCACACGAAGCTCTGGTCGCGCTCGTCGACCTGCTGCCAAAAGCGCCAGTACGCCGTCTCGCCTCCGTTGCGCCAGGCACGCTCTGCGTCCGAATACATCGTGGCGCTTTCGGGTTTGACCTTTGCGGACGCTCGCCGAGCGCGTACCGCGTCCTCGTAGCGGCCGAGTAGGTCCAAGGCGCTGGCCCGGGATTGGAGGGCATTTAAGTTGTTGGGGTCGGTCTCCAAAACCCGCTCGAACTCTTGGAGCGCTCGCTCGAACTGGCCGGCGTTCGTCAGCAGTATCGCCCGCTGCGTCCTGACGAACGAGTCGAGCGGCGCCCACGCCAACACTCGGTCGGCGAGCTGGAGAGCCTCCGTCGTGCGACCAGTCGCAGACAGCAGATGAGCCAGGCTCATGCCGTTCATCGGGCCCTCGCTGCTCGGGAGCTCGAGGGCGCGTCGATACTCGCGCTCGGCGGCCGCCCAATCCCAGTCGAAGAAGAAGAGCACTCGCCCGAGCGCTGCATGTCCGTCCCCGAGATTCTCGTCGAGCGCGAGCGCTCGCGACGCGGCCGCTCGCGCCTTCGAAACCTCGCCCGCGGCGTGAGCGGGACCAAACCAGGAACCGAGGAAGCTGTGCGACGTGCTCAGCGC
>JANNDT010000207.1:0-2018 GCA_031387905.1 Deltaproteobacteria bacterium
CGCGAGGCAGGTGCTCACAGAGCTGGGCGCGGCGTAAGGCTTTTCTTCAGCCCGCGATGAACGACTCGAGCTCCCGATGCGCCGCATCGTCCGTCACCTGGCGCGGCGGGTGCTTCATGTACGCCGACGAGGCGCCGTGCAGCACGCCCGCGATGCCGCGGTCGAGCGCGAGTCTCGCGCAGCGAATCGCGTCGATCGCGACGCCGGCGGAGTTCGGGGAATCCTCCACCGAGAGCCGCAGTTCGAGGTTCATCGGAATGTCGCCGAACAGGCGGCCCTCGATGCGCAGAAAGCAGACTTTGTTGTCGTTCTGCCAGGCCACGTAATCACTCGGGCCGACGTGGATGTTCTCGTCGGCGATGCGCTCCGCCGCGACCGACTGCACCGCCTCGGTCTTGCTCTCCTTTTTCGAGGCGAGCCGCGTGCGGTTCAGCATGTTCAAAAAGTCGGTGTTGCCGCCGGTGTTCAGCTGATACGTGCGGTCGATCTTCACGCCGCGCTGCCGGAACAGGTCGGTCAGCACGCGGTGCGTGATGGTGGCGCCGAGCTGCGCCTTGATGTCGTCGCCAATGATCGGCAGCCCGCGTTCGGCGAAGCGCTGCGCCCAGACGGGATCGCTCGCGATGAAGACCGGCATGCAGTTCACGAGCGCGCAGCCCGCTTCGAGCGCGCACTCGGCGTAGAAGCGCACCGCGCGCTCGGAGCCGACGGGCAGGTAGTTGACCAACACTTCAGCGTTCGCGTCGCGCAGCACGCGCACCACCTCGGTGTGGTCAGCTTCGAGCGCATTCGCCAGCACGAACGTGCGGGCTTCGGGGTAATCGCTCATGTGCGCGGCGACGCCATCGAGCAGACAGCCCATGCGCACCGGCACGCCCGCCTTCGGCACATCTTTCGCGAACACCTGCGTACAGTTCGGCGCGGCGAAGATCGCCTCCGCGACATCGCGGCCGACTTTGCGCGCGTCGACGTCGAAGGCGGCCACCACCTCGACATCGCTCGGCGCGTAGCCGCCGATCTGCCAGTGCATCAAACCGATCGCTGACTCCGGCGTTTTGTCGGCGTAGTAGTGAATGCCCTGCACGAGCGAACTGGCGCAGTTGCCGACGCCAACGATCGCGATGCGAATCTTCCCCACCGACAGCCCCTTCTCGGTGTTCGCGGAGTGCGAGGTCGGCGGAGTTTCTCCGTGCGCGCGGGGTTTTCAAGGGAGAAACCGCGGTCGCCCCGTATCTCTGCACGCCGCCCGTCCGTCATGTCATCGTAAAGTTCGAGCAGGAGGGCGCGGGCGTGCGGTTCCTGATTCTGATGAGCAACGACGACGCGGCGTGGGCGGCGCTGCCCCCGGGCGAGCAGGCGCGCGTGATGGAAGAGCACGCGGCGTGCGAGCAGGCGCTGCGCTCGGGTGGGCACTGGCTCGATGCGTGGCGGCTGCGACCGGCGGCGGAGGCACGAACGGTGACGCGCGACGCTAGCGGCTCGTTTCGCAGCGCTGCCGGCGCCGCGGCCAGCGGCACGCAGTTCGGCGGCGCGTATTTGATCGAGGCCGCGTCGATGGAAGAGACGCAGGCGTGGGCTCGGCGGCTGCGCTTCGTCGCGGGCTCGAACGAAGTGCGGGAGGTGTGGGAGTGAGCGAATCGACTGTAATGGCGCTGCCGCGCGAGGACCTCGGCGAGTGGCTGCGCGTGACCCGAACCGGCGAGAGCGCGTTCGAGGCGGCGCTGGAGAACCACTTCGGTGCCGCGCACCGGGAAGATCTGCTCGCGCGCTGCGCGCTGGCGGCACTCGCGGCGAACCCCGGGCGCGCGATCGCCTCGCTGCATGCGGACTGGCTGGCGCCGGTAGAGCAGGCTGTGCCGCTCGCGCTGCGCGTCGCACCACTCGCAGGCGATGCGTCGCGCTGCGAGGTGCTGGGGGGCGCCGCTGCCGCGCCGTGTTGTCGTGTCCGCGCGAGTTTCGCGGCTGGCGGCGCTGCGCTCAGTTATCAGGACGCCGCGCTGCCGGCGGGCCTCGCGCAC
>JANNDT010000262.1:0-9891 GCA_031387905.1 Deltaproteobacteria bacterium
AGCACGAGCGGCTGGAGCCACGCGTTCAGGGCGGCGGGAATGCCGAGCGGGCGCACCGGCAGGTCGTAGATGCCATCGGGGAGCGCGGCTGCATGCTGAGCCCCGGGCTGCGCCTGGTGAAGCATTAGGAACACGAACACGTACGAGAGCACGTACGACGCGTACAGCCAGCGCTTCTCAGCGCCCTCGAGCGTGAGGCCGCTGCGGCGCAGGAACATCACGGAGATGCCGTAGTTCTGGCCGGTGTAGTGCCACGGGCTCCAGGTGAGATAGACCGTTACGAGCAGTGCGCCGATGCCGGGCGAGAGCACGCCCGCGAAGAACCAGGCTGCGATGGCTGCCGTCGCCCACACCGAGAAGAGCGCGTAGCTGCGGCGGTCGCGCGCGCGCTCGTAGACGCGCAGCAGCGTCGCGCCGTAATGAGGCATCGAGACGAACGTGAGCAACAGCGGGAACAGCAGTGCCGGCTGCGAAGCGCGCAGCGCGGGGCCCGAGGCGAGGAACACGAAGAACGCGAGCGTGTAGAGCAGGCCGCAGCCGAGCAAGAGATCCGGCGCGAGGCCGAATAGCCAGCCACCCGCTACGCGGGCAGCGGGCAGACGCGGGGCTCCGAGGACGGCGGCCATCGGAGAGAAGGTGGCCGAGCGGGCGGGATCGGTGGCGCTCGCGGAGCGGCAACTTCGGGCGCTATTCGCGCTGCGCGAGCTGTTCCGCGTGATACGAGCTGCGCACCAGCGGCCCGGCGGCGACCTCGCGGAAGCCGAGCGCCCGCGCCCGGGCGGCGAACGCGTCGAACTGCGCCGGCGTGACGTAGCGGTCGACCGGCAAGTGGTCGGCTGACGGCCGCAGGTTCTGCCCCATCGTGAGCAGCGTGACGCCCGCGGCGCGCAGGTCCGCGAGCGTCTGCTCGATCTCGTCGTCGCGCTCGCCCATCCCGAGGATCAGCCCGCTCTTGGTCGGGATGTCGGCGCGCAGTTCGCCAGCGCGGCGCAGCACCGCGAGCGAGCGCTCGTAGCTCGCGGCAGGGCGCACGCGGCGCTGGAGGCGCGCGACGGTCTCGAGGTTGTGGTTCAGCACGTCGGGGTTCGCGTCCAGCACTGCGCGCAGCGCCGCCTCGTCGCCCTGATAATCGGCGATCAGCACCTCGATGCCGGTGCCCGGGCAACGCCGGCGGATCGCGCGCACGGTCGCGGCCATTTGCGCTGCGCCGCCGTCCGCGAGGTCGTCGCGCGCGACGCACGTAACAACCGCGAACTTGAGGCCGAGCTGGTCGACCGCTTTCGCGATGCGCGCAGGCTCGAACGGGTCGAGCGCCTCGGGCCGCCCCGTCGCGACGTCGCAGAAGCCGCAGCGCCGCGTGCACTGGTCGCCGCCGATCATGAAAGTGGCCGTGCCGCGCGACCAGCACTCCGACAAGTTCGGGCAACTCGCCGAGGCGCACACCGTGTGCAGCTTCTCGTCGCGCACGATTTGCCGCACGCGCTCGAGTTCGGGCGATGTGCGCACGCGAACCTTCAGCCAGGGCGGTCTCGCGCCGCGATCGGTCGGGACGACGCGGTTATCAGGCGGCCGCGCCACGCGTTGGTCGGGCGTGCGACTCACGCGAGCGCACGCTCGAACGCCGCGGCCACGCGCTCGCGGCTGCGCTCGAACAGCGCGCGGTCCGCAGCGCAGCCGAGTTCGTGCGCGACCGACGTCATCAGAACGCCCGCGAGCCCGCACGGCACGATGTCGTCGAAGCCGGCGAGATCGACGCTCACGTTCAGCGCGAAGCCGTGATAAGTGACCCAGCCTTTCAGGCCGACGCCGATCGACGCGATCTTGCGCGCTTGGCCGGGCGCAGCCACGAACACGCCGGTCATCCCGTCGACGCGCCGGCTCGGCACGCCGAGCTCCGCGAGCGCCTCCATCAGCGACGCTTCGATGCCGCGCAGCCACGCGCTCACGTCCTGCGCACCGCGCGCCGCGAGGTCTGCGACGAGATACCCGACGAGCTGCCCTGGCCCGTGCCAAGTGACGTCGCCGCCGCGCGCGATCTCGTGCACCTCGACGCCGCGGGCGATCAACTGCGCGCGCGGCGTACGCAAGTTCTCGAGCTTGGTGCTGCGCCCGAGCGTCACGACGGCCGGGTGCTCGAGCAACAGCAAGCGATCCGGCCCGCCCGCGCGCCGCGCCTCCACCGCTGCGAGCTGGCGCTCGAGCGCCGCGCCGTAAGGCAGCGTGCCGAGCCAGTCGATCGCGAGCGCGTGGGCCAAAGTGGGGACGTTCCGTGAGAAAGCTGAGTAACGCGACGAGAAACTTAACTTACTTACGGAACGTCCCCGGGATCAGAGGTCGAACTCGGCTTGCTCGAGGAGTTCGCGCACGCGGAACAGGAAGCCGTTCGCGGGCGCGCCGTCGACGGCGCGGTGATCGTACGAGAGCGCGAGGTGCATCATCGGGCGGATTACGATCGCGTCTTGTCCGGCGATCGCGCGCACCACCGGGCGCCTCACCAACTCGCCCATCCGCAGGATGCCGACCTGCGGCTGATTAATGATCGCGAAGCCGTACAGGTTCCCCTTCCGTCCGGGGTTCGAGATCGTGAAGGTGCCGCCCTTCAGCTCGTCCGCGGTCAGCTTCTTGCTGCGCGCGCGGTTCGAGAGATCCTCGACCGCCGCCGCGAGACCCGCGAGCGAGAGCCGGTCCGCGTTGCGCACCACCGGCACCACCAGGCCCTTGTCGGTCTCGACCGCGACGCCGATGTGAATGTCGCGCTTCTGGACGATCGCGTCTTCGAGCACTGAAGCGTTCAGCGCGGGGAACTCGCGCAGCGCGCGCACCGTTGCGTGCACGATGAACGGGAGGAATGTTAGGCCGTAACCATTCGCCTCCTCGAATGCTCTCTTGTGTTGATCGCGCACCGCCGAGACTCCGCCCATGTCGATCTCGGCGACGGTTCCGACGTGAGGACTCGTGCGCTTCGAGTAGACCATGTGCTCCGCGACGAGCCGGCGCAGCGGCGACATCGGAATCACGCGGTCGCCTTCTTGAATCGCGTAGGAGCCGAAGCGCGCCTTCGTGTCGGCGTCCCGAGCAGTGCCCGCGGCCGCACTCTTCGCCGCTCGCGCGGGCGCTCTCGCCGACGCCGGCACGGGCGCGGGCGCTGCCTTCAGCGCGGCTTCGCCTGTAACACGCGCGACGCGGGTCGCCTCGACGTCCGCCTTCATCACGCGGCCCGAAACGCCGCTGCCCACGACATCGCGCAGCTCGACGCCAGCTTCGTCTGCCATGCGCTTCGCCATCGGCGTCGCGCGGGTACTCTCGCTCGCGAGCGCTGCTGGCGCCGCTCTCACGGCCATCGCGGGCGCGCTCGTCGCTGCGCTCGCGCCCTCTTCCAGCCGCGCGAGCTCCGCCCCCACCGCCACAGTCTCGCCCTCGGCCGCGAGAATCTCCGTAATCACTCCCGCGCTCGGCGCCGGAATCTCCGCATCCACCTTGTCGGTGGTGATCTCCACGAGCGGTTGATCGAGTTCGACGCGGTCGCCGGCCTTCACGAGCCAACGCGCGATCGTGCCCTCGGAAATGCTCTCGCCCAGCTCGGGAACGCGCACCGAAATCGTCATGACGGGCTCCTAGAAATTGATCGCGCGGCCTTCAGCTGCGAGCGCGGACTCGAGAATTGCTTCCGATAGCGTCGGGTGCGCGTGACACGTCGCCGCCACCTCGCCGGTGGTGGCTTCGAGCGTCATCGCGAGGCCGATCTCGGCGATTAGGTCCGTCGCGCCGTGCCCGACGATGTGCGCGCCGACGATCTCGCCGTGCTTCGGTTCGGCGAGAATCTTCGCGAAGCCCGCGGTGTGTGCGGCCGCGATCGCCTTGCCGGAAGCCATGAACGGGAACTTGCCAACGCGCAGCGCGTCACCGTACTTGGCGCGCGCCTGCTCTTCGGTGAGCCCGACCCAGGCCACCTGCGGCTGCGCGTAAATGCAAAACGGAATGTTGCCGAGGTGCGCGCGCTTGCGCGTCCCCGCGATCAACTCGACGGCCTGAATGCCCTGCTCGCTCGCCTTGTGCGCGAGCAGCGGTCCGCCAATTAGGTCGCCGATCGCCGAGACGCTGGGAACCGCGGTCCGGAAGTCTTCGGCGACTTCGACGAAGCCGCGCGTATCGACGCCGACGCCCACCGCAGCGAGGCCGAGATCCGCGGAGAGCGCCCGGCGGCCGATCGCGACCAGCACCTGATCGCATTCGAGTTCTTCGCTCGCGCCGCCTCTCGAGACCGTCACGCGCACGCCAGAGCCGTCGATCTCGAGCTGCTCGAACTTGGTGCTCGTGCGCACGTCGATGCCTTTTCGTTTGAACTCGCGCGCGACGGTCGCCGCCACTTCCTTGTCCGCGCCCGGGATCATCTGGTCCGCCATCTCGACCAGCGTCACTCTCGCGCCATACATCGCGTAGACGTACGCGAACTCCATCCCCACCGCGCCGGCGCCGATCACGATGAGCTTGCCGGGCATGCGGCGCGATTCGAGCGCCTCGCGCGACGTGAGGACGCGCACGCCGTCGATCGGGATGCTCGGCGGCGCCCACTCGGTGGAGCCCGTCGCGAGCAGCACGTGCGCGGCTTCGATTGCGCGCTCGCTCTCACCTGTTACGGCGACCGACTTCGGGCCGACCAGCTTGCCGCGCCCTCTCACCCACTCGATCTGGTTCTTCTTGAACAGCGAGGCGACGCCTTTGGTTAGGCGATCCGCGGTCGCGCGGCTGTGGTCGATCAGTTTTCCGTAGTCGAGTGTTAGGCCGGCCGCGCTGATGCCGAAGGTCGCGCCGTGCTGAGTCAGGTTCTCGACGAGCTCGGCGCCGGTGAGCAGCGCCTTCGAAGGAATGCAGCCCCAGTTGAGACATACGCCGCCCAGCCGGTCCGACTCGACGACCGCGACTTTCATGCCGAGCTGCGCCGCGCGAATTGCGGCGACGTAGCCGCCCGGACCCGATCCGATGACGGCGAGATCGAATGCAGCGCTGCTCACGGCACCCCCCTCGGAAACGAATCGGCTTCGCCGGCGCAGCGCGGAATGCGCGCGGGCGGAGCCCTACGCGACCGGCTTCACCACCTGGCGCACCGGCAACTCGTCGATCTCTTTGTGCCGGCCCTGCTTGTCGACCCGTTCAGCTTGAATGCGCGCTTGCAATTTGATCACGCCGTCGAGCACGGCCTCCGGGCGCGGCGGGCAGCCGGGCACGTAGATGTCCACCGGGATGATCGTGTCGATGCCCTGGACGACGGCGTAGTTGTTATAGGGACCGCCAGAACACGTACACGCCCCGAACGCCATCACCCACTTCGGCTCCGCCATCTGGTCGTAAACCTTCTTCAGGATCGGCGCGTTCCGGTGCGTGATCGTGCCGACCACCATCAGCAAATCTGCCTGGCGCGGCGAGAAGCGCGGCAGCGCGGCGCCGAAGCGGTCGAGGTCGTAGCGCGGGCCGGCGGCGCTCATGAACTCCATGCCGCAGCAGGCCGTCACGAACGGGTAAAGGAACATCGAATATTTGCGCGCCCAGTTGAGGACGGCGTCGGCCTTGGTCGTGATGAACGAATCGTTGCCCTGGCGGAGCACCTCGACGAGGTCGTTCGCGCGCTGCATGGGCGAAACGCGGCCGCCATCGCCGGTGATGTCCTGAATGGCCATGGAGTCCTCCCGAGAGGGGGGGCAATATAGCCGCGTCGTTCGAGGTAGATAGATGGGGAGCGCGGTCGAAGTGCAGCAGAGTTCGTTCGTTGCTCGCGCGGCGGCGTGGTCCGTCCACGCGCTCACCGCGAGCGGCGGCGTGATGGGCTTGTTGGCGCTGCTCGAAGCCGCGCGCGGCGATTTGCGCGCGAGCGCGCTCTTCATGCTCGGCGCGTTCGCGGTCGACAGCGTGGACGGAACGCTCGCGCGCGCCGCACACGTGCACGAGCGCGTGCCGCAAATCGACGGCCGCCGCCTCGACGACGTGATCGACTACCTCAACTACGTGATCGTGCCGTGCTTCTTCCTCGCACAGAGCGGCTTCGTCGCTTGGGGCTGGGCTGCGCTGCCGGCGCTCGCGAGCGCGTATCAGTTCGCGCAGGCCGACGCGAAGACCGACGACAATTTCTTCTTGGGCTTCCCGTCGTATTGGAACTTCGTCGCGATCTACGCGTGGCTGCTGGACGCTTCGCCGTTCACGACCGCCGCCTGGCTCGTAGGGCTCTCGATCCTCGTGTTCGTGCCGATCAAGTATCTCTACCCGACGCGCATGACGCGCTTCGCGAAGACGATGGTCATAGGCGCCGCCGCATTCACCGCGTTGCTGACGCTCGCGTGCATCGTTCGCGATGCCACCCTCGCGCTGCGCCTCGCGCAGGTCTCACTCGCCTACCCAGCTGCGTACGGCGCTCTGTCTTTCTGGCTTGGCGGCCTGCACCGCCCCCGTCATTAGAGCGAAGCGCGCATGGCTGACGTCACAGGCATTCTGCTCGCACAGCTCGGCACCCCCGCCTCGCCGGCGGTGCCCGACGTGCGCCGCTACCTGCGCGAATTTCTCTCCGACCCGCGCGTGATCGACCTGCCCGCGCCCGCGCGCTGGCTGCTCGTGAATCTCGCAATCGTGCCCTTCCGCGCGCCGAAATCCGCGCACGCTTATCAGGCGATCTGGACGCCCGCGGGCTCGCCGCTGCTGGTGAACTCACGCGCGTTCGCGGAGGCGCTCGCGCGCGAACTCGGCGCGGGCTTCCGCGTCGCGCTCGGCATGCGTTACGGCGCGCCGCGGCTCGCGGACGCGTTGGCCGAGCTGTGCGACGCGGGCGTCTCCCGCATCGTCGCGCTGCCGCTGTATCCGCAGCTCGCGGAGTCCTCGACCGGAACCGCGATCGCTGCAATTCGCGAGGCCGCGGGCAAGCGAGGCGCGACGCCGCCCGCTTCGTTCGTACCGGCGTTCTTCGCCGACGCCGGCTTCATCGACGCCGTCGCGGCCGAGGCGCGCCCGCTGCTCGCCCGCGAGCGCGTCGACCACGTGCTGTTCAGTTATCACGGCCTGCCCGAGCGCCACGTGCGCGCCGCCGACCCCACCCGCGCGCACTGCCTTGCGAGCGCGGCTTGCTGCGACGCGCCGCCCGCGCCAGTGCTCGCGAGTTGTTATCGCGCGCAGTGCTACGAAACCACGCGCGCGGTCGCTCGCGCACTCGCGCTGCCCAGTGAGCGCATAACGACCGCGTTCCAGTCGCGCCTCGGCCGCGATCCGTGGATCAAGCCGTGGAGCGACGAGGAACTGCCGCGGCTCGCTGCGCGCGGCATCAAGAGACTCGCGGTGCTGTGCCCCTCGTTCGTCGCGGACTGCCTCGAGACGCTCGAAGAAATCGGCATCCGCGCGCGCTCTCAGTGGCTCGCGCTCGGCGGGGAATCACTCGCACTCGTGCCGTGCGTCAACGCATCCCCGAGTTGGGTGCGCGCCGCGGCGGCGCTGGTGAGTGCAAGCGGATCGCTGGGAAGCGAACTGTCGCAAGCGGGAGGCCGTTGAGCGGGCGTCATGCCAACTTCGGGCGCGCTCGACCGATCTGGTCGCCTACCGACGCCCGCTCAGCTGGGCTTGGCCGCCCCCGCGCGGCGCGCCTCGATGAACTCGAGCAGTGAGACGACGTCGGCCGCGTCGACGCGACCGAGCGGCGAGGCGCTGTAGGTCGACGAAACGATCTTCCCGTCCTCGCCGCGCACGATGAACTCGGATGGCTGGATGAACTTCCGCGTGCCATCCCAGAACGCGCCGATCTTCTCCGCGTCCTCGCGCGTCACGCCGTGAGCGACCGGAAAGTTCAGCTCCTTCGCGACGTCGAGCGCCTTGTCCTCGGCGTCCACACTCGCCGCGACCACGCGCACGCCCAGCGCGTCGAGATCGGCTCTCAGCTTTGCGAAGCCGGCCAACTGCCGGCGGCAATAGGGTCACCAGTGTCCGCGATAAAAGAGCACCACGCCGTACCTAGAGCCGAGTTCATCCGGCACGGTCAGTGTGCCGCCACCGGCGAGCTTCAGAGTCACGCGCGGAAGGACGTCGCCTGCATCCAGCTTCTCACCCATCAGCAGCTCCCCCGCTCTCTCGGTTTGTCGAAGCGCCCGACATCTTTGGCAGGCGGCAACTCGCCCGCAGAGTGCAGCCCGGAAAACCAACTCGCGCGAATGCATGAGCCGACGACCGCGCGGCCCAGGCTATCACGGTAGAAGCAGGCGGCGAAGCAGGCCGCACTAGCCAACTCGTCTCCAACTCGGCTCGACTTGGAACCACAAGGGCGGCGAAGCCGTCGCTTCGAAGGGCCCGCGCTCGCGCATGCCGCTCGCTCGCGTCCATGGCACGCGATTGGTTGGCGCCGCCCTCCGTGGTCCGCCTAGTGTTTCTCGGAACACTCTCTCTGGAGGCGAACATGATCTACGAAATCCGCGACTACCACTATCGACCCGACCTTTTCGCCGCCTACAAGAAGTGGGCGACCGACGCGGTCGTGGTGCTTCGCCGTCGACTCGACGTGCTCGGCTTCTGGATCGACGAAGGCGCGATCGCGCCGGAGATCTCTGGGAGCAAGCCCATCGACTCGCCGATCGGCACCGCCAACGTCACATGGATCATTCGCTGGGAGAGCAAGGCGGCGCGCGAGGCTGCGATGAAGCAGGCCTTTGAGGGCGCGGATTGGCAAGAAGTCTGGGCGCGCCATCCGGACCCGAACGGCTACCTGCAGATGTCAGCGCGGTTCATGAACGCGATGTAGCAGCGGCCGACGGACAAGCATCGCGAGAGCATGGCGGGCGCGATTAGAGCGCTGCCGAGAGGCGATCCGCGTACCAGCGATCGAACGTGTGCACGCAGTCTTCCGAACTCTGATACGGCCCCTGTCGGTAGCCGCGCGAGACCACGCCAGCCTGCGCGCGCTCACACAACTGCCAGTCCTGGCGATTCGTCAAATCCCAGAACCCGACGACGTCCTCCAGGTCTTCCCTGCTGCTCGCGAGCGCCGCTGGCGCCACCAGCCATTCACAGACGACGTGCGTGCGATCCTCGGCCAGCGGCGAGAGGAAATGCAGCAGCACGTAATCTGGGTGCGGTGAGAGCAGCAGATTGGGATACAGGACGTAGTAGTGCACATAGCGCCCATCGTCGTCGGACAAGCCCGGAAGCATTGGCAAGCGGCGCTTGCCGCTCGTCGACATCGTGTCGATGCCATCGCGCAGCCGCATCGGGCCACCGTTGAAGCACGCGCCCCGTTCCATCGGCCGCTCGCTGCGCGTGATCAGCTCCGTCAGCTCGTTCAGCTGCGGGTGCGCGCCGGGGCAGTGATAACACTCGCTGTAGTTCTCACAGATCAGCTTCCAATTCGCCCGGACCTCGTACTCGACTCGGCGCCCACAGATTAGGTCCGGCAGCCGATAGCGCGACAGATCGGGCAGATCGGTCAGCCACTGCTCGAGCGGCGCCGCGCGCTCGTCGAGATTGACGAAGATCAAGCCGAATCGAATGCCAAGACGGACCGGCACCAATCCGTGTTGCGACTTGGAAAACGCCTCGGGCATCTTCGGCGCGTGCTGGAGCTGGCCCTCTGGCCGATAGCTCCAGGCATGATAAGGGCACTGAATGCGAGTGAGGTTCTTGCCGTGCGCGGCGTCGACCAGGCGCGAGCCGCGATGCCGACAGACATTGAAGAAAGCCCGAATCTCGCCGTCCGTGCCGCACACCAGCAGCAAAGATTCGCCCGCGACCCGTCGGGTCAGGTAGTCGCCAGCGACTCGCAGCGCGCTGACGTGCGCAACGCAAATCCAATCGCGCGCAAACAAACTGCGCTGCTCGAGCGAGAAAACGCTGGCATCGCCGAAGACCGCGCCAGGCAACGTACGCGCCGCGGAG
>JANNDT010000271.1:0-6785 GCA_031387905.1 Deltaproteobacteria bacterium
GCGCTGAACTCCCCACCGCCGCCGCGCTTGCGCAGCGAGCGCCAGAGCCGCGCGATCTCGCGCATGCGCCGGCTCGACGCGACTGGCACGCGCACGCGCGCGCGATCGAGATCGATCAGGGTCGCGGCGAGATGCCCGTTGCGCTCGCTCAGCAACAAGTTCGTGGCGTTGAGATCGGCGTGGCGGCCACCGGCGTCGTGGAAGCTGCGTACAGCGATCGCGGCGGCGCGGAGTGCGCGTTCGCGCTCAGCGCCCAACAACAAGCTCGCGAAGTTGGCGCCCGCTACGCGCTGAGTCCCGATCGCGCACGCCCAGAACGGCCCCGCGCTTCGGCGCGCCAGCACGAGCGCGGGCTGCGGCACCGGCGCTCCCGCCGCGAACAGCTCCGCGTTCACCGCGAGTTCGCGCAGTACGCGGCTCGCGCCGAGGTACGCGCCGCCTAACACGCCGCCCAGAACGCCGCCGTGGCGCAAGCGGCGCACGACGATCTCGTGCGGGCCACTCGGCCACGCAATCAACGCCGCCGGCACGCGCCCGCCGCCAACGGCTTTGCCCGCCGCGAACGCGCGCGCGATGCCGTCGCGCTCGAAGAGCCCGAGCGCGCGCGCGCCAGCAACGAGGTCCGCGCGCAGGGCCGTAATCGCACCCTTGCGCTCCTCGCACACGAAACCCGTCGGGATTGCGGGCTCCCGCACTACGGCCCCACGCCGCGCTCGCGCTGGAGCAGCCCGAGCGCGAGCGCGCCAAACGCAGCATTCGGCAGCCACAGCGCAACAGCGGGCGGGAGCAGCGCCTGCTTCGCTGCGTACTCCGCCGCCGACAGCGCAACGTAATAAGCGATCGCTACCCCCGCGCAGATCAGCGCGCCGCGCGAGCGCCCGGTGCGCGTTTGGCTGAGTGCGAGCGGCACGCCGAGCGCTGCGAACACCAGCGGCGCGAACGGCAACGCGCGCCGGCGCTGCAGCTGAATCTCGTACTCCGCACGCGTCGCTTCGCGCACGCCGGGCGGCGCAAAGCCGGTGCGATCGAAATGCGCCAGCGCCTCGCGCAGCTCGGCCTCGCTCATCTCGCGCGGACGCGTCCGCTGGGAGAGCAGCTTCACTGCGCTGATGTCGAAGGCGTAGTCGAGTGCGCGGAACGTCACGCGCTGGCTGTCGTCGTTCGCGGCGTTCTGGGGAGCCTTGGACGGGCTTTCGAGGTGGATGTCGCCGTCGCGGAGGCGCAGGTGCGCGGTGCGCGTCGCGGCGTCGAGCGCGAACTCGCCCTCGCGCGCGGCCACCACGAACGGCCGCGCCGGGTCGGTGCGATCCGAGACGAACACGCCGTGCAGCCGGCCGTCGTCGCCGACGGCGTCAACGAGCACGAGCCGCTCGCCGCCGTGATCGAGTGCGGAGAGCACGCCGGGCTGGATCAACCCGCCGCGGCTCGCGACCGCGATGGCTACCTCGACCAAGCGCCGCCGCGCGGCAGGCTCCGCGTGCCCGAGCAAGAGACTCGTCGCCGCGCAGGCTGCGAGCGCGAGCGCGAACACGGGGGCCGCGAGCTGCGCGAGCGAGACGCCGTGCGCGCGCAGCGCCTTCACCTCGCTGTTCGCGGCGAACTGGCCGAGCGCGGCGAGCACGCCGAACAAGAGCGCGATCGGCAGCACGTAACCCGCGAGGAAAAGCGCGACCGCGGCGAGCAGCGCGAGGGCGTCGGCCGGACGCAGGCCGAGCCCGATCAAGTCTTCGAGTTGGCGCAGCAGGTTCTGCAGCACGAACAAGCCGCCGAACGCGAACGCTCCGATGCCCGCGTACGCGCACACCTCGCGCAGCACGAGCCGCCAGAGCGTTCGGGGGAGGCGCATCGGCACATCCTAAGGAGTTCGCGCCGGGAAGGCAGCGCGGATTCTTGCCCCGCCTGTGCGTCGCCCGTAGAGTGCCCGCGCGCTGGCGCCCCGAGCCCGGCGCCCGCACCCCAATAACTCCGCCAGCGCTCGTTGCGAGGCCCCACGTGATCCGCTCGATGACCGGGTTCGGTCGCGCGACGTTCGATGTCGGCGGCGTCGCGTATTCGGTAGAGCTGCGCTGCGTGAACCAGCGCAACCTCGACCTCGGGGTGCGCTTGCCGCGCAGCCTCGCCGGCCTCGAACCCGAGCTTCGCAAGCTCCTCAGCCAACGCTTCGCGCGCGGGAAAGTGGACCTCGGCGTGTCGATCGCGACCGGCGGTGCGCCGCGCATGGAGATCGAAGTCGATCGCACGCTCGTGCTGCGGTACCTCGCGCTTTCGCGCGAACTCTCGCGCGAGCCTGGCGTGGTCGATCGCATCGGCGTCGCCGAACTGCTCGCGATGCCCGGCGTAGTGCGCACCGTCGAGGCGCAGGCGCGCGAGGAAGACGTCGCGGGCGAGCTGCTCGCCGCGGCCGCGCGCGCCGCCGATGCTGCGCTCGCGATGCGCAGCGCCGAGGGCGCCGCGCTCGAGCGCGAACTGCGCGGGCGGCTCGCGAACATCGCCGCGTTCGTCAGCGAACTCGGCGCGCGCGCCGGCGAGGTGCAGCGCGCCGTCCGCGAGCGCATGCGCACGCGCGCAGAGCAGTTGCGCGCAGAAACCGGCTTGCTCGACGAGGCGCGCCTCTATCACGAGGTGGCGCTGGCAGCCGAGAAACTCGACGTCTCCGAGGAACTCGTGCGGCTCGCCAGCCACGCAGAACAGATGCTCGCCGCGTTCGCGAGCGACGAACCCGTCGGCCGCCGCCTCGATTTCCTCACGCAGGAGCTCGCGCGCGAAGCCAACACGCTCGGCGCCAAAGCCGGCGACGCGCCACTCGCACAGCGCGTCGTCGACCTCAAAACCGAGGTCGACCGCATCCGCGAGCAAGTCCAGAACATCGAGTGATCCGCGTGAGCACCCTCCACGAAACAAAATCAATGCCGCAGCGAGAAAACGTGGGGCGCAAGACAGCAAGCGCAGCGCGCAGCGAGCCGAAGGCGAGCGAAGTAGATAAGGAGGATCGAGCGCGCGCAGCGCGCTCAGCGCCCAGCGAGCCGCGCCTCCTGAACGTCGGCTACGGCAACATGATCATGCGCGGGCGTGTCGTCGCAGTCGTTTCGTCACAGTCGTCGGCGAGCCGCCGCCTGCGCGACGAGAAAGAGCAGCGCGGCCTGCTCGTCGATGCCACGCAGGGGCGGCGCACGCGCTCGCTGCTCGTCATGGACAGCGGCCACGTGGTGATGTCCGCGGTGAACCCGGAGACGATTTCCGCGCGCATCGAGACAGGCGAGGAGAGCTTGGTTTGAGCGGGAGGCGCGGGATTCCGTTCGTCGTCTCGGCGCCGTCGGGAACGGGCAAGACGACCGTCTGCCACGCAGTGGTGGCGCGCGGTGCGGGCATCGAGTTTTCGATCTCGCACACCACGCGCGCCATGCGGCCCGGCGAGCGCGACGGCCACGACTATCACTTCGTCTCGCGCACCGCATTCCAACAACTGGTCGCGGACGGCGCCTTCGTCGAGCACGCGGAGTACGCGGGCAACCTCTACGGCACGAGCTGGGCGTCGCTCGACACGCCGCTCGCTGCCGGACGCGATTTATTGCTGGAAGTGGACGTGCAGGGCGCCCTGCAATTGCGCGAACGCCGCCGCAACGCGCGCTTCGTGTTTCTGCTGCCGCCTTCGCGCGAGGAGTTGGTGCGCCGCCTGCGCGGGCGCGGCACCGATTCGCCCGAGGCGATCGCGCGCCGGCTCTCGGCGGTGGACGACGAACTGCGCGCCGTGCACGCCTTCGACTACGCGATCGTGAACGACAGCGTCGAGGGCGCGATAGCGGCGCTGCTCGCGGTGATCGCGGCCGAGCGCGCAGGCGACACCGCCGCGGTGCGGACCCGCTGGGAGCGCGCGCGCGTGGTATCGAGCCTCGCCGCGGTCCTGCCGATTCCTGGCTAGGTTCCGCGAATCCTGAGAAGGCGGCTCACGGCGTGCTTCGCTTCAACGACATCGCCGATCGCGTGCTCGAATACAACCCGGACTGCGACCTCGAGTTGTTGCAGCGCGCCTATGTCTTCACGGCGAAGGTGCACAAGGATCAGAAGCGGCACTCGGGCGAGCCGTACCTGATTCACCCGCTCGAAGTCGCCGGCTTGCTCGTCGACATGCGGCTCGACGACGTCTCGATCACCGCCGGCCTGCTCCACGACACGGTCGAGGACACGCTCGCGACTCTGGACGAGATCAAGCAGCTGTTCGGCGACGAGGTCGCGTTCCTGGTCGAAGGCCTCACCAAGATCGCGAGAGTCGAGTTCACCTCGGTGCGCGAACGGCAGGCCGAGAACTTCCGCAAGATGCTCGTCGCGATGTCGAAGGACATCCGCATCCTGCTGATCAAGCTGGTCGACCGGCTGCATAACATGCGGACGATCCAATTCCTCGCAGAGGAAAAGAGCCGCCGCGTCGCGCAGGAGACGCTCGACATCTACGTCCCGCTCGCGCACCGCCTCGGCATTTACTGGATGAAACGCGAACTCGAGGAATGCGCGTTCCGCACTCTGAACGTGGAGGTCGCTGCCGAACTCGAGCGCGTCGTCGCCGGCCGCAAGCAGGAACGCGAGAGCTACGTCGAAGAGGTCAGGCTGATTCTTCAGGCCAAGCTCGACGGCGCGGGCCTCGCGGGCGAAGTGACCGGGCGCGTGAAGGAGATCTCCTCCATTCACGCAAAGATGGAGAACCAGGGCGTCACGCTCGAGAAGATCTACGACCTGATCGCGTTCCGAATCATCATGGAAGCCGATCAAGCCGCCGTCTATCACGCGCTCGGGCTGGTGCACGCGACTTGGCCGCCGGTGCCGGGCCGCTTCAAGGATTACGTCGCGCTGCCGAAGGCGAACGGCTACCAGTCGCTGCACACCACCGTAATTGGTCCCTACGGCGAGCGCATGGAAGTGCAGATTCGCACGCGCGCGATGCACGAACTCGCCGAACTCGGGATCGCTGCGCACTGGCGCTACAAGGGCCACGGCGGCGACGCGCGCGACGATCAGAAGTTCTTGTGGCTACGCCAGCTGCTCGAGCGCCAGGGCGAGTTCGCCGACCCACACGAGTTCCTCGACGTCGTGAAGGTCGATCTCTTCCCCGACGAAGTGTTCGTGTTCACACCCAAGGGCGATGTGTTCAACCTGCCGACCGGCGCGACCGCGCTCGATTTCGCCTACGCGATTCACAGCCAGGTCGGCGACCACTGCGTGGGCGCGCGCGTGAATGCCATGCAGCGCCCCTTGCATCACGCGCTCGCGAGCGGCGACACGGTGGAGATCCTCACCAGCGCGCAGCAGCACCCCAAGAAAGACTGGCTCGAGTTCGCGATCTCCGGGAAAGCGCGCAGCCGCATTCGCCACGCGGTGCGCGAAGAGGAGAACGCGCGCGCGCGCGAGATCGGGCGCGGCGTGCTCGAAAAGGCGCTGCGCCGCGCCGGGCTCTCGCTGGCGCGCGCGCTCGACGACGGCAAGCTCGACGAACTCGCGGCGAAGCACGCGCGCGGGAATGTCGAGGACCTGTTCGCAGCCGTTCACTACGGAAAGCTCGAGCCGGGCGACGTCGTGAAACTATTGCGGCCGGACTTTCGAGACGAAGACGCCGCGCCCGAGCCCGCGCCCGCAGCGGTCAGCCGGCTGCGCTCGGTGTTCCGGCGCGACAAGCCCGCGGGCACCGGCATTCGCGTGAACGGACACAGCGACGTGCTCGTGCGCATGGGCCAGTGTTGCTCGCCGATTCCCGGCGACGACATCACTGGCTTCGTCACGATCGGCCGCGGCGTAACAGTTCACACGCGCGACTGCCGCGCAATCTTCACGCTCGACCCGAGCCGGCGTATCGACGTGCAATGGGACATGGACGCGGGCGTGCCGCGCCAGGTGAGCGTGAGAGTGAAGACGCGGGACGAGCCCGGCGTGCTCGCGAAATTGACGAAGGTGATTTCGACTGCGCGCGTGAACATCGGCGGCGCCCAGGTGACGACGCACGAGGATCGGACGGCGACGCATGCCTTCGATCTTTGGGTGACGGATGCGGGCGCGCTGAATGCGCTGATGAAAGAGATCGGGAAGGTGAAAGGCGTGCATTCGGTGGAGCGGGTTCGGAGTTAGTCGAGCCGCCGCGGGCCTCGGCGCAGCGCGGCTCACGCGCTCAGGCGATGAATTCTTGCGCGCGCATTAGGTCGGCGTAGGCGCCGCCGCTCGACATGAGGCTGTCGTGGGTGCCGAGTTCGGCGACCTGGCCGTCGCGCAGGACGAGGATTTTGTCGGCATGGCGCACGGTCGAGAGGCGGTGGGCGATCACGAAGGTGGTGCGGCCGGTGAGCAGGGCGGTGATCGCATCCTGAACGAGCTTTTCGCTCTCGGCGTCGAGGGCGCTGGTGGCTTCGTCGAAGATCAGCACATCGGGTTTTTTCAGGATCGCGCGGGCGATCGTGATGCGTTGCCGTTGGCCGCCCGAGAGCGCGCTGCCGGCTTCGCCCACATCGGTGTCGTAGCCCGCCTGGAAGCGCGACACGAACTCGTCGACGTGAGCGGCGCGCGCGGCGTCGAGGAGATCCGCATCGCTCGCGCCGGGGCGGCCGTAGAGGATGTTCTCGCGGATCGTGCCGGCGAACAGGAACGGGTCCTGGGTGACGACGGCGACGTGGTCGAGCCAGGAGGAGCGCTGGATCGTGCGCAGGTCGACGCCGTCGATCTGGATCGCGCCTTGGTCGGGGTCGTAGAGCCGTAACAACAGGTCGGCCAGCGTGGTCTTGCCGCTGCCGGTCTTACCGACGATCGCG
>JANNDT010000287.1:0-13519 GCA_031387905.1 Deltaproteobacteria bacterium
TTACGGTCGTGCCGCCGCGCTGCGCGGTGCGCGTGATCGCGGCGCCGAGGGCCGCAATTACCTCGGCGCTCGGGGGATGCTTGCGATCGCCATAGGTCGATTCACAGACGAGCGAATCGACGCGCGCGAGCGGCTCGGGCGCGCGCAGAAACGGATGCGCCGGGCGACCCAGGTCGCCCGAGAAGCCAACGCAGCGGCGGGAGGCTTCGTCCGCGATCGCGAGCGCCGCGGCGCCAAGGATGTGACCGGCGTGAGAGAACCGGGCGCGCAACCCCGGCGCGATCTGGGTCTCCGCTCCGAACTCGACCGCCGCGAACTGCTTCAGCGACGCGCGCGCATCCGCCTCGGTGTAGAGCGGCAGCGCAGGCGCGTGCTTCGACCAGCCCTCGCGGTTGGCGACGAACGCGTCCTCTTCGTGCAGCCGCCCGCTGTCCGGCAGCACCACGCCGCATAATGCCTCTGTGCCGCGCGTCGCGAACACCGGCCCGCGAAAGCCCTGTGCGCACAGGCGCGGCAAGAAGCCTGCGTGGTCGACGTGCGCGTGCGTGAGCACGACCGCGTCGAGCGTGCTCGGCTCGATCGGAAACGGCGCCCAGTTGCGCAGACGCAGCTCCTTCGCGCCTTGAAAGAGCCCGCAGTCGACGAGCACGCGCGCTCGCTCGGTGCTCAACAGGAACCGGCTGCCAGTCACGGTCTCCGCGGCGCCTAAGAACTGCAGCGTCGGCTTCATGCGAGCCTCCTAGAAACCAAACTCGACGAAGTCAGCCATCTGCTCCGCATGCGCCAGCGCAAAACCGAGCTGCGCCTCGGAGAGCGCGTGCACTTCGAGCAGCGGCTGGCCGCGCGCGATCACGTCGCCAACGCGGCATAACATGCGCAACCCCGCGGACGGATTGGCGGGCGCACCGGCCAGCTTCGCGATCCGGTTGACGCGCAGGCAATCGATCGCACGCACGCGGCCATCGCTGCGCGCCGCAACGACGCCGCGGAACGGCGCCAGCGGTGGCAGCTCGCGCGCGCCCTGCGCGGCGCGAATCGCCTCGAAGCGCGCGAGCGCGGCGCCCGAATCGAGCGCCTCCTGCGCGGCGCGATAGCCGCCAGCGTCCGGCACCGCGCCCGCGCGCTCGAGCAAGCGCGCGGCGAGAAACAGACTCTTCTCGCGCAGATCGGCCGGCGCGTCCGGTTTGCGTTCGAGCACCGCGAGCACGTCGAGCGCCTCGAGCCGCGGCCCGACGCCGCTGCCGATCGGACCGCGCGCGTCTGTAATCACCACGTCGAGCGAGAGCCCGATCGCGCCGCCGACGACGCGGAACAACTCCGCGAGATCTTCTCCCTTGCGATGCGTTCGCACCTTCGCCGACGGCCCCACCGGCACGTCGATCAGGGCGTGCGTCGCACCCGCGGTCTTCTTCTTCGACAGGATCGACGCGATCATCTGCGCCTCGGTATCGATGCCCATCGGCCGCTCGACCGTAATCAGCACGTCGTCAGCGGGCGCGAGGTCGAGCGCGCCGCCCCAAGCGATGCAGCCGCCGGTTTGCTCGACCACGCGGCGGATCCGCTCCGGCGTGAGCGCGACATCGGCGAGCGTCGCCATCGTGTCCGCAGTGCCCGACGGGCTCGTGATCGCACGCGAGGAAGTCTTCGGCATGATGAGTCCGAGCGCCGTCACGATCGGCACCACGATCATGGTGGTGCGGTTGCCCGGAATGCCGCCGATCGAATGCTTGTCCACCACGATGGGCGCGTCGAAGGAGAGCTGCGAGCCGCAGCCGATCATGGCCTCGGTGAACGCGATCAGCTCCGCGTGATCGAGTTGCCGGAGCGCGCAGGCGAGTACGAACATCGCGAGCTCGGGCTTCGCGTAACGGCGCGCGCACACATCGCCCAGCACCGCGTCGAAATCCGCGCGCGCGAGGCGGCCGCCGCGCAGCTTGTGGCGCACGCGATCGAGGCTCTCCGGGGCGGGCGCGTGCGTGGCGTCCACCGTGGTTCCCTCCGCCTGGCCGAAATCGCGAAATGCGCTTTCCGAGAGCCCGATCTCGTCGCGCTTCAATAATGAGTCGTTGCAGAAGTTGAGCACGCCCGTGAGTTCGCAGCCGCCCGGACCGAGCAGCCGGACGCGGTCGAGCGGCTGGAAGCCCAGGCGGCCTTCGGCGACAGCGCCCTCGTGGATGAAGACGACGTGCTCCGAGAGCGTGTCGATGCACATGCGGCGCAGGCGCAACATCAGCGCGCGCCGCCGGCGGTTGGCTCTTTCGCCAGCAGCGCGTTCGCAATCAATTCGGCCGTGGCGATGGCGTTGGTCGGGTGCGGGATCGTGTCGCAGGAGACGAAGCGCGCGATGCGCGCTTCGCGTAGCCGCGCCTCGGCGCCCGGCGCGATGATCGCGTGGGCGACGACCGCATCGACTTGCGCCGCGCCCGCCGCGTAGAGAGCGCGCGCTGCTGCGGCGAGCGTGGCCCCCGAACTCGCGATGTCGTCGACGATGACGGCGCGGTTGCAGGGTGCGCGCGCGCCGCTCGGCAGCGTTACCTCGACGGCGTCGTCGCCGCTGCGCCGCTTGCGAGCCACCACGTGCGGGAAGCGCGCCGCAGCGCCGATCGCGCTCACCCACGGCGCCGACTCCTCGTCGGGCCCGACCACCCAACAAGGCTCGCCCTCCGCCGCGAGCCACGCCGCGATCGCCGGCGCGGCAGAAATCGCCTGCGCTTCGCATGGGAACACTTCGGAGAGCGAGGTGATTCGATGCAAATGCGGCTCCACGCACGCCACCCGGTCGAACGCGGCGCCCAGCAGTTCACCGAGCACGCGCTGCGAGACGGCCTCCCCGCGCGCGAACGCGCGGTCTTGCCGCATGTAGGCGAGGTACGGCGCGACGAGCGTGACGCTCTCCGCGCCGCCATCGCGCAGCGCCGCCGCAGCCAGTAACAACTCGAATAGCTTCGCGTTCGGGTCGTGCAGCGAGCGCACGACCAGCGCGGCTTCCGTGCTGGGCTCGACGCGCACGCGCGCCTCCGCATCCGGGAAGTAGTGCACCTCGATCCGCGCGAGCGGCGAGCCCAGCGCCTGGGCGAGCCGCCGCGCGAAAACGAGCGAATCTGGGAAGCAGTGCACGAGCACGTTCGCTCCTCGGCCGCAGCGAGCGCGCGCTACGAGAGCCGCGCGCGGATGTGGTCGAAGCCTTCCTTGAGTTCGCGCGCGAGCAAGCGCACCGCCTCGCGGACGTCTTCGGCATCGCCCGCAGCGTCTTTGCGAATGCCGTCGAAGCGGCTCTCGAGCTTCAGCCAGCGCCGCTCGAGCTCATGCACGCGATCGCGCAGATCGGCGCGACCGAGTTCGGTTTGCACGCGCAGTTCGTCCCGCAGCTGGCGAAACGCTTCGACCTCGTCCTTCAGCAACTCGCGAATCTGGGCCATGACGGTCCTCCTTGGAGTTCGGGAATCGGGATCAACGCGGGCTGGGCGCAGGCGGCGAACGCAGCCGCAAAGCAGCAGAGCGCGACGCCGAGCCCACCCCTTCAGCGAAACTCGCAGCTGCGGAGAAACACACGGCGCGCGCCTCCGTCCTAATTGATTTCGACGAGCGATGCGCGCTCGATCAGCAGCGAGGCGCGGCGTGCCGCGATCGCGAGCCGGACCGCGCCCACGAGCAGTGCGAGGCTCGCCAGCGAAAGCAGCAGCGCGGCGATCAGCGACGCTCCGGAATCTGCATGGCCTCCGTTCGCGACGAGGTGCACGGTGCGGTCGATCGCGGCCACGACGCGCCAACTCGCCGTTGCGAGGCCGCCAACCAAAACCGCGCCGACGAGCGCGGCGCCGGCCGCGAGTTGGTGGCGGCGGTGAGTCTCCATGTCTCGTGCTCTCTGCACGCGCGATGCCAAGCGCTGCGCGGCACGGCGCGTGCATTTGCGTTCTCGCATTGGAGGTGTTGGCGCATGCAAGACCGCGAGATCGAACGAATCGCCCCCCCGCGCCGCGAGAAACGCGCGACACGCGGCGGGGCAATTCGGCGCACACTGCGCCGTAGCGCCACAGTGTTGGGCGCGTCCGCCGCATGCGCACTCGCGCTCGGCTGCGCGCCGCTCGAGGCGCCGACCGACTCGCTGCCCGACACGCCGGCCCGCATGTCGGGCATCGTCTCCGCGCTCGAGATCGCCCTGCCCTACGCGCAGGACGAAGCCGCTTTCGCGTCACCCGCCGCGCGCAGCGAAATCAGCGCTGCGCTGCGCGAACTGCGCCGCAATGCCTCCGCGCTCGAGCTGCACGCCGGCGACAACACTCCCGGCTTTCGCTTCTTCAGCCGCCGTCTCGCGGACGACGCCAACGAGATCAGCAAACGTTTCGGCGCCGGCAGCCATGATGAAGCGAGGTTCCTGCTGAACGAACTCGCGGACGATTGCGCAGGCTGTCACGTGCGCTTGCCCGATGCGCGCGAGCACGCCGTCGGCGCCGCGCTCACCGCACGCTTCGCGGATTCGGCGCCTCGCACGCGCGCCAAACTGTTCATTGCGACGCGTCAGTTCGACGCGGCGCTGGCTAGTTACGAGGCGCTGTTCGCGCAGCCGGATCAGTCGGCCTCCGCGCTCGACTTCGGGGGCGAGTTGCAGGAATACCTCGTCGTCGCGGTGCGCGTGCGCAGCGATTTCGCGCGGGCGGAGCGAACACTCGGCGCATTCGCCGCCCGGCCCGGGCTGCCGAGCTACCTCGCGCAGCTCGTCGCGACGTGGCGCAGCGCGCTCGTGGAACTCACGCCTTACGCGCACGCGGCCACGCTCATCGAAGCGCGCGAGGTGCTCGCGCGCGCGGAGGAACTGCGGCGCTTCCCCGCGGATCGCGCAACGCTCGTGCACGACCTCGTTGCGTCGAGCCTGCTGCATCGCGCACTCGCGCGCGGTCTCGCAAGCCCCGATGAAACGGCGGAGGCCAGCTACTTGTTGGGGGTCGCCGAGCTGCGCAATGACCCCTCGCGCGGCTTGCCGCAAGCCGAGGCGTATCTGGAGAGCGCGATTCGAAGTGCGCCGCGCAGCGACCTCGCGCGCGAGGCTTACGCGCTGCTCGAGAGCCAAACGCTGCTCGGCTGGAGTGGCTCGGCGGGCCTGGAACTCCCCGAAGACGTCGAGGCGTGGCTGCGCGAACTTCGCGAGCTCGCGGGGCTGGGGGCTGCGCGTCCCTAATCACCTGCGCTGCGAGCGCGCGCTCGCCTTTTCAGATCCCGATCGCGGCGAGTCCGCGCACGAGCGCGCCGATCGATTCAGCGAGCGCCGGGTGCTCGGTCTCGAGGCGCGCAGCGAGTCGTTCTACGCGCGCCACGAGCGGCCGTTCGTGCTCGCCGAGCGCGCGCTCGACATCGCGCAGCACGACTTCGAGCTCTGTTCGGAGTTCAGGCGAGATTGGCGGCTTACCGGCGAGCTCCGCGTGAAGCTTCGCGACCGCGTCGTGCACCGTTTTGGAATCCATGTGGAACCTCAAAGCACGCTGCGTGCCATGCGTGGAATGGACTGCGGGCGCTCTAGCTGTTCCAGCCTACCCCGCGTGGCTCCTCGGGCCTGGCAAAATGTCTCAGCGCCACAGCGCGGCGCTCGCGCGCTCGCGATCGGCGACGGCACGCCACTTGCGAACCAATCGCTGCGATGCCCGCTGCGAAGGAGAGCGAATGCCCGGCCCCGAATCTCAGGCTGCGGGCCTCGCCATGCGCGTGCGCCGCGAGGCGCTGCGCATCGCCGCACAGCACCACCAACTCGATCAGTTCCACGCCGTATTCGAGGACGCGCTCGCACGCCGCGACCTGACCAGCGCGCGAGTTGCCTTCGCGCGCTTCGCCGACGCGCTCGAAGCGCACTTTTCGCTCGAAGAGGAGTTCTACTTCCCGGCGCTGCACGGGCACCGTCGCGATCTGACCGGTGAACTCGCACAGCTCACGCGCGAGCACGCAGCCTTGCGCGGCGGCGTCGCGCAGCTCACGAGCGAACTCGCGGGCAGCGACTTCGCGGCGTGCGAACTCGAACTCGCGGCGTGGACCGCTCAGTTGCTTTCGCACGAGCGGCATGAGGAAGCGCTGCTCGAGGGCTCGCCCCCAGCCGGCGTCGCCTCCTAGGCCTCCGCGCACCGGCTCTTTGCATTCGCGCCCGCGCTGGCACACTGCCGCGTCTATGCGAAAACGGATTGACCTCGCGCTACCGCTCGCGCTCGCTCTCCTCGCGGTCTCGACGGCGCTCGCAGACGCGCCGCCGCGCTTTCCGCTGCCGCCGCAGCGACTCGACGTGCCTTACCCGACGCGTGGCTGGGCGCGCGGCGACGCGCAGCTCGCCGACCACGTCGCGCTCGAAGTCGCACTCGGGAAGCTGTTCTCGGCGAGAGCCGCGAACGGCACGCTCGACACGCGCGCCGTCGTGGTGATCCAAGGCGGGCGGCTCGTGGTCGAGCGCTACGCGCCGGGTTTCGATGCGGGCACGCGTTTCCGCTCGTGGTCGGCTGGCAAGAGCGTCGTCAACGCGTGGGTCGGCATTCTGGTGCGCGACGGCCGCGTCGCGCTCGACGAGCCGCTCGATGCGCGAGAGTGGCGCTCGCGCCCTGACGACCCGCGCCGAGCGATTACGGTGCGCCACGCGCTCCAAATGACGACCGGGCTCGACAACGCGGACGGCGACGGCGGGCCGAGCAGCTTCGCCGCGGAGCTGTTATTCGGGAACACCTCGGGCGATTCGGCAGTGGGCGCCGCCGACGTTTCGCTCGTGCACGAGCCCGGCACGCACTGGGCGTACTCGACCGGCACGACGCAGCTGCTCGCGCGGCTCGTGAAGGAGCGCGCGGGCGGGGACGTGCGCGAGTTCATCGCGCGCGAGCTGAGCGAGCCGCTCGGCATGCAGTCGTTCGTGGCCGAGCTCGATCGCGCGGGCACGCCGTTCGGCGGCGCCTTCATCTGGGCAAGCGCGCAGGACTGGGCGCGGCTCGGGCTGCTCTACTTGCGCAACGGGCTCTGGGAGGGACGCCAGATTCTCCCGCCCGGCTGGGTGGACTTTTCGCGCACGCCCGCGACCGCCCCTAACAACGGCAGCTACGGCGCGCACCTCTGGGTGAACGCGCCGCCCGGCCCCGAGCAATATCCCGGGCTGCGCGCGGGCATCGACTCGTTCGAGATGAACGGCAACGCCGGGCAACTCGTGGCAATGGTGCCGTCGCGCGACCTGATCGTGGTGAGGCTCGGCGAGCAGCACGCGAGCGACTGGGCGGCGCTGCGCGCGAACGTCTCCGGCCTAATCGAAGCATTCCCGCTGATCGGAGGCGCGCGATGACCAAGTGGATCATCGGCTTCGTGGTGTGGCTCGTGCTCGTTTTGGTGTTCGGGATCGCGATGCCACGGCTCAACGAGATCACCGGCATCGGCGCCGCCTACGTCGCGAAAGAAGTCTGCTCGTGCATGACGCTCGGCGGCCGCGATTACGCCGCGTGTCGCGCAGACCTCCCGCAGGACATGAACTTCGACCGCATCCAGTCCGAGCCGCTGCCGAACGGCGCCGGCGTGCACGCTTGGGTGCCCTACTTCGCGGAGCGCACGGCGCTCGCCGAGCCGGGACGCGGTTGCACGCTGCAGGCGGAGTCGCCGATGCACTAGGCAGGATGTTTCGACGCACGGGCTATTCGGGGGCGACTTCGACTCTCGCGCCTGCTTCGAGATCGCCTTCTGCGGAGACAACCACCGCTTCCCCGCCGAGCAGGCCCGCCCGCACGACGACCGCGTCGCCGCGCTCGCCGCCGAGTTCGAGTCGCTGTTCGCGCAGCTTGCCGTCCGTCACCAGCCACACGCGGGCGCCGTCGTGCAGCGCTGCGCGCGGCACCGTAATCACCGCGCTCGGCACGGCGCCGGGCCTCGCGGGCGCTTCCTCCGGTGAGAGGAACGCGACGCGCACGCTCGAATCGGGCCGCAGCTTCTCGTCGCGCTCGAGCAGGCGCACCTCGACTTTGAGCGTGCCCTTCTGGCGGTTCACCTGCGGGTAGAGCTTCACCACCTCGGCGGCATAATGACTCTCCGGAAATGAATCGGGCGTCACCTCAGCGCGTTGGCCGAGCTTCACGCGCGCAAGGTCGACCTCGTTGACGTCGAGTTCGGCGCGGAGATCGGTGAGGTCCGCCATGCGGATCAAGTCGCCGGCGCCCGCGAAGCCGCCCGGCACCGCGATCTCTCCCACTTCCTTGAACTTCGCGAGGATCACGCCGTCGCGCGGCGCGCGCAGCGTGGTGTAGTCGAGCGTCACAGTCGCTTCGCGCTGCGCGGCCTCCGCTTGCCGCACCTGCGCCTGCGCCACGCGCAGCTGACTCTCCTTCACGTCGAGCGCAGACTGCGAGGCGATGTCCTGCGCCCGTAGCGAGCGCAAGCGCTTCGCCTCGGTCGCTGCGAGCTCCTCGTTTGCGCGCGCGAGTTCGAGCGAAGCCCTCGCACGCTCGAGGGCCGCCAGGTAATCGCGCTGGTCGAGCTGCACGAGCGCCTGGCCCTTCTTCACCGAGTCGGACTCATCGACCAGGTAAGCGTCGATGCGGCCGGGCACGCGCACGCCGATCGAGATGTACTTATCGCCTGTCACGACGTAGCCGGAGCCGGTGAGCACGACACCGGCGCTCGCAGCGCCCGCGCTGCCGCCGGCCTCGCTGCGCTCGGCGTATGCGACGCGCACTCGCGTCGGCGCGCCGAGTGTTAGGCGGTAGAGCACGCCGCCAGCGAGCGCGAGCAAGGCGAATGCCGCCGCCCACAGGAAACGCGGCCTGCGGCGCCGCTTCGGCGGCGGCGCACTGCGGTCGATCTTCAGCGAGGACAGTTCCTCGCGAACGGAGCGCGCGCCTTCGCTCATGCTCACGCCCTCCGCAGCGCTTCGATCGGGCGCAGGCGCGCGGCGGCGCGAGCCGGGAAGTAGCCACCGAGCAGGCCGATCGCGAGCGACAGCGCGAAGGCGGCCTCGAGATCGCCAGCACTCACGCGGAGCTGCACGACGTTGGTCGTGAAGGTGGCGGCGCCGAAGCCGATGCCGCCGAGCGCGCTGGACACGGCGAACGCGAGCGCCACGGCCAGCACTGCGCCGATCGCGAAGCCGAGCGCCGAAGTGATCAGGGATTCCACCAGGAACGAGCGCAGAATCGAGCCGCGCGAGAAGCCGAGCGCGCGCAGCGTGCCGATCTCGGCGGTGCGCGCCTGCACCGCGGCGTAGAGCGTGTTCGTCGCGCCGAGCACGGCGCCGATGCCTGCCAGCACCGCAACGAAGATCACCAGCACGAAGATCGTGCCCGCCGACTCGCCTTGCTCGGCGTAATAGTCGGTCTCGCGCTGCGCCTCCAGCGCGTGACGCGGATCGGCGCCGATGCGGCGGACCAGCGCTCCCGCATCAGCCCCGTCTGCCACGCGCAGCCGAAAGCTCGAGTACGGCATTCCGCGCTTCGCGTCGTTCGCGAGCTGCCGCACATCGACCCAGACTTCACTCTCGAAGGACGAGCCCTCGGATTCGAAGACGCCCACCACGCGCCAACGCCCGCGCCCGAACTCGAGCTGGTCGCCGAGCCGCGTGCCCAGATAACGGCCCACGACGCCGCGACCGACCACGGCCTCACCGGCTGAGGCCGCGAACATGCGTCCCTCGACGAGCTTGACGCTGCGGTGAACCGCAAGCGCCACGACCGGCTCGACGCCGCGGACGAGCACGTTCTCGCGCCCGCCGGCCTTCGTGCGGAAGAACGGTTGCATCACGAACTCCGGCGAGATCAGCGGATCGCCCGCCGCGTCCTTCGCGATGCCTTCGAAGAAGCGGATGTCTTGCAGCGACTGGAGCGTGAGTTGCGAGGAGCCGTCGTTGTCCGAGCCCTTCCGCATTACGAGCAGGTTTTCCGGTTCGCCGGTGCTGACGAGCGTGCGGCGCAGGCTGCTCGCGAGGCCGAGGAAGAGCGACACCGCGATCACCACCAGCGCGATCACGCCGACTGTCAGGGAGGTGCGCAGCTTGCGCGCGAACAGGCTGCGGACGCTGTACGAGAGCGGCAACGCCACGGCTAGAACACCTCGCGCAGCGTCTGCGCGACGGGCTTGCGCGCGGCGCCGAACGAAGGCAGCACGCCCGACAGAATCCCGATGAAGAAGGCCATGAACAGACCCTGCACGAGCACGGCGCTCGTCACGATGAACGCCGAGAGCGGCCCCATCGACGGGTTGAACGAAACCAGCAGGCGCAGCAGCGCGGAAAGCCCGATCGAGAGCCCGACGCCGATCGCACCGGCGACGGTCGAGAGCAGCGCGGCCTCGAACACGAGCGTTCCGAACAGCGTGCGCCAGCGGAAGCCGAGCGCCTTCATCACCGCGAGTTCGCCGACGCGCTCGCGCACCGACATGCTGGCGGTGTTCGCCGCGATGAACACGATGCAGAGCGTGACGAGCCCGGCGACGATCAGCAGGATCGTCACGAAGCCCTGCAGGTTGCCCATCATGTTCGAAAAGAAGCTCTTTTCGGTCTCCGACTCCGTCTCCGCCTCGCTGTTGCGGAACGTGTCGTCGATCTTCGCCATCAACCCGTTCAGCTGGCTCGCGTCGTCGATGCGCACCCAGATCACGCCGGCCTGATCCCAGTTCTGGCCCTGCGCCAGCATCGCCTGCTCGACGTACGCGCGTTGCAGCCACACGAACGGACGGCCCGGGATCTCGCCGACGATGCGCAGCTGCGCATCGACCGGCCAGATCGTGCTGTGCAGCGTGATCAGGTCGCCGATTTTCCAGCGCTGTCGCTCCATCACCATGTGGCCGACCAGCGCGCCGTCGCGGTAACGCTGGAAATCTGCGAGCGCCTGGGGGTCGATCTTCCAGTCTTCGTAGACGACGCCAACCCGGTCGGCGTCCACCGCGAAGTTCGGGAACTCGACGCCCTTGTCCTGATCGACGACGCCGCCGAACCAGGTGAAGCTGAGCGCGTCGACGACGCCCGGCATCGCGCGCACCTTGTTGAGATACGCGTAGGGCATTCCGTACGTGATGCCCGCCTCGTTGTGCACCGAGATGCGCGTGCCGGTGGACATCGTATCGAGCATCGCGTCGAGGCCGGCCGGCATGGTGCGCAGCACGCACACCATCGCGACGGCGAACGCGATCGCCGCGCCAGTCATCAGACTGCGCAGCTTGTTACGGCCGAGGTTCTTCCAGACGAGCGGCGCGTATTTCCACATCAGTGAACCCCTCCACCGGGCCGCGTTTCGAGCAACACGCCCTTGTCGAGGTGGTGGATGAGATCGACGTACTTCTCGGCGCGGGGGTCGTGGGTGACCATCACCACCGTTTTGCCGAATTAGTTCTTCAGCTTTCGCAGCAGCTCGAGCGTGGCTTCCGCGTTCTTCGCGTCGAGGTCGCCGGTCGGCTCGTCGGCGACGATCAACTCCGGGTCGGCGACGAACGCGCGCGCGATCGCGACGCGCTGCTGCTCGCCTCCAGAGAGCTGTCGCGGCGAATGTCCCGCGCGCTCGCTCAGCCCGACCACTCGCAACGCGGTCAGCGCACGCTTGCGACGCTCGCCCTTTGCGAGCGGCGTGAGCAACAGCGGCAACTCGACGTTTTCGACCGCACTCAGCACGGGGATCAAATTGAAGAACTGGAACACGAAGCCGATGTGCTGCGCCCGGAAGGCGGCGAGTTGATCCTCGTCGAGGTCGTCGAGGCGCTGGCCGGCCACCGTGACAGTGCCGCTCGAGGGCCGGTCGAGGCCGGCGAGGATGTTGAGCAGCGTCGACTTGCCCGAGCCCGAGGGACCCATCAGGGCGACGAAGCGGCCCTTGGGGATCGAGAGACTGACGCCCTCGAGCGCGTGCACTTCGTCCGCGCCTCGTGAATACAGGCGCGAAACGTTCGAGATCTCGATCAAGGGGCTCTCCGTGGTGGCGCGGCGGTTCACTCTACGGTTTGCGGGATCGATGCGCGACGCTTGCGCGCGCGTCACGCAAGCCGCGCGCCCGCGCACTCACATCGCGGCGCTGTCGCACCGAGGAAGCCTGAATGCTCGAGTTCGCGCATGGGTTGGTGGATGTCCTGTTGCACATCGACAAGCACCTCGACGTGCTCGCCGCGGACCTCGGCGGGTGGCTCTACGTAGTCCTCGCCGCAATCGTTTTTTGCGAGAGCGGCCTGGTCGTGCTGGCCGTGCTCCCGGGCGATTCGCTGCTGTTCGCGACCGGCGCCCTCGCCGCTCGGCCCGGATCGCCGCTCGACGTGACTGCAACCGCCGTGCTGTTGATTGCGGCCGCCGTGCTCGGCGACTTCGTGAACTACGCGCTCGGCGCCTACCTCGGGCCCGCCGTGTTCACCGAACGCTCGCGCTGGCTGAATCCGAAGTACGTCGAGCGCACACAGCTGTTTTATGCCAAGTACGGCAAGAAGACGATCTTCCTCTCGCGCTTCGTGCCGATCGTGCGGACGTTCGCGCCGTTTCTCGCCGGCATCGGCGGCATGGATCGCCGCACCTTCGCGATCTACAACGTGACCGGCGGCGCCGCCTGGGTGCTCTCGTGCTTGCTCGCCGGTTATTTCTTCGGGCAGCTGCCGTTCGTGCGCGAGAACTTCTCCGCCGTTGTGCTGGCGATCGTCGCGGTCTCCGTCGCGCCGCTCGCGTGGGAGTTGTTGCGCGCGAGGCGCGACGAAAAGCGGCCTGCGGTTCGAGGCGGCTGAGCCAGCGCGTCACTGCACGAAGAACACCTGTTTCTCCGCCACGCGGAACGCGCTGATCAGTCGACGACCGGGGGGGCCGGCCAGCCAGTCAACGAATTTCTTACCCTGCGCAAACTTCACGCCGTGGTGCTTGAGATCGTTCACCACCAGCCCGCTGTAGCTGTCGCGGAGTTGCAGATCGCGGTTGATGAGTTCGATTAGGCCGCTGCGGTTCGCGAGTGCGAGCCAGTTCGCGCGATCGACGAGCGTGTAACCGCGCTTCTCAGCAGTGAGCGCGACGGCCCTGGCGAGCCCGCCCGGCGCTGCGAAGTACCACACGCCTTTGCCCGATTCCGGCACGCGCCCGGCTGCGGACCAGAGCCGCTGCTCCGCGCGGTGCGTGCCCGAGTCGTCGCCTTGCGTGATGAACGGCGCCTTCTTCTCCGAGATCAGCTTGAAAGCGCCCGCGGCGCTTGGAGCGTCGCCGATGTTCGCTGGGTCGTGGCGCGCTCCGACGATCACAAAATTGCCGTACATGACGTCGCGTCGCTCGAGCGCGTG
This sequence comes from Deltaproteobacteria bacterium, assembly GCA_031387905.1. Lineage (GTDB taxonomy): Bacteria > Myxococcota_A > UBA9160 > UBA9160 > UBA6930 > VGRF01. The sequence continues at coordinate 13,222 of JANNDT010000287.1, forward strand.
CCGATCGGCCACGAACAGGTTCTCCGCCGCGCGGTCGTCGACGAGCAGCACGTCCGCCTCCCCGCGTTTGCCGAGCGCAAATGCCTGTTCAACAGCGGCAACGACGACGCGCACCTCGATGCCGCTGTCGGCGGTGAACTTCGGCAGCAGCTGTGCGAGCAAGCCGGAATCGCTCGGTGACGCCGTGCTCGCGAGCGTGATGAAGGGCTTGCCCGGCGTGCCCGCGACAGCGCCGTTCGCGGCGACCGCCGCAATTAGTGCGCAGAGGGCGAGCCTGGCCAGGAATCGCTGTCGCATG
>JANNDT010000289.1:0-4511 GCA_031387905.1 Deltaproteobacteria bacterium
CTCAGGCACCCGGACGACGAGTGAGCAGGCCGAGCCCGTGGCGCGGGAGTTCGGGCGTGCGGGCGTCGGGAGCGAGCCGGTGCCGGATCTCGCGCCGCAGCCGATCGGCCCGGCGATGGCGGTCGATGCTGCGCCGCTCGCCAAGGGAACCGTCGCGGCTGCGAGTGTGGCCAAGGCCGTGCGGGGTCGGCTCGTCGGAGAGGACGGGACGCCGATCGCCGGGGCGCTGATTCGCACCGGCGCTCTCAGTGAATCGAGCTTCCTCGGGGACACCGATCTCCCGGGAGCGTCGGACGCCATCGCTTCGACGACCGTCATCACTGGCGAGGACGGACGATTCGAGGTAAAGGCGCAGTCCCGTCATGGGGGACCCGCTCGGGTCTATCCTCACGCACCCGGCTGGTATCTCCCGACGCCGATGTTCATGAACGGCGTGATGCTCTCGCAGCTCTTCCCCGGCGACAGCGCGGGCGAGTCCTACACCGTGCAGAACTACCTGATGGAGAAGCCGCCGACCGACGAGCAGCGCGAGTCCGCCGACAAGATGTTCGAAATGCTCGAGTTCGTCGTGCGCGAAGAGGACTACGCGACGGGCCTGCGCCAACAGCGCGCGCTCCAGAGCGGCGCCCGCACGCACGTGCTGTTCGGCCGCAACGAAGGCGGCGGGCAGCGCTTCCACGGCTACACCGATCGCCTAATCGCAATGAGCGACGCCGAACTCGTCAAAGAGTTCGGGGGCTGAAGCATTCCGCAGACGCGAGGTGGTGCCCCATGCACGCACTGCTGAAGGGGACTGCGCTTGCACTCCTGCTCGCTTCGCCTGTGCCGCTTCGCGCGGAGCAGCCCGCGAGCGCCGCGGCCCACGCACTCGAGCAGCTCAGCGGACTCGTCGGCGCCTGGGAGAGCCGCGCCGGTGACGGGCCGCCTCACTCGGTCGAGTACCGGCTGAGCGGGAACGGCTCCGTGCTCGTCGAAACCTGGGCGCTGGGCCCCGGCCGCGAATCGATGACGCGCTACCACCTCGACGGAGACAGGCTCCTCGCGACTCATTACTGCGTTCGGGGGAATCAACCGCGTCTGGAGCTGGTGAAGAGCGCAGCGGACGAGTTCGACTTCGAGTTCCGGGACGGAACGAACATTCACGTCGCCGGCGGCGAACATCAGCACGCGTTCTGGTTGAAGCTGACGGGGCGCGACTCGTTCGCGCGATCCGAGACCTACATCCCCAACGACAGCGCCGCCGATGAAGTGGGAGTTGCGGGCGAAGCAGTTACCTACACGCGCCGGCCCGCACCCGGCTACTGACGAACAAGCCTCGCAACCGACTCAACGAGAGGAACTCCCGATGACGAACCCCGAGCCCGTTCTGGTGCGAAGCGACAAGGACGGCGTCGCGACGCTCACGCTGAATCGCGCCGATCAGTTCAACTCGCTGTCCGAGGCGCTGATCACGGCGCTGCAGGCCGAACTCGATCGCATCGCGGGCGATGACGCGGTGCGCGTAGTCGTGATCGCCGGCGCGGGGCGCGCGTTCTGCGCGGGGCACGACCTCAAGGAGATGCGCGCGACGCCAAAGCAGGCTTATTACGAGGACTTGTTCGCGCGCTGCGGGCGCATGATGCAAACGGTCGTCGCGTTGCCGCAGCCCGTGATCGCGCGCGTGCACGGCGTCGCGACCGCGGCGGGCGCGCAACTGGTTGCGAGTTGCGATCTCGCGATCGCCTCCGACAACGCGCGCTTCGGCACCACCGGCATCAACCTCGGCCTGTTCTGCTCGACACCGAGCGTCGCGATCTCGCGCAGTCTCGGACGCAAGCGTTCGTTCGAGATGCTGTTCACGGGCGAAATGGTGGACGCGAAGACGGCGGAGAACCTCGGGCTCGTGAATCGCGTCGTGCCGCTCGCGGAGCTGGATGCGGCAGTCGCGAGCGTTGCGAAGCGGCTCGCGGCGCAGCCGCCGTCGGCGGTACGCATCGGCAAGGAGATGTTCCAGCGCCAGCTCGGCATGCCGCTCGCGGATGCGTACAAGTTCGCGGGCGACACGATGGCGGCGAACATGATGGAGGCGGACGCGATCGAGGGCATCGACGCGTTCCTCTCGAAGCGCGATCCGAGCTGGAAGCGTTAGGGCGCGGCGCGCCGCGCATGGGCAGGCTGCTCGGCATCGCTACGCGACCCGCCAGCGTAGAGGGCGAACTCCGCGGCGCGCCCAGCGCCCGACATGTCGTCGTCGCGGCTCGCGAGAGTTGGCACGCCGCATGACGCGATCTCGGCGTCTCGCTCGCCTGGACGATCCGGCGCGGGAACCTCGTTGTCGAAGGCGTCGCTCTCGCCAGCAGCAGCGGCGCGCGGCAGCGAATCAGAGCGGCGCGGCTCGAGATCCTCGGTGAGTGCGAGCCGTGGTTCGTGATGGACAAACTGCACGAGGGCTTGCGCAAGGTGGCCGGCGCAGATTGGCGCGGCGGTGTGGCGTGCCGCGAGCTGCGCGGTGGCGAGATCGCCGTGGGCGACGACGTCTCGGTCGAGTTCGGCTGAGCGAGCCCCGCTACGGAGCGCACATCGTCGAGCGCTGAGCCCTCGCCGATTCCCTCAACCCCGCTGCGGCCGGCGGCGCCAAGAGTGAGCCACCCGACGCCTCGCGCTGGGCCCGCGAGGAATCTGCTTGTGGGCGCTGACGCCGAGGAACATGTTAGCGAGGGGCGGCGGAGCGATCCTCGGACCCGACGCGCCGCCGCGCGAAGGAGGTTTCATGAGCGAGCGACGAATCCTCACGACGAGCGGCGCGGAGCGCGTGGTCGGCGATGGCGTAATCGACAAGCTCGCCGCCGGGCTGCGCGGGGGGTGTTACGGCCGAGCGACGCCGCCTACGACAGCGCGCGCAAAGTATGGAACGGTATGGTCGACAAGCGCCCGGCGCTGATCGCCCGCTGCGCTGGGACCGCCGACGTCGCGGACTGCGTGCGCTTCGCGCGTGAGCACGACCTGCTGATCTCAGTGCGCGGAGGTGGACACAACTACGTGGGCAAGTCCGTCTGCGAGGGCGGCCTGATGATCGATCTGTCGCCGATGAAGGGGATCTACGTGGATCCCGAACGGCGAACGGCTCGCGCGCAGGCCGGCGTGAGACTCGGCGAACTCGACCGCGAGACGCACGCGTTCGGCCTGGCGACCCCGCTTGGTGTCAACACGGACACGGGCATCGCGGGGCTAACGCTCGGCGGCGGCTACGGCTGGCTCGTGGGCAAGCACGGGCTCGCGTGCGACAACCTGCTCGGCGTCGAGCTTGTTACGGCGGAAGGTCGCGTGCTGACGGCAAACGCCTCCCAGAACGCGGACCTTTACTGGGGCGTGCGCGGCGCGGGCGCCAATCTGGGCGTCGTCACTTCGTTCGAGTATCGGCTGCACCCGCTCGGCCCCGTACTCGCCGGCCTAATGGTCTACCCGCTCGACAAGGGCAAGCAGGTGCTGCGCTTCTTCGACGAGTTCTCTGCCAATCTCCCCGACGAACTGACGACGCTCGCCGCGCTGGGGACGGCGCCGAACGGCGATCCGGCCGTTTTGATCGGTGCGTGTTATTGCGGATTCCCCGCGCGCGGGGAGGAGATCCTGAAGCCGCTCAAAACGATTACCGCGCCGCTTCTGGATGCGATCGAGGTGCAGCCGTTCACGCAACACCAGACGTTGTTCGATGAGGCCTGGCGACCGGGCCGGCGTTATTACAGCAAGTCGAGTCTCGTTCGTCGTTTGAGCGAGCCCGCGATCGAGACGCTCCTCGGTCTCGCGCGCACGCTGCCGACCCCCCTCTCCGTGATCCCCTTTCAACAACTCCACGGCGCGGCCAGCCGCATCGGCGCGAGCGAGACGGCGTTCCCGCATCGCTTTGACCACTTCAGCATGTACATCCACCCCGCGACGGACGACCCGGCGGACGACGAGAAGATCGTGCGCTGGGGGCGAGAGGCATGGGACGCGATGCAACCCTTCGCCGATCGCGCGGTGTACGTGAACGCGCTCGAGGACGCGCAGGGCGAGGGCGAGCATCGCGTGCGCGAGGCGTACGGGCCCAATTACGAGCGGTTGCTGGGGCTCAAGCGGAAGTTCGACCCGACGAACTTTTTTACGAGCAACCAGAACCTGAAGCCGCCGGTCCCCGCGGCCTGAGCGGACGAGGCGAGTTCGCGCGCCTGGTCGGCCAGCAATGAGGCGCGGCCTCCGGGGTCGCAAGCTCGAGTCGCGTAAGCGCCGTCCGTCCAGCACCCCAACTGGACGCAACAACCGCGGCTCGCTCCGAGCATGCAAACGCGCAGCGTGCGGGTCGGCTCGGCTCAACGCCGAGCCGATCCGCAGCCTTCCTACCTGAATAGATGATCGAGCTTCCACGCAACAGCAGGCGCGGCGGGGCCGGGGGCTGCGGAGCCGAGGTAAAAGCACAGGCGCGGCCCAACGCAATGAACGCCTTCAACGACTGCGCGCATACTCCTGGCGCAGCTTCCCGACACGGCCGCGCGGAG
>JANNDT010000320.1:0-7150 GCA_031387905.1 Deltaproteobacteria bacterium
GAAAATCGAGCCGAAGCCAGTCGCCTTCGCGCGCCGCGAGCAGCCGCCCCGAGAGCGTGTCGAACGCGATCTCCGCGTCGGGCTTCGCGCGCGCGGTTTCGTAGAGCACGTGCGCGCTCGCGAGCGTTGCATGCCCGCACAGCGGTACCTCGACCGCGGGCGTGAACCAGCGCAGCCGGTACGCCTCCGCCTCTCGCCACAGGAACGCGGTCTCCGCGAGATTCATCTCGGCTGCGACCGATTGCAGCCACGCCGCATCGCGCGGGGCATCGAGCAAACACACCGCCGCTGGGTTGCCGCGGAACGCCACGTCGGTGAACGCATCGACCTGATGAATCGGCACGGGCTTCGTCACGCTCCGAGCCTAAGCGCCCCGCTCACCGCGCGCGACCCGCCGCCCCGCGCAAAAAATCCACGCCCGCACCCAGTCATCACCGACCGGGGACGTTCCTTGACGAAACCCGCGCGCCTACAACCGCGCGAGCAGCTCCTTCACGCGCCGCTCGATCTCGTCGCGGACGCCGCGTACGCCCTCGGCATCGAGTTCGCGCGGGTCCGCGAGCGCCCATTCGTCGCGGTTGCGCGCGCGCACGTGCGGGCACGCGCCGCCGCAGCCCATCGTCACCACCGCGTCGAACGCGAGCTGCGCCACGGCCTCGAGCCCCTTCGACGCGTGCCGCGACAGGTCGATGTCGCGCTCCGCCATCGCCGCGATCGCTTTCGGATTAACGCGCCCCGACGGCCGCGAACCCGCGCTGTACGCCTCCACCTCGCTGCCGCCGTGCAGCCGCGCGAACGCCTCGGCCATCTGGCTGCGATTCGAGTTCGCAACGCACACGAACAGCACGCGTTTCACGCTGCGGCTCCATGAGTCGCCGCGATGATAGGCTGCTCGCTTGACGCGGAGGTGACATCTCCATGAAGCACGCCGGCCCGGTTGCGCTCGCCCGCCTCGCGCCGCTGCTCGCCGAACTGCGCAAGTTCGCGCCGCTCCGGGAACCCAAGCCCGGCACGTTTTATCGAGGCGGCACGGCGTTGCTGCACTTCCACGAGGACGCCGCCGGCGATTTCGCGGACCTGAAAATCGACGGCGACTGGCAGCGCTCGCGAGCGGTAACGGCGAGCGAGCGCGCGGCGTTGTTACGGCGCGTGCGCGCCTTGCTCGCGGGCTGACGACAGCCCGGCGCTACTCGCTCTCGTCCCGGTTCGGCAGCTTCGCAACGAGTCTCTGCGACGCCACGAGCCGGAAGCTCTGCTCGACGAGGCCCGCGACGACGCCCCAATGTGGCTTCGCATCCAGCACCAGCGCGATCCAGCCGCGATGCCCGAGGTAAGGCGGGCGCCAATAACGCTTCGGGTCGCTCTCGACCAGCGCTTCCTGCAGGCCTGGCGGCGCCGGGAGCCACACCGAAATGTGTTCCCCGCCATGGTGGTGATTGTCGAACATCGCGAACACTTTGCCCTTGCCCGCAAACCAGGTCGGCTCGCCGTGGGAGATTTTCTCCTGCGCCTCGGGCAGCGCGAGGCAGATTGCGCGCAGCCGCGCGAGCACGTCGCCGCCGCGGCCGAGCGCCTTGCGCGCGTGAACGCTTGTTACGGGCTGCGCGCTTGCGCGAGCGCGCGGGCCAGAACGCCTCGGCTTAGACGCCACGGTGCTGCGTTCCTTCCGCTGCCGTGGGCTTCGCTTCGGCCATCGAATTGCTCCTCGCTCCGTCGCGCAGCCTATCACCAAGCGCAGTCGCGCTGGGCTACCACTCGCCGCTCGGAGGGGGCACGCGCATGAGCGTCGAAGCGAACAAGGCAGCCGCGCGCGCGTACTTCGACGCGATGACGCGCGGTGATGGCAAGACGCTGCTCGCATTGTTCGCGCCGGACGTGCGCTTGCGCGTGCCAAAAGGCGCGATCGCGCCGTACGCCGGCGAGCATCGGGGTGCGGAGAAGATCGTCGAGATGATGCTCGGCGCCGCGAGCGCCGCGTTCGTCCCGGGCTCGCAGCGTGTTGCGATCAGACTGTTATTTGCGGAGGGCGATGTCGCGATCGCGGAGGTCCGCATGACCGCGCAGCGCCCGAACGGCGCGCCCGACTACGACAACGAGTACGTGTTCGTGTTCGAGTTCGCGGACGACAAGATCGCCGAGATCCGCGAGCACGTGGACACGCGCTACGCGGCGCAAGTGTTCGGAGGCTGACCCGGGATGGGGCGCTTGGCAGGCAAAGTCGCGCTTGTTACTGGCGGCGCGCGCGGGCAGGGCGCCGCCGAAGCTCGGTTGTTCGTGGCGGAGGGCGCGCGCGTCGTGATCGGCGACGTGCTTGTGGCCGAGGGCGAGGCGCTCGCGAGAGAACTCGGCGCGAACGCGCGCTTCCAGCGGATGGACGTGAGCCGCGAAGCGGACTGGGACGCAGCGCTCGCGGCGGCGCGCGAGTTCGGCTCGCTCACCACGCTCGTGAACAACGCTGCGATTCAGCACTACGCGCCGCTCACCGAGACTACGACCGCCGACTACCTGCGCGTCATCCACGTCAATCAACTCGGCTGCTTCCTCGGCATGCGCGCGTGCGCGCCAATAATGGCTGCGAGCGGCGGCGGCTCGATCGTCAACGTCGCCTCGATGGACGGCACGCGCGGCACGAACGGGATGGTCGCGTACGTCTCCAGCAAATGGGCCGTGCGCGGGCTCACCAAGGTGGCGGCGATCGAGTTCGGCGCCGCAAAAATTCGCGTCAACACGATCCTGCCCGGCTCGATCTCGACGCCCATGGGCAACCCCAACAACGAGGATCTCGCGACCTACAACCGTAACTTCGCGAGCTACGCGATCGCGCGCATCGGGCAGCCCGAGGAGATCGCGAAACTCGCGCTGTTCCTCGCCTCGGACGATTCGTCGTACTGCACGGGCGCCGAGTTTCTCGCGGACGGCGGCGCCACGGCCGGAGTGCACTACGCCGCCGTCGCCACCTCGTTCCCGCGCAAATAAGGAGAGCAACGTGGAGAGACTCGTCTACTTGTTGTGGAAGCCCGAGGCCGCGAGCGGCGATGCCTTTCGCGACGGGCTGCTCGCGGCGACTGCAGAGCCGCTGCTCGCTGCGGGCGCTCTCCAGCTACAGCTCGATGTGGCGGATTCGGCCGTCGCGCCGGCGTCGCCGATGCGGCTGATGTGCACGCGCCCGCTGCCGGACGCGCTCATAACGCTCGCGCTGCACACGCACCTCGATCGCAAGGGCGTCGAGGCCGCGCTCGCCGCCGCCGCGCCGCGGCTCGCGGGCTACCTGGTCTCGGCTTCCGAGCCGATCCCTAACACCAAGCAGCGCGCGCGCGACGGCGAGCGCACGCCTGGCTACGCGCAGATCGCGCTGATCCAGCGCCCGCCGCGGCTCGCCCACGAGCACTGGCTCGCGATCTGGCAGGGCAGCCACACCAAAGTCGCCAAGGAGACGCAGTCGACCTTTCGCTACGTGCAGAACGCGGTGATCCGTGGGCTCACGTACAACGCGCCGCGCTTCGACGCGATCGTCGAGGAGTGCTTCCCTGCCGGCGCGATGACGAGCCAGCACGTGTTCTACGACGCGGTCGGCGACGACGCGAGACTCGATCGGAATCGCAAACGAATGCTGGAGAGCAGCGGCCGCTTCATCGACTTCGACAAGATCGACGTGATTCCCATGAGCGAGTACGTGATCCGGTCCTAGCCATGGACGACGCCGACTTCGCGCCTTTCCAGAGCTGGGCCGAGCGCACGCTCGGCGGCAGAGTGCTGCGCGCGGAGCGGCAGGGCGAACGAAGATCTGGCGGGCGACCCGCGTGGTTCCTCGACATCCAGCGTGGCGGCGAGACGCTGGCTTGTTACGCACGCATGGACCGCGGCGCCGAGCAGCTGATCTCGCGCGAGTTCACGCTCGAGCGCGAGCACCGCGTGCTGTGCGCGCTCAACGCAGCCGGCGCGCGCGTGCCGCGCGTTTACGGCTTCTGCGCCGACCCCGTCGGCATTCTGATGGAGCGCGTCGCGGGCGAGTTCGACTACACGAAGCTCGCGCCCGGCCCCGAGCGCGACGCGCTCGACGAGGACTTTCTGCGCGAGCTCGTGCGCATCCACGAACTCGACGCCGCGCGCTTCGTCGCCGCGGGCATCGAGGCGCCTGCGAACGCGGAGAGCTGCGCGCTGCACGATCTCTCGCTCTGGGAGCGCGCGTATCGCCGAGCGCTGAAGCGCCCGGTGCCGATCGTGGAGTTCGCGACGCGCTGGCTGCGCCGCAATTTGCCCGCGCCGCCAGCGCGCCTCTCGCTCGTGCAAGGCGACACAGGCCCGGGGCAGTTCCTGTTCTCGGGCGCGGAGCAATCACGCAAAACCGAGGCCACTGTTCGATCTCCGCTCGGCTCCGAAGACTCCGCCTCGCTGCGCGCCGCGAAGCGCGGCTTGCACGTCACCGCGATCATCGACTGGGAGTTCGCGCACCTCGGCGACGCGGTGCTCGACCTCGCGCAAATCCGCACGCGCGATTTCTACAACCCCGGCATCGACCTCGCGCGCTGGCTCGCGCGCTACGAGGAGTTGTCAGGGACGCACGTCGATCGCGCGAAGCTCTCGTACTACACCGTGAAGGCGATGCTGATCACGCCGCTCGCGCTCGCGGGCGTCGTGCAGAACATGCACGCGCGCACCGATCACGCGGAGTGGTACGCGCAGGACGTTTGCTACAAGCGCGCCACCGCCGAGGCGCTCGCGGAGGCAGTCGGCGTCGCCGTCGTTCCGCCGCAGTTACCGCCCGCGCTCGAAACCGCGCGCACGCCGATCTTTGCGCTGCTCGAAGAGAACCTGCAGGGCGAGCACCGCCCGGCTCTGGGCGACGCCTTCGCGCGCTACCGCATCGACCTCGCGCTGCGCCTCGTCACGCACCTGCGCAATGCCGACGCGTTCGGCGCCGCGCTCGAGGCGCAGGAACTCGACGAGATCGCGCAGCTCATCGGCGCGCGCCCACGCACGCCCGCCGAGGGCGACGCCGCGCTCGAGCGATTCATTCGCACCAACGAAGGCGACGCCGACGCGCGCCTCGTCGCGTACCTCTACCGCCGGGCCGTGCGCGAAGAAGCGTCATGGCGCGGCGCGCTCGGTGCGGGAGAGAGAGCGGTGTTTCAGCGGCTCGGGTGAGGGTCTGATCTAGTTGTAGAACTCGGCGTCCGCTTCGAATCCAAACCGCTCCACTGGTAGCTCGATTGGTGTGAACACCACCGTGAATCCGAACGACGATTCCTGAGACGTCTGGGCAGTTGTTCCGGGCGGGAGCCCGAGGAAGTTCAGTCGCGGAGTCATGCGCATCGGAACGTCAAAGAGAACTCGAAACGAGTTTGGCGCGGTCCTGATTATGAGCGGGCGTCCCGGAAGCGACGGTTCGACACGCACGGGGTAGACATTCCGAATCAGTACGTCCAAAGCCTCGCGCGCGATATCTCCGGAACGCGCATCAGAACCGAGGAATCGCTGCTCGGCCCGGTTCAAGCGCGTGTACTGCGCGAGCACTTCTTCGATTACGGTGTCCCGTTGCGCGTGCTCGCGCAGCGAGCCCTCGTAACGACGGATGGTGTCAATCTGGTCGCCGAATGACCCAACCCTCGACTGAATCTCTTCCAGTGCCCGCTGCGCCTTCTGCCGACTCTCGTCGTCATCTACTCGCTGCCGCAGTGCATCCCAACCGAGGATCGCGCCAACAACGCCGCCGCCGAGAGGAACCAGAACCGTGAATGCGAGGATCAGCGGATACGCCTGCACGACATGCTGCGCTCCTCCGAAAGCCTCGGCGCCTCGCTGTCAAGCCTGTGGCGCGTCCCTCAGCTCCCAGCGCACGAAGGCGCGCTTCACGCCGCCCACGAAGCTCGAGTTGATGCGCTCCACCGTGCGCGCGCGCTCGATCGAGACGAGCCGCTGGCGTAGCTGCGAGAACAGCGCGCGCAGCTCGAGGCGCGCGAGGTGCGCGCCGAGGCAAACGTGCTCGCCGCGCCCGAAGCCGATGTGGTTGTTGGGGTTGCGCTCGATGTCGAACTTGAACGGGCTCGGGAAGATCTCTTCGTCGCGGTTGCCCGAGGCGTAGAAAAGGCACACGGACTCGCCCTTCTTCACCTCGCGGCCGCGCACGATCATGTCGCGCGTGGCGGTGCGCGCGAACTGATTCACCGGCGTTACCCAGCGCACCGTCTCCTCGATCATGCCTTCGACGAGGTCCGGGCGCGCAATCAGCTTCGCGCACTGGTCCGGGTTGTTGATGAGTTCCTGTGCGCCGCCGGTCATCGCGTTGCGCGTCGTTTCGTTGCCGGCGACGACGAGCAGGAAGTAGTACGAGAGCAGCTCGAACACAGGCAGCGGCTGGCCATCGATCTTCGCCGTCGCGACCACCGAGATGATGTCGTCCTGCGGGTTCGCGCGGCGCTCTTCCGAGAGCGCGTGGAAGTACTTGAACAGCTCCGTGCGCGCTTGCTCGCCGGTCTCGGTCGCGCTGCGGCCTTGCTGAAACTCGGGCTCCTCGGGCGCGATCGTCTCGTTCGTCCACTTGAAGAGCAGCGGCCAGTCGGCCTCGGGCACGCCGAGCATCAGGCCGATTACTGCGATCGTGATGGGCGCGGAGACTTCCATCACGAAGTCGAACTCGCGTGCGCCCTGCGCCTTGTCGAGAATCTGCCGGGTGATCTTGTGGACCTTCGGCTCCCACACCTTGACGGTGCGGGGCGTGAACCACTTCGACGCGACCTGGCGGAACTTCGCGTGGTCCGGCGGATCCATGTTGAGCAGATGGCGCGCGACAACCTCGCCTTCCGGGGGCTGAGAGGTGTAGTCGAATACCGCGAGCCGCGGCTGGATGATGAAGTCCGCCGGATTCTTGCCGATCTCGACGATGTCGGCGTGCTTGGTGATCGCCCAGAAGGCCTTGAAGCGCGGGCTGTCCGGGTAGAAGCGCACCGGGTCGTTGTTACGGAGCCAACTCCACGCCTCGTGCGGGTAGCCGAGGTCGCGGTAGCGCTCAGGGCCGACGATGTCCTCGGCGGTCGGGGCCTGAGAGAACGACTGCGGAAGCTGGTTGGCAGCGCTCATGCGAACTCCGGTGATGGGCGGGCGGCGAAGCACCGTAGCTCAGCCGACCGAGCGGTCGAGTGATGCAACTCGC
>JANNDT010000322.1:0-6397 GCA_031387905.1 Deltaproteobacteria bacterium
GCCCGAATCCGCGATCAGCCACATCGCGCGCTCGGGCAGCGGCAGCGCGGTGACACTGCGGGCGCGGCAGTCGATTCGCAGCGCGTGGTCGCGTTCGCCGAGCGCGCTCGCATACTGATCGAGGATCCCGCAGCCGATCCCGACGAAATGGTTTTCGCCGCGATGCGCGAGATCCGCGACGGCGCGTGGTGTGAGTGCGAGTTCCGCGACGCCCGCGAGCGCGAGCGTCACCGCCACGCCGAGCGCGGCCGAGGACGAGAGCCCCGCGCCGAGCGGCACATCGCTCGCGATCGCGAGGTCGGCGCCGCGCACGCGAAAGTCCGCTTCGTCGAGCGCGAACGCGGGCGCGCGCACGTAGTCCGCCCAGTCCCCAGCGCGCGAGAGGCTCGCGAGCGAAAAGCTCAGCTCCGCGCCCTGCTCGAGCGAACACGCGCGCACCACGCCGTCGTCGCGCGGTGCTGCGAGCACGAACGTCGCGCGATCGATCGCGCAGGGCAGCACGAGCCCGTCGTTGTAGTCGGTGTGCTCGCCGATCAGGTTCACGCGGCCGGGCGCGCGTGCCCCGTGCGTCGGGACGCGCCCAAAGCGCCGCGCGAACTCGCGCATCGCGCGCTCTAGGAGCGCCGCCTGCCGCTCTTGTTCCGCCATCCGCAGGCCTCTAGGTTGCGCCGCCGTGACGACCACACGCTCGCGAATCTCGCTCGCCGCCGCTCTCGGCTTCGCGCTCTCGGCATCCAGCGCGCACGCGAACGATCCGTTTCTGCGCCGCACCGCCACCGTCAATGTGGTCGAGAAGGTCGGCCCCGCGGTCGTCAACATCACCACCGAGCAGCAGCCCCGCGAACGCCAGGCGCGCGGCTCCGGCAACCCGCTCTTCGATCGCTTCTTCCAGGATTTGTTCGAGCCGAGCATGCGCCGGCCGGTGCAGAGCCTTGGCTCGGGCGTCGTGATCGACGCAATGGGCCGCGTGCTCACCAACGCCCACGTGATTCAGGGCGCCGACACGATCACGGTGACGCTCGCCGACGGCCGCGAACTCGTCGCAAAGCTGATCGGCGCCGATCAGAACAATGATTTGGCGGTGCTTCAGCTCGTGGAGCCGAAGGACGTGCCGTGGGTTTCGCCGGGGACGTCGTCCGCACTCTTGGTCGGCGAGCCGGTGATCGCGATCGGCAACCCGTTCGGTCTCTCGAACACGGTCACGACCGGCGTGCTCTCCGCGGTTGACCGCTCGCTGCGCACCGAAGACCGCGTCTTTCACGGCTTCCTGCAAACCGACGCCTCGATCAACCCCGGCAACTCGGGCGGCCCCCTGCTCAACGCCGAGGGCGAACTGATCGGCGTCAACACCGCCATTTATCAAGGCGCGCAGGGCATCGGCTTCGCGATTCCGATCGACATCGCGAAGCGCATCGTGCACGAGCTCGTCACCAAGGGCTCCGTCGCGCCGGTCTGGCTCGGCCTCGACCTGCAGGATCTCGAGCCCGCGATGATCGAGTTGATGAAGCTGCCCGCGGGCCAGCGCGGCGCGGTGGTGAGCCGCGTGCGCACCGGCGGGCCTGCGGCGAAGGCGGGCGTGCAGCGCGGCGACGTGCTGATGAAGATCGACGCGCACTCGATTCGCGCGGCGCGCGAGTTCTACGAAGTGCTCGAGAGCAGCACGGCCGGGCAGGCGCACGCGCTGCTCGTGCTGCGCAATGGCCGGCCCGTGACGGTAAGCGCCTCAGCGGCGGAGATTCCTCCCGCGGTGCTGACAGAGCTCGCGGGCGAGCGGCTGGGCATGCGGCTCGCGCTCGAGCGCGGCGCCTACCGCGTGGCCGAGGTACAAGCCGGCAGCGGGGCCGAGCAGATCGGCCTGAAAGCCGGCGATTTTGTGCGCGGCATCGACGGCCAGGTGCTGACCGACGAGAGCACGCTGCGCCGCGCCGTGCTCCGGCTGCAAGGCCGCGACCGCGCCCTGCTCCGCATCCAGCGCGGCCGCGCGCAGGCAGATGTGCTCTTGCCTCTCTCGTGAACACGCCGAGGATGTTTCTCGCCGCGCGGTTCCGAGTGCGGAACTCGGAGAGCGCGCGGCGCGTCTAGTAAGTGCTGGCGCCGCCCGCCCGGCTCAACAGAGGTTTTGTTCATGACCGCGAAGCGTTGGCTCCTTCCGATGTTGTTCTCGCTCGCGCTTGCGGCGCTGGTGTTGGTCGCGACCAAGATGATCGACGTTCGCGTTGGCTTCGCGGACAACGTCGCGAACGCCGCCGGGCTGCTCGAGAACGAGACGGCCGCGAAGGCGAAGCCCGCAGCGGCGCCTTTCTGGCGCGACGGCAGCGGCGTCGCGCCCGCGGACGCGCCGCGCGGCGCGCCTCCGAGCTTCGCGGACTTGGCGGAGCGCGTGACGCCGGCGGTGGTCTTCATTCAGGTCGAACGAACCGAGCAGGCCGGAGAGCGGCAAGGCCCGCGCTCCCCGTTCGAGCAGTTCTTCGGCGCGCCGCACGCCCCGATTGCCGGACAAGGCACCGGCTTCCTGATTTCCGCGGACGGTTATGTCGTGACGAACGACCACGTCGTCGGCGAGTTCGACAAGATCGAGGTGCAACTCACGGGCGGCGAGACGCTGCCCGCGAAAGTGATTGGCCGCGATGCGGGCACCGACCTCGCGCTGCTGAAGATCGAGACCGAGCGAGCGCTGCCCTCGCTCCCGCTCGGCGACTCGGAGCGGATTCGCCCGGGCGATTGGGTCGTTGCGATCGGCAACCCCTTCGGGCTCGAGCACACCGTCACCGCCGGCATCGTGAGCGCGAAGCATCGCCGCCGGATCAGCGAGCAAGAGGACTCGCGCCGCTTCGACGACTTCATCCAGACCGATGCCGCGATCAATCCGGGCAACTCGGGCGGCCCGCTCCTCAATCTCGCCGGTGAAGTGATCGGCATCAACGCGCAGATTCGCGCCGGCGGCGACAACATCGGCTTCGCGATTCCCGTGAACATCGCGAAGCAGATCCTCCCACAGCTGCGCGCGAAAGGGCGCGTGTCGCGCGGCAAGCTCGGCATCGGGATTCAGCCGGTGGACCCCGACGCCGCCGAGCTCTTGGGGCTCACGGACGCGAAGGGCGCACTCGTGAACAGCATTGAGCCGGGCAGCCCCGCGGAGCACGCGGGAGTTCGCGTCGGCGACGTGATCGTCGAGTTCAACGGCCAAAAAGTCGACGAGATGGACGAACTGCCGCAGCTCGTCGCTGCGACCGCGGTGGGCGCGAAATCGAAGCTGACGTTCGTGCGCAAGGGCAAGCGCCAGACCGTGGACGTGATCGTCGGCGCACTCAGCACGGAAGACGTCGCGCTCGACGACGATTCCTCCGGTGACTCGCCCGCGCAGAGCGGCGCCTACGGCTTGTCGGTGCAGACGCTCACTGCCGATCTCGTCGCGCAGCTGCGTCTCGAACCCGAAACGCAGGGCGTCGTGGTGACGCGCGTTCAGCCGGGTACGCCGGCCGAAAGCGCGCGGCTCCAGCCGTACGACGTGATCCTCGAAGTGAATCAAGCTCCAGTGAAGACCGCGGCGGAGTTCAAGACCGCGGTCGGCAAGAATCCGAAGGGCGCGCTGCTGCTCGTACGGCGCGGCCGCCAAGAGATTTTCGTGACGATGAGGCGCGCCGCGAAGTAAGAAGTCGTCTCGCGCACTTGTCAGGCCGGACGAAGTGCTTACGCCTCGTCCATGCGTTTCGACAAGCTCACGATCAAGAGTCAAGAAGCCCTGAGTGAGGCGCAGAGCCTCGCTACCGCGCGCGGCCACAGCCAGATCACGCCAGCGCACTTGCTGCGCGCGCTGGTCGCGCAGCCGGAAGGCAGCACGGTGCCGATCCTGCAAAAGATCGGCGCGGCGCTCGAGCGCGTGCAAAGCGAGGCGGAGAAGCGGCTCGCTGCCCTGCCCAAAGTGACCGGCGGCGCGCAGCCCGCGATTTCGCCCGCGCTGCAGCGCGCGCTCGAGACAGCGACGCGCGAAGCGGCGGAGCGCAAAGACGAGTACGTCTCGACCGAGCATCTGCTGCTCGCGCTCGCGGATGACCCGAAGGACGAAACCGCACGCCTCTTGCGCGATGCCGGCGCCACGCGCGCGGCGATCGAGAAGGCGCTCGAGAGCGTGCGCGGCAACGCGCGCATTACGGATCAAGACCCCGAATCGAAGTATCAGGCGCTCGCGAAGTTCGGCCGCGATCTCACGGAGGCGGCGCGCGCGGGAAAGCTCGATCCGGTGATTGGGCGCGACGAGGAAATTCGCCGCGTCATTCAGGTGCTCTCACGACGCACCAAGAACAACCCTGTGCTGATCGGCGAGCCGGGCGTTGGCAAGACCGCGATCGTCGAGGGCCTCGCGCGCCGCATCGTCGCGGGCGACGTGCCCGAATCGTTGAATAACAAGCGCGTGATCTCGCTCGACATCGGCGCGCTGATCGCCGGCGCGAAATACCGCGGCGAGTTCGAGGACCGCCTGAAGGCGGTGCTGCGCGAAATCGCCGAGGCTCAGGGCGAGATCGTGCTGTTCATCGACGAGCTGCACACGATCGTCGGCGCGGGCGCTGCCGAAGGAGCGGCCGACGCCGCGAATATGCTGAAGCCTGCGCTCGCGCGCGGCGAACTGCGCTGCGTCGGCGCGACCACGCTCGACGAGTACCGCAAGCGCATCGAGAAGGACGCGGCGCTCGAGCGGCGCTTCCAGCCGGTGATGGTCCGCGAGCCGACCGTCGAGGACACGATCTCGATTCTGCGCGGTTTGAAGGAGCGCTACGAGGTGCACCACGGCGTGCGCATTCAGGACGGCGCGATCGTCGCCGCCGCCACGCTCTCGCATCGCTACATCACCGAGCGCTTCTTGCCTGATAAGGCGATCGATCTCATGGACGAGGCCGCCAGCCGCGTGCGCGTGCAGATCGACTCGCTGCCCGAGGAACTCGACGCGAGTTCGCGCAAGCGCACGCAGCTCGAGATCGAGCGCGAGGCGCTGAAGAAGGAAACGGATGCGGCGAGCCGCGAGCGGCTGGCGCGCATCGGCGCGGAGATCGCCGAACTCACGAGCGAAGGCGCGGCGCTGAAGGCGCGCTGGGAGAACGAGAAGAGCGCGATCGCGCGCGTGCGCGAGATCAAGGAGCAGCGCGAGAACCTGACGAGCGAACTCGAGCGCGCGCGGCGCGCGACCAACCTCGAGCGCGCGGCCGAGATCCAGTACGGCTTGTTACGCGAACTCGAGAAGCAGCTGGCGGCGGAGCAGGCCAAGCTCGCGGATCTCCAGAAGGCGGGCTCGGTGCTGTCCGAGGAGGTGACCGCCGAGGAGATCGCCGAGATTGTCTCGAAGTGGACCGGCGTGCCCGTCGCCAAGATGATGGAGGGCGAGCAGGCGAAGCTGCTGCGCATGGAGGACAACCTGCGCCGCCGCGTGGTTGGCCAGGACGAGGCCCTCACGCTGGTGGCGAACGCGGTGCGCCGTGCACGCGCCGGGCTGCAAGACCCGAATCGCCCGATCGGCTCGTTCATCTTCCTCGGGCCCACGGGCGTCGGGAAAACCGAAACCGCGCGCGCGCTCGCCGAGTTCTTGTTCGACGACGAGCAGGCGATGATTCGGATCGACATGTGCGAGTTCATGGAGAAGCACTCCGTCTCGCGCCTAATTGGCGCGCCGCCCGGCTACGTCGGTTACGAGGAGGGCGGGCACCTAACAGAAGCGGTGCGGCGCAGGCCGTACAGCGTGGTGCTGTTCGACGAGATCGAGAAGGCGCACCCGGATGTGTTCAACGCGCTGCTGCAGATTCTCGACGACGGGCGCCTCACGGACGGCCAAGGCCGCACCGTCAGTTTCAAGAACGTCGTGCTGATCATGACCTCGAACATCGGCAGCCAGTTCCTGGTGGAGCTCGCCGAGGATCAGCGCCCCGAGATGGAAGCGCGCGTGATGGAGGCGCTGCGCGCGCACTTCAAGCCCGAGTTCCTGAATCGCGTCGATGACGTGGTGCTGTATCACCAACTCGCGCGCGAGCACCTGGACCGCATCGTCGACATTCAGCTCGCGCGCGTTCGGAAGATGCTCGCGGATCGCCGCATCGAACTCGAACTCACGGACGAGGCGAAGCACCTGCTCGCCGAGAAGGGCTACGACCCGCATTACGGCGCGCGACCGCTGAAGCGCGTGATTCAGCGCCTGGTGCAGGACCCGCTCGCGATGAGGATCCTCGAAGGCGAGTTCGGCGAAGGCGCGAAAGTGATCGCCGACGCCCGCCCGAGCGGCGACGCCCTCGACTTCCGCCGCCCGAACTAACAACCCCCTCAAAAGGCAATCGGGGACGTTGTTGCCTTTTTGGTGTAAAAGGCAACCACGTCCCCGATTGGCTTTTGTACCGGGGGGGGGGTTGGTTGAGCG
>JANNDT010000331.1:0-2265 GCA_031387905.1 Deltaproteobacteria bacterium
GCCGCTCGGGTCGGCGCCGAAGGAGTGCGCGACACCGAGCAGCGTCGCCCGCGGATCCGCGTGCAGCGCCTCGTAGGAGACGATCGCGAAGCGCTCGCGGCTCTTCGCCAACTCCGCCCACATCAGGTTCCAGCGCACCAGCTTGTCGATGCCGAAGCGCGGGTCGCGCACGAAGTCGGAGATCTCGCCCGAGTACACGCGGCGGCGCTTGGTCGCCTGGAAGTACGACGACACCAGCGTGTCGCGCGGGTCGCGGACGAGCAGGAGGCTCCGGCGCCCGCGGCACCAGAGCGGGTTCGCGAGGATCGCCTCGATCGGCCGCGCCGCGTGCACGCCCGAACCGAAGTGCGTGTACTCCGCGTCGACGCCGAGCGCGTCGAGCATCACCTGCAACCAGGTGCGGCCGGATTTCGGGTACGAGACCACCAGCCGCGCGCCGCGCAGCGAGCGAACCAGGAGCCCTGGCGCCCCGACCCAGCCGTGGGAGACAGGGACCCAACGTCGACGTTCCTTGCTCACGCGCCTCCGCCCGTTCTGACTCAGTTCCTAGCACGCGCCGCGCCCCTGATAACTCATCCGGGCTAGGCTGCCGTGCGCATGTGCGGCATCGCTGGAGTCCTGCGCTTCGCGGCGCGCGCCGCTGGCGCGGCGGACAACGAGGCTCACGCCCGGCGAGCGCTCGTGGAGGCGATGACGCGCGCGCTGGCGCACCGCGGCCCTGACGGCAGCGGCGTGTACGCGGACGGGCCTGTCGCGCTCGGGCATCGGCGCCTCTCGATCATCGATCTCGAGGGCAGCCCGCAGCCGATGACGTCCGTCTCGGGCCGGACCGTGGTCGTCTACAACGGTGAGATCTATAATTACCGCGCGCTTCGCCAAGAGCTGATCGCCGCAGGCGCGCCGCTCGCGACCCGCGGCGACACCGAGGTAATCCTCGCGCTCTACGAGGCCCACGGCGTCGCGGGCCTCGAGCGCTTGCGGGGCATGTTCGCCTTCGCGCTCTGGGACCGCGCAGCGCGGCGGCTGCTGCTCGCGCGCGATCCGCTGGGCATCAAGCCCCTGTACGTCCAGGCCGCGCCGGAACGCCTCGCGTTCGCGAGTGAGATGAAGGCGCTCGCGCTCAGCGGTCCCGCTGGCGCGCCTGCGCTCGATCCGGCCGCGATGAACTCGTACTTCTTGCGACAGTACGCGGGCGGCGCGCAGACCTGCCGGCGCGGCGTCGAGCGCCTGCCCGCCGGGACGGTTCTCGAGATCGCACCCGATGGGAGCACGCGCACCCATCGGCCCTGGTCCGCGCCGCTCGCGGCGCCAGCACGCTCGGCTCGCGAAGCGCGCGATTGGCTCGACCACGAGTTGTCCCGGGCGGTTCGAGATCACCTCGAGAGCGACGTGCCGGTGGGTGTGTTCCTGAGCGGCGGGCTCGACTCGAGCTTGTTAGTGGCGCTCGCGCGGCGCCACGCGCGAACGCCCTTGTCGACGTTCTCGGTGGGCTTCGGCGACGCCTCGGTCGACGAGGTCGGCTACGCCCAAAGCGTTGCCACGCAGTTTGGAACGGAGCATCGCGAACTGCGAGTGACGGCTGACGAGGCGCTCGCGAATCTTCCCGCGATCGTGCGCTCGCTCGACCAGCCGCTCGCGGACTACGCGATCGTGCCGACGTATGCGATGAGCCGCGCCGCCCGCGAGCACGTGAAAGTCGTGCTCGGCGGCGAGGGCGCGGACGAAGTCTTCGGCGGGTACATGGGCCGCTACTGGCCTTACGTCGCGCTCGAGTTGTTGGGCCTCGACAAGCTGGGGCTGCCGCTGCCGCCCCTGCGGGCGCCGCTCTTCGCCGATCGCGATCGCCGGCGTCTGCTCGGAGACCGCTTTGTGGCGGCGAGCGCGCTGCCCTATGAGGCGATGCTGCGTAGCGAAATCGAGGCACACCGCGGCGACGGGGCCATCAATGCGGCGCTGCACGCAGACTCGCGCGGCTGGCTCGAGAGCGACCTGCTGGCGAAGATCGACGAGATGGGAATGCTCGCCTCGCTCGAGGCGCGCGTGCCGTACCTCGACTGGGACCTCGTGCGGCGAGTCGCGGCGCTCCCGGGATCGTGGAAGATCGGGCTGCGCGGAACCAAGCGGCTCCTGCGAGAAGTCGGAGCGAGGTACCTGCCGCGCGAGATCGCGCAGCGCCGCAAGCACGGCTTCACGGTGCCTGTTGGGTCGTGGCTACGCGGGCCGTTGCGAGAGCGCTTCGAAGATCTCGCGCTCGGTTCGTCGGCT
>JANNDT010000344.1:0-2645 GCA_031387905.1 Deltaproteobacteria bacterium
CGCGAAGCCAGCCTCGCGCGCCGGCTCGCCTGGCTCGCGCTCACGCCCGCACTGCCGTTTCTGCTGACGGCGCGGCGCATCGCCGAGCGCGCACAGCGCGGCAGCCTGTTCGCGGCGGGCTTCGCGCGCGCGCTGCCCGCAATCTTTCTGCTCTCCTGTGCGTGGAGTCTCGGCGAAGCGCTTGCCTACGCGACGAGGCGCGCGTGAGCGGCGCGCGCCCGCCGCGCAGCGCGCGCGAGTTGCTGCGCGATCTCGCCGCGCTCGCGCTCGGCGAAGGCGTTGCGAAGCTCGCGGGCTTCGCCGCGTTCGCGTATCTCGCGCGCACGCTCTCGGCCGAGCATTATGGCGGCGTCGAACTCGCCTCCGCGCTCACGATGCTCGGTTTCCTCGTCGTCGATTTCGGTTTCGCGCCGATCGGCGCCCGCGAACTCGCGCGCGAGCCCGGAACGGCGCGCTGGCTTGCCGCCGCGATTCCAACGCTGCGCCTCGGGCTCGCGCTCGCATCGATCGCAGCGATCTGGGTGGGGAGTCTCTTTCTCGATCAACCGGCGGAGACGCGCTCGCTCGTGCGCGTGTTCGGCCTCTCCCTAATCGCAGCGCCCTGGGCGCTCAACTGGCTCTTCCAAGGCCTCGGGCGAATGCTCGTCGTCGCGACGGCGCAGGCGCTGCGGATGCTGGCGTTCGCGCTGGCGGTGTATGCCTTCGTCTCCGCCGAGACCCCAGTGTTGCGCGTGGGGCTCGCGGAGATCGCCTCGACTGCGCTGATGGCGCTCTACTACCTGGCGATGCAGAGCCGCAGCGTGGGCTCGCCAAAGCTGGACGGCGACGCCGCGCGCCTCGCGACGTTGTTACGGGACGCCGCGCCGGTGGGCTTCAGTCGCATCCTCTGGGCGCTCTCGCAGTACGTCGCGACGCTGATCGTCGCCGAGTTCGCCCCGGCCTCGGAACTCGCGTGGTACGGCGCGGCGCACCGGCTCGCGATCGCGCTCGGTGCGTTCGTTCAGCTCTATCACTTCAACCTGTTCCCCGCGCTCGTCGAGGCTTCGCGCGGCGGCGCCGAGCGGTTGCGCGCGCTGGTCGAGCCGCTGTATCGCGCGAGCGCCTGGCTCGGTGCGCTCGGCGGCCTGTTCGGCGTGCTGTTCGCGGCGCCGCTCTGCGCGCTGCTCTACGGCGCGCCGTTCGCGCGCTCGGGTGATGTGTTCGCCTGGCTCGTCTGGATGCTGCCGGTTTCGCTGGTGGGGGCGCACGCACGCTACGTGTTATTGGCGGTGGGCCGGCAGCGCGCGGAACTCGTCGCGAACGCAGCCGGCGCGGCGGTTGCGCTGATCGCGGGCTTCGCGCTCGTGCCCACCTATGGCACGCGCGGCGGTGCAATCGCGATCGTCGCGGGCACGCTGGCGACAGCGCTTGCAGCGCACGCGCTGGCGACGCGCAGCGAAATCTCGCTGCCGGGAATCGCGCCGCTCGTGCGGCCCGTGCTCGCGTGCGCGCTGTTCGGCTACGCGTCGCAACTTCTTCCCCTCGCGAGCGAGTTCGCGCGCGGCGCAATCGCGGTGGCCGCACTCGCGCTCGCCGCGCCGCTCATCGATCCTGCGCTGCGCCGCGATCTTCTCAGGTTCGCGCGCGGGCGGGGAGCGCAATGATGACGGGCGGAAGAATCGCGCTTGCCGCAGTCGGCGCCTTTGCGCTGCTCGGCGCGCTCGCGTTTCCGGTAGACGCGCTCGAGGCAGCGCTCGCGGCGATGGGTGCGCCCGCGCGGCTCGAGATTTCGCGGCAGATCGGCTTCGCATTGTTTCGCGCGCTGCTCGCGCTTCACGGCGTGCTCGCGCTCGCGGGGGCCTTCGTGCCGAGGCCAAACAGCGAGCTCGCGCCGCCGCTCTGGCGCGCGCCCGCCGTGAATGACGCTTCGGCGCCATCCGCGCGTACGGCCTTGGTGTTGCTCGTGCTGTTAATGGGCGCTGCCACGCTCGTGCGCGCGATCGGCTCGAACAGCGACCTCTGGCACGACGAGATCTTCACGCTCGTAGATTTCGTGCGCTCGCCCGCGCTGCGCATCGTCACCGAGTACACGGACGACAATCAGCACCTGCTGTTCTCGCTGCTCGCGCGCGCTTCGATCAACGTGTTCGGCGAGAGCGCCTGGGCGCTGCGGCTGCCCGCGCTCGCTTTCGGTGTCGCGAGCGTTTGGGCCAGCTGGCGGCTCGGGCTGTTGTTATTCGGGGCGCGCGCGGCGCTGTTCGGCGCCGCGTTCGTCGCGCTCGCCTACCACTCCGTGTGGTTCTCGCAGAACGCGCGCGGCTACACCGGCATTCTGTTCGCGACCACGCTCGGGACGGAGCTGTTCCTGCGCGCGCTCGCCGCGCCGCGTGCGCGCACTTGGCTCGCCTACGCCGCGACCCTCGCGCTGGGGATGTCATTCCATCTCACGATGGGCTTCGTCGCGCTCGCGCATGGGTTCGTGTGGCTCGCACTGGTTGCGCGCGCGCCGGAGCGGCGCCTGCGTAACGTGCTCCCGCCGCTCGGCGCGCTGGCGCTCGCGGGCACGCTGACGCTGCTTTGTTACGGCGCCGTGCTGCCGCAGATCGTCGAGTTCTATCAACAGCCCGGGGCTGGCGTGACGACTGCGGCGGTCGAATGGAAGAGCC
>JANNDT010000277.1:0-60344 GCA_031387905.1 Deltaproteobacteria bacterium
CGAGACGGAGCGCGACCGCGCCGCAGGCCTGAACACCGCGGCGCTGAACGGCGTCGTGATGCTCTCGTTCGTGAACGAGCTGCGGCGCGAGGGGCGCGGCATCGAGGACGCGCTGCGCGAGGGCGCGCTCACGCGCCTGCGCCCGGTCTTGATGACGGCGCTGGTCGCGTCGCTCGGCTTCGTGCCAATGGCGATCTCCACCGGCGCGGGCGCCGAGGTGCAGCGCCCGCTCGCGACGGTCGTGATCGGCGGGATTCTCTCCTCCACGGCGCTCACGCTGCTCGTGCTGCCGGTGCTGTATGCGCTGGTGGAGTCGTGGGTTTCGCGGGCGAGTTCCGATTCTGCCGTTTGATTCCTCCCCGCCGCGGCGCTAACGCCCCTCGCTGATCCCATGCCCAACACGCCGCTCCTCGACGCCAGCTACGAGCTCGACCACCGCTACACGCGCACGACCGGCCGCGTGTTCCTCACCGGCGTACAGGCGCTCGTGCGCCTCCCGATGCTTCAGCGCGAACGCGACCGCGCGGCGGGCCTCGCGACAGCGGGCTTCATCTCCGGCTATCGCGGCTCGCCGCTCGGCGGTTACGACCTCGGGCTCTGGGAAGCGCGCGCGCACCTCGAGCGCTGCGACGTGCTCTTCCAGCCCGGCGTGAACGAGGACCTCGCGGCCACGGCGGTCTGGGGCACGCAGCAAGCGATGGTGCAGCCGGGGCCCAAAAAAGACGGCGTGTTCGCGATCTGGTACGGCAAGGGCCCTGGCGTCGACCGCTCGCTCGACCCGATCAAGCACGGCAACTACATGGGCACCGCGAAGCACGGCGGCGTGCTCGCGCTGTGCGGCGACGACCCCGGCGCGAAGTCGAGCTCGATCGCGCACCAGAGCGAGCAGGCGATGATTCACGCCGGCATCCCGGTGCTGAACCCTGCGAGCGTGCAGGAGTACCTCGACTTCGGCGTGCTCGGCTTCGCGATGTCGCGCTTCTCAGGTTGTTGGGTCGCGATGAAATGCCTGACCGACACCGTGGACAGCGGCGCGTCCGTCGAGGTTGGCCCCGAGCGCGTGCGCGTCGTCGTGCCCGAGTTCGCGTTCCCGGCGCGCGATCACCACATCACGATGAACAACATCCCGCTCGAGATCGAGCGCGCGCTGTATCAGGTGAAGCTGCCGGCGGCGCAGGCGTTTGCGCGCGCGAACGCGGTCGATCGCGTGGCGCTGGATGCACCGTGGCGCCGTTTCGGAATTGTCACGGCTGGCAAGCCCTACCTCGACGTGCGCCAGGCGCTCGAGGAACTCGGCCTCGACGAGGCGAAGTGCGCTGCGCTCGGGCTGTGCATCTACAAGGTGGGGATGACCTGGCCGCTCGAGCCGGAGCGGATTCGCGCGTTTTGTTCGGGGCTCGAAGATGTGCTCGTCGTCGAGGAGAAGCGGCCGATCGTCGAGGAGCAGCTCGCGCGCGTGCTCTACAACGAGCCGCAGCGGCCACGCTTGTTGGGGAAACGCGACGAGAACGGCTCGCCGCTCGTGCCGAACGAGGGCGAACTCACGCCGAGCGCGATCGCCGCGGTGATCCGCGGCTGGCTCGAGCGCCGCGCGCCCGAGCACGCGGGCTCGTTGCGCGCCGCGGTCGCCAGCGCGCCGGTAGCGCCGCCGGCGCAGCTGATGCGCCTGCCGAGCTTCTGCTCGGGCTGCCCGCCTAACACCTCGACCGTGGTGCCCGAAGACTCGATCGCGCTCGGCGGCATCGGCTGCCACGGCATGGCCGTTTGGCTCCCCGAACGTCGGACGTTCGGGGCCACCCAAATGGGCGGCGAAGGCGCGAACTGGATCGGCACCGCGCCGTTCACCTCGCTCCCGCACGTCTTCCAGAACCTCGGCGACGGCACCTACTTCCACAGCGGCCTGCTCGCGATCCGCGCCTGCGTCGCTGCCAACGTGAACATCACCTACAAGCTGCTCGTGAACGGCGCCGTCGCGATGACGGGCGGACAGCCGATCGAGGGCGAGCCGCTCGAAGGCGAAGTGACTTGCCCCGAGATCGCGCGGCAGCTCGTCGCGGAAGGCGTGAAGCGCGTGGTCGTCGTGACGGACGACGTCACCAAGTTCGACGAGGGCGTATTCCCGGCTGGCGTCGCCGTCCACGATCGCTCCGAGCTGATGACCGTGCAGAAGCGGCTGCGCGAAGTGCCGGGTGTTACGGCGATCGTCTACGACCAGACCTGCGCGGCGGAAGCGCGCCGCCTGCGCCGGCAAGGCAAGTTCGACGACCCGGATCGCCGCATCCTGATCAACGAACTCGTGTGCGAGGGCTGCGGCGATTGCTCGGTGCAGAGCAACTGCATCTCGATCGAGCCGCTCGAAACCGAGTTCGGGCGCAAGCGGAAGATCAACCAATCGAGCTGCAACAAGGATTTCTCGTGCGTCAAAGGTTATTGCCCGAGCTTCGTCTCCGTAACAGGTGGCAAGCTGCGCAAGGCGGAAACGAAGCGAGCGGGCATCGACGAGAGCGCGCTGTTTGCGGCGCTGCCGCAGCCGGCGCTGCCCGTGCTCGACGCGCCCTACAACGTGCTGCTCACGGGGATCGGCGGCACGGGCGTCGTCACGGTGGGCGCGATCCTCGCGATGGCCGCGCACCTCGAAGGCCGCGGCGCGAGCGAACTCGACGTGACCGGCCTCGCGCAGAAGAACGGCGCGGTCGCTAGCCACGTGCGCATCGCGCGAACACCCGAGGCGATTCACGCCACGCGCATCGGCGCGGGCGGCGCGGATCTCGCGATCGGCTGCGACGTCGTCGTGATGACCAGTCTCGAGAATCTCCCGAAACTCTCGCCGCGCACCACGGCAGTGGTGAACTCGCACGTGCAGCCCACCGCGGAGTTCGCGACCAATGCGAACCTCGATCTCTCCGCCGACAAGATGCTGGGCGCGGTGCGTAGCGCGTGCGGCGAAGCGAACGTGCACGCCGTGGGCGCGAACGAGCTCGCGCTGGCTTTGCTCGGCGACACGATCGCTACGAACATGTTATTGCTCGGCTTCGCCTGGCAGCGCGGCAAGCTGCCGGTGAGCCATGCCGCGCTCGACCGCGCGATGCTGCTGAACGGCCGCGGCGTCGAGCTGAACCGCCGCGCGTTCGCGTGGGGGCGGCTGCTCGCTCACGACCCCGAGGCGGTGAAGCGCGCAGCCAAGCCGCTGCTGCGCGAGCCCGCGGCGCTCGCGGACGCGACGCTCAACGCGCTGGTTGCGAAGCGCGCGGAGTTCCTCACCGCTTATCAGGGCGCCGCGTACGCGGAGCGCTACCGCAAGTTCGTCGCGCGCGTCGCGGAACACGAGCAACGAGCCGTGCGCGGGCACGACGCGCTGGCGAAAGCGGCGGCGCGTTACTACTTCAAGCTGCTCGCGTACAAAGACGAGTACGAGGTGGCGCGGCTGTATTCGGACGGCTCGTTCGCCGCGCAGGTTTCGCGCGAGTTCGAGGGCGACTTCTCGCTCTCGCTCCACCTCTCGCCGCAGTTCCTGCCCGCGTTCCTCGCGCCGCGCGACCCCGAGACCGGCCGCGTGAAGAAGTGGTCGATTCCCATGCGCCTGATGCTGCCGGCGTTCAAGGCGATGGCGGCCCTGAAGTTCCTGCGCGGCAGCCCGCTCGACCCGTTCGGCTGGACGAAGCAGCGCCGCGACGAGCGCGCCGAAATCGTGCGCTACGAGACGACGACGGGCGAGCTGCTCGATGCGCTCACGCGCGAGAACCTGCCGATCGCGGTAGAGATCGCGAGCCTGCCCGAAATCGTGCGCGGCTTCGACACGGTGAAGGAACGCCACCTCGAGCAGGCGCGCGGCAAAGAGCGCGAGTTGCTCGCGGCGTTTCGGCGAGCGTAGTCATTTTTCCTGAGGAGAAGCGCGATGGCGCGACTAGTTCTGAAGAACGCGAATCTGCTCGACGGCGACAGCGCTGCGAAACCCGGCACGAACATCGTGATCGACGGCGAGCGCATCGCGAGCGTCGGCGCCGCTCCTGTGGCCGCGAAGCCCGGTGATCGCGTGATCGAGCTCGCGGGCAAGACAGTGATGCCCGGCATCGTCTCTGGCCACTTTCACGCCTCGTACAACAACATCACGATCCAGCCCGAACCGCTCGGCGTCGAGCGCCCTGAGAACTACCTCGCGCTCGTTGCGGCGAAGAACCTGAGACTCGCGCTCGAGTGCGGCATCACGAGCGTGGTGTCGAGCGGCGCGAACGCTGGCACCATCGACGCCGACGTGTGGCTCGCGATCCAAGAAGGCCTAATCCCCGGCCCGCGAATGATGCCCGCGAGCCGCGGTCTCGACGCCGTCGGCGGCTACACCGACACCGAGAAGTGGTGGTGGAACCTAGGCAACAAGGGCGCGCAGCTGCTCTGCTCCGGCCCTGATGAGTTCGAGCGCGCCGTGCGCACCGAGATCAAGCGTGGCGCGCGCATGATCAAGCTGTTCCTCTCGGGCGGACACGCCGTGCCCGAGTACGAAGGCGCGATGAGCCTCTCGAGAGCCGAACTCGACGCCGTGATGCGCACTGCGCACTCGCGGAACGCCAAGGTGCGCGCGCACTGTGTGTGGAAGAACGTGCTGCTCGAAGCCGTCGCCGCCGGTATCGACGTGATCGATCACGGCGATCAGATGGACGAAGAGTGCATGGACGCGATGCAAGCGCGCGGTGTGTTCTGGGTGCCGAGCGCGTTCTTCACCGCGCAGATGATCGCGCCTGATGCGGCGCTCTCGATGGCGACGCCCGAGCAAATGGCGCCGCTGCGCAACGAGTTCGAGAACGTGCTGCGCCGCGTGCAGCAAGCGCGCGCGAACGGCATGAAAGTCGTGCTCGGCGATGACTATGGAATCATCGTCCTGCCCCATGGCCGCTACATGGAAGAGCTCGAGTTCTACGTCAAACAAGTGGGCATTCCCGCGCTCGACGTGATCCGCTGGGGCACGAAGAACGGCGGCGAGCTACTCGGCGGCGCGATCAAGACCGGCATGATTCGGGAGGGTTACTACGCAGACCTGCTAGTGGTGGACGGCGACCCGTCCGCCGATATCGCGCTGCTCCAGAACAAAACCAAGGTTCGCGCCATCCTAAAGGGCGGCGCGTTCGTGCGGGACGCGCTGTAACGAGGGGAACCCCATGCGTTCGCGCGAGATCGTGCTGCTGATCGGTGTCGCCGCGCTGGCCTGCGCCTCGTCGCTGCCGATCGAGCGGCGCGACTACATCCTCGCCCACCCGCACGGCTGGGTAGAGGTGAAGATCGACGACCGCGGCGTGCCGCTCGTGCCCGAACACGAAACCAAGGACGGGAAACAAGTCGTCAAAGACTGGGTGAAGCCGACGTACTGCACCGTTTCGGTCGCGGTCGATGGCGAGGAGTTCGTCGAACGCGTCCAAGTGTTTCCGCAGGGCGACCGCGCCCCCTTCCGCGCCGACTCGGGGATCCGCTTCCCCGCGCTGATCGGCACGCCGATCGTGAAGCTCTCGTGGTACGGCTGCCGCGTGAAGGGCGAAGACACCGAGACAGTCGAGCAGGAGATCTTCGTCGCGGTCGAGCGCGATCTCGTGACGGACATCTCCTTCGACGGCGCGCAGCTCTTCACCGCCGCGCCGCGCGCGGACACCGTCGTAACACTTGACGACGTGTACGAAGCCGTGACCGGCGGGCGGAAGAAGGCGCAGTAGCGCGGAAGAGAGCTCGCGAGGTGCGGCACGACTACGCGCGCGAGGCCGCACAGCGCGCTGCAAGTTCGGGCGGCGCGCTCACACCGGAGGACGCGATCCTGCACGCGCTGCTCGCGGGCGCGCCGGAGCAGCTCGCCGAAGCCGCGCGCATCCTGGCCGCGACGCCGCTGCTCGACCGCGATTACCTCGAATACTGGGTCGACGGGCTCGGCTTGCAGGAGCGCTGGCGCGCGCTGGGCTGAGTCCGCGGCGCGAGTTATTGCGGAAGTCCGCGCTGCGCGAGCCCAGATTCGGTCGCCGGCTCGCCGGCGATCCGGGTGTGATGCATGACGCGCGGCTGCGCGGGATCGAACGGGCGCGCGCGATGCAGCACGCAGCGGTTGTCCCAGATCGCGGCGTCACCCGCCTGCCAGCGATGCTGCCAGGTGCGCGGTGGCTGGCACGCGAACGCGAGCAACGCGCTGAGCAAGCGCTCGGATTCTTGCTCGGCGAGGCCGGGTATCCCATACGCGTGGCGACCGATGAACAGCGAGCGGCGGCCTGTTACTGGGTGTCGCTTCACGAGCGGGCGCAGCGGCGGCGCGTGGCCCTCCGACCCGTACGCGAGCGCGCTGCTCGCGCGTTCGCCGATCTTCGCCTGCGAGTAGACGAGCGAGTGATGCGCCGCGAAGCCGTCGATGCGCGCCCGCGTGCCCGGCTCGAGCGCATCGTAGGCGGCGCGCATGTCGGCCCACTCCGTTTCGCCGCCGCTCATGGTGGGCACTTCGGCGGAGAGAATCGACGCCTTCGCCGCCAGCGGCATGTAGGAGCTGTCGGTGTGCCAGCCCTCGTTTCCGCGCAGAATCCCTAACACCGGGTCCGCCGGGTCGCGCAGGCTTCCGTCGGGCCGCAAATTGCTGATCGGCACCGTGCCGGTCTTCGCGACGAGCGAATCGAGTTCGCCAAAGCGCCGGCCGAACGCCGTCTGCTGCTCACGGTTCAAGTGCTGGCCCGGGAACACGAGAACGCCGTGGGCGTGAAATGCCGCCTCGATCACGCGCCACTCGGTGTCGCTCAGTCGCGCGAGCCGCACGCCGGTGACGACGGCGCCAAGGGTCGCGTCGGCCCGAGTCACTTGGCAGTTCATGGTGCGACTCCCCGCTTCGTCAGGCGAACCATGGCGCACTCCGGCCTTGGCACGCTCGCGCTCAGCCGCGCTTGCGCACTCTCCAGACTTCTTCGCACGGCCACTTGCGCGCCCAGTCGAGCGTGACGAAGTCCCAGCTCGTGGTCGCGTCCGCGGGCGGGCGCACCTCGAGCAGCGCCTCGATCTCGAAGCCCGCGCCGCGCAGCACGCGAATCCACTCGGCGTGCGTGAGGTGGAACTCGACGCCCGGGTCGTTGGGCCACTCGAGTCGGTAGAGCCCGAAGGCCGGGCGCAGCAACTCGTTCGTCGCCGGCACTCCCTGAACGGGCTGCGTCGTCAGCGACATCAGCATCGAGTTCACGAGGAACACGAGGCGGCCGCCCGGCCGTAACAAGCGCGCGGCTTCTGGAACCCAGCGCTGCGGATCGGCCCACAGGCACGCGCCGTACTCGGAGATCGCGAAGTCGAAGCTCGCGTCGGGGTACGGCACGGCCTCGGCGTTGCCGTGCACGAGCGGGAACTCGAGACCGTGCTCGCGCTGCATCGCGCGCGCGGTTTCGAGCTGCTTCGCCGAGTTGTCGATGCCGACGACGCGTGCGCCGCGGCGCGCCATCCACGCCGAGACGTAGGCGGTTCCGCAGCCGAGCTCGATCGCGTCCTTGCCCGCGAGGTCGTCGGGCAGCATGCGCAGCTCGACCTCGGGCGCGCCGAAGATTCCCCACGTCGGCTCCGCGCGCGTCCAGCTCGCTGCGACTCTTTGGGCGTAATCGGGCGCCCAGCTGTCCCATGCCTCGCGGTTGCGCTGCACGTGCTCGGGCAAATCACTCATCGCCATGCCTCCAGCACGTCTGCGGTCGTCGCGAGCGTCGCGACGTTGCGCAGCGTGTGCTCAAACACCTGCTCCGCGTACTCGCGCGGCGTACCGGCGATCGCATCCGTCGGCAGCACGACCTGATAACCCGCGTTCACCGCGTCGAACGTGAGGTTCATGATCGCGACGTTCACCGATACGCCAACGCCGACGATCGTCGTAATGCCCTCGTTGCGCAGCACGAAGTCGAGCTCGGTGCCGTGGAACGGAGAGAGCCCGTGAATGCGCGCCAGCACGAGATCGCTCGGCGCTACGGCGACTTCGGGCACGATTTCCACCGCCGCAGAACCGGTCACCAGCTTTGGCTCCGCCTTCGCCATGTACTGGAAGATGCGCGCGTTCTTGTTCGCGCCGAGCCCATCGGCGCGGCGAATCGCCGTGCAGTGAATCACGCGCACGCCGCGCGCGCGCGCCGCCTCGCATAGCCGTGCGATGTTCGGGACGACGCGCTGCCCCTCTCGCGCGAGCTCGGGCAACGCCGAGAGATCTCCGATCACTCCGCGCTGGATCTCTTGGGTCACGAGCGCGGTGTGCGCGGGGGAAATCAGCGCAGCGAGATCGATCGCCATCTAGGACTCCTCAGCTCACCATCAGCGCGCCACCATTCGGGTGGAGCACCTGCCCTGTCATGTAGCGGCTCGCGTCGCTCGCGAGGTAGACGACGGCGTGCGCGATGTCGCGCGGCTCGCCGGGGATGCCGAGCGGGCTGCGCTCGCTCATCTCGGCCAGCATCGCGGCGCGCTGCTCGGGCGTCTGGCTGCCGTCGGCATTCCGATAGCGGCGCCCGGCCATCTGCGTGTCGACCATGCCGGGCGCGATGGCGTTCACGCGAATGCCGCTCTTCGCGAGCTCGAGGGCGAGCGTGCGCGTGAGCGCGACGACGCCGGCCTTGGTGGCGCCGTAGATGCCGTACTTCGGGTACGCCTGATAAGCGGCGCTCGAGGCGATGTTCACGATCGCGCCGCTGCCTTGCGGCGCCATCACGCGCGCGGCCGAGCGGCAGCCGTTGAGCACGCCCTTCAGGTTGACCGAGAGCAAGAGGTCGATGTCGGGTTCCGCCATCTCGAGCGTCGGCGCGACGCGCAGCATGCCGGCGACGTTGGCGAGAATGTCGAGGCGGCCGAAGCGCTGCACGGCGGTGTCGACGAGTGCGTCGAAGTCGGCGCGCTTCGAGACATCGGCCCGCATCGCGACCACGCGCCCGACGCTCTTCGCCGCGAGCCCATCGTGCCCGCCCGCGATGATGTCCGCTGCGATCACGCGCGCGCCGGCTTCTGCGAGTAGCTCCACCACACCGAGCCCGATTCCGCGCGCCGCGCCCGTAACAACTGCGACTTTTCCTTCGATGCGAAAGCCAGCCAGTCCATCACTCATTTCTCTGGCGACCTCTCTTTAGTCAAGCCTCCGCCTGCCTTCGTCCTATCAGCGCACTCGACGAACCTGCCCCTCACGTGCTGTTCGTAGTCGCGCGCGGATCGCAACGCGACGACCCAAGCGATGGGATTGGCGACGCCGCGTGGGCGATGCGCGAACGCGAGGACGTCCCCAATGAAAGCAGGCTCGACCACAATCTCCGTCCGCTGCTCCCGATCGAACGTCTCTGAATCAATTAGCTCCGCTGAGGCCAACCGGTACCGCACAACGAACTCATCCTGCGTCCGAATCCAGGTGCCGCGGTAGGTCTCGATTCCATCGCTCGAACCGAGTTCGATAGAGTCGTCCGTCCTGTAGAAAATACCGGTCGCCATCCGAAACTCACCGTTCGGGCAAAAGTTCGCGATCAGAGCCGGGGCGGTCGCCATGGCGTATCCAAGCTCGAGTTCTTTGTGTGCGACTTCCCACTTAGCGTTCCACGCCCAGATTCCTAACAGTTCAGGTTCCGGGGTGGCTCCCAGGGACGCGACTGCCAAACAAACGACCGTGAACAATCCTGTGCAACGCAAGCGCGATCTCAAGGAATCGCTCCTTCTTTGCGCAGCCGCGCGAGCTCCGCGTCGTCCGCGCCGAGCACGTCGCGCAGCACTTCCTCGGTGTGCGCGCCGAGCCGCGGCGCGGGCCCCACCGGGCCTTCGGCGAGGCGCGACATCTTCACCGGGTTGCCGACCACGAGGTACGGGGGCTCGCCATCGCTGCGCGGCACTTCGATCAGCATGTCGCGCGCGGCGACATGCGGGTCGGCGGCGATGTCTTCGGCGAGGTTGCTCGGCCCGGCCGTAATGCCCAGCTCGGCGAGCGTGCGCGCGGCTTCGAGCTTGGTCTTGTCCGCGGCCCAGGCTTCCAGCACGGGGCGGATCACGCCCTCGGTCTGTTGCGCCCAGCCGACGCGCGTTGCAAAACGCGGATCGCTCAGCCACGCCTCGCGCCCCAACAACTTGCACAGCTTCTCGAACATGTGCTCGCGCAAGACGGCGATCACGAAGTAGCCGTCGCGCGCCTTGAACGCGGCCACGAGCGCAGTCGTGCCAGGGCCAGCCATCGAGGCGGGCGCGCCCATCGACCACAGCTGCGGGACCATGTCGGCCATCGCGAGCATCGAGTCGTACATGGCGATGTCGACGTGCTGGCCGAGGCCACTGACATCGCGGTGGCGCAGCGCGGCGAGCGTGCCGATCACGGCGTAGAGCGCGGTGGCGTTGTCGCCTAACGCCCCAGCCACAACCACCGGAGGTGGTTGCCCGGGCTTTCGCGCGGGCTCGTAGATGCCGCCCATCGCCTCGCCGATCGGTGCGTAGGCGGGCCAGTCCGCGTACGGCGATGGCACGAGATTCCCGAAGCCCGAGAGCGACACATAAATGAGTCGTGGGTGGAGTGCGGCGAGCGCCGCGTAGCCGAGGCCGAGGCGCTGCATGCTGCCGGCGCGGAAGTTTTCGGCGACGACGTCGAAGTGCGGTGTGAGGCGCTTGAAGAGATCGCGGCCGGCGGCGGCTTTCAGGTCGATCTCGATGCTGCGTTTCGAGAGGTTGTTCCTGAGATACGTGGCGCCGACTTTGCGGCCGTCTTCGTCGAGCATGAACGGATTCGAAGCGCGGCCGGTTTCGCCGCGGCCCGGAGGCTCGACCTTCACGACCTCGGCGCCGAGGTGCGCGAGCAACTGCGTCGCATACGGCAGCGCCTGCATTTGCTCGGCCGCGAGCACTCGCACGCCGGCCAGGGGCTTGCCCGCTGCGCCGCGCTCCGGGTGGCGAACTTCTCCGACGCGCATCGAGCCTCCGAGAGCGCGCGACTCTAGCGCGAGCACTCGCTGTTCTCAGTGCGCGACGCGGCTATCGTGCGCGCCGTGAAACGCTCGCGCGCACTTCTCAGGGTCTCTCTCCTCGCAGCACTGTTCGCCCCCGCCGCTGGACACTCCGGCGCACTTCTTGCCGAGCGAATTACGGCCCCGCACTTCGATGCGCTCGCGGTCGGTGGCCCCGATGCGGACGCCGGCGTCGGCGATTATGCGCTCTCGAACGGCGTGCTGTGCGCGGCCGTGGCGGCGCCCGAGCACGAGACGTTTCTCTCGCCGCGCGGCGGAACGCTGATCGATCTCGGGCACTGCGGCCGCGCCAACGACCAGTGGTCGAGCTTGCATTCGCTACCGAACTTCGATCGCGAGCGCGTGCTGCCGATCTCGGCGGTGCGCACCGAAATCGCAAGCGGTGAAGCGCGCGTGATCTCGGAGGGCGAGAGCGATGGCCTGCGCGTGCGCATCACGCACGCGCTCTCGGCCGCGCGACCGCGCGCGCTGCGCGTCACCACCGAGATCACGCGGCTGCCAGGCGCAGGGCGCGTGTTCGGCTACGCAGAACTCGCGATGCACGCGAGCGCGCAGCTGCGCTCGTTCCACCTCATGCGCAGCCAGCGCGAGCGCTCGCACGGCTTCCAGCATCCGGGCGGCGATTCGATCTGGTCGATGCTCGAGATGGTTTCCAGCGAAGACGTACACGTGCTGGTCGGCGGCGAGGGCCTCCCGCCCATTTCTTATGGGCTCGAGCTGCGCTCCGCGCGCGCGGTCGGCGCTGATGGCAAGGCGCGCGAGCTGCCCACGTTCTCCGTAACAGGCGAAGACTTCACGCTAACCGCCGTCGTCGCGCGCGAGTTCTGGTTGGGCGGGGATCCGCCGCGTTTGCCGCAGCTGCTCCAGATTCCGCTGATGTCGCTGGACGAGAGCGAGACGCTGATTCTCGAGCGCTTGATTCACGTGGGCGAGCGCGCGGATGTCGCTTCGACCGCGGACCGCCTGCTGCCGGGCGCCGTACCTGTTACGGGCCGCGTCAGCGACCCGCGAGCGCGCATCCACTTCGAGACCGCCAAGGGCGCGCCCGTGAGCGAGGCGCGCCCGCGGGCCGACGGCCGCTTCGCACTGCGGCTTCCGCCCGGGAGTTATCGAGCGCGCGTAGTGGCGCCAGGCGGGCGCAAGCTCGTCCGGGAATTCTCGCTCGGCGCGAAGGGCGGCGCGCTCGCAGCGCTCGAACTCGGCGGCGCGGCGACGCTCACGCTGCCGCGCGGCCAAACGATGCGGCTGGTGTTCGTCGGCCTCGGTGAAACGAAGACGCCGCACTTCGACGACGACGGCCTCGGGCTGCGCATTGGCAAGGGAAAGCTGCGCAAGGGCGGCGCGGACAACGTGATCTCGCTGGCGTCGGCGGAGACAGACCCGGCTGATGTGGTGCTCGCGCCGGGGCGCTACCGCGTGCTCGCGACGCGCGGGCTCGAGTACGACGTGCGCGAGACCGAGCTCACGCTCGCCGCGGGCGAGACGCGTGCGCTCGAGATCTCAGCGCCCGCGCGCGCTCTCGCGAGCCCTGGCTGGATCGGCGCGGACTTGCACGTACACAGCGCCGAGAGCATGGACGCGGCGCTGCCGCTGCCGCAGCAGCTCGCGGCGTTCACCGCGCAAGGCGGCGAGGTGGTCGTAACAACCGAGCACGACCGCGTCATGGACGCGCGCCCCACGATCGCGCGGCTCGGGCTTGGGGACCGCATCGCGGGCATCGTCGGCGTCGAGGTCACCGGCACGTTCCACGGCGGCGACACGCCGTTCACGATCGGGCACCTGAACGCGTTTCCGCTGAACTCCGAGCGCACGGCCAGCCGCGGCGGCGCGCCGCACAGCGAAGGCGTGCGCATTCGCGCCATCGTCGCGGAACTTCGCGCGGCGACGGACGAGCCGTTCGTGCAGATCAACCACCCGCGCGAAAGCAAGCCCAACAAAGTGGGCGACGGTTCTTATTTCTCGCACCTCGGCGTGAACGGCAAACCGTTCGATCCCGCTCGGCCACTCGACGCAAACGGCAACCGCGTGCTGCTCGAACGCGACGCGGCGACGGGCCTGCGCGATCTCGACTTCTCAGGCATCGAGGTGCTGAACGGCAAGCGCTTCAGCCGCTACCGGTTGGTGCGGGCGGATTGGCTCTCGCTGCTGCTGCAAGGCGAGCGGCGCACCGCGACTGCGAACAGCGATTCGCACAGCCGCGGCGAGATCGTGGCGGTGCCGCGCAACTACATCGCGACGGCGGACGACGCGATCAGCGCCTTCGACGAAGCCGCGCTGCTCGGGGCGCTGCGCGCGGGCCGCAGCTTCGGCACGACCGGGCCGCTGCCGTTCGTGCAGCTCGGGGGCGCCGGGCCGGGCGAGATGTTCGCAGGCACGGCCGGCGAGCTGCGCGTCACGGTGCGCGCGGCGCCGTGGGTGCCAGTCAGTGGGCTGCGCGTGTACGTGAACGCAGAACTCGCGGCGACGAAGCCGATCGCGGCAGGCCAGAGCATCGCGTTGCCGCTGCGCTTCGCGCGCGATTCGTTCGTGTTCATCGAGGTCGAGGGCGAAGCGAACGACACGTACGCCGCGGTTCTGCCGGGCTATACGCCCTTTGCATTCACGAATGCGATCTACGTCGATGCCGACCGCGATGGAAAGTGGAGCGCGCCCGGGCTTCCGAAACCCGCGCCGCCGCTGCTCGCGGACCCGCTCGGGAACTAGCAAGCGGGTGCGAAGCGACCGCCCTCCGTTACCGTCCGCGCCCCAACCGATGTGAGGCCCGCGTGAGCGACGAAGAAGACGACAAGCCCGAGGTTCCTGCGATCCCGAACGTGATGCAGCCGAAGATCGCCGAGCGATTATTCGAGTCGCGCACGATCCTGATCCACGGCGAAGTCACGTCGAGACTCGCGCAGGAGATCACGGCGCAGCTGCTCGCGCTCTCCACCGCGAGCGACGACCCGATCACGATCTTCCTGCACTCCGAGGGCGGACACGTCGAGGCCGGCGACACGATCCACGACATGATCAAGTTCGTGAAGCCGCGTGTGCGCATCATCGGCACCGGCTGGGTCGCCAGCGCTGGCACGCACATCTACCTCGCAGCGGCCAAAAGGGATCGCTTCTGTTTGCCGAACACGCGCTTCATGATTCACCAG
Source organism: Deltaproteobacteria bacterium (assembly GCA_031387905.1). Lineage (GTDB taxonomy): Bacteria > Myxococcota_A > UBA9160 > UBA9160 > UBA6930 > VGRF01. Next base: position 14,090 of record JANNDT010000277.1, read on the forward strand.
CCGCTCGGCGGGGTGGGCGGGCGCGCGACGGACATTCGGATCGAGGCGGAAGAGATCATCAAAGCGCGCGAGCGCCTCAACCGGACGATCGCCGACGCGACGGGCCAGCCGATCGAAAAGGTCGAGATCGACACCGACCGCAATCACTGGATGTCGCCCGAAGAGGCGCAGGCCTACGGAATCGTCGGCAAAGTCATCAAGACTTCGAGCGACTTGAACTGAAGCAAGCGGAGCGCGCAGCGAGGCGCAGCCGAGCGAAGTCAACCGAGAAGAACGCGGGCGCGCAGCGACCGGCGGAGCGCGCAGCGACCGGCGTCAGCTCGCGAGCCGCTCGCCCAGCAGCGCGAGCTGCTCAGAACCGCTGCCGAGGTGCAGCCCGATCTGGCGCGCCCACAGGTAGTAGCGATGGATCGGGTAGTCGATGTCGACGCCGATGCCGCCGTGAAGATGCTGCGCTGCATAGGTGACGCGCGCGCCGCCTTCCGCCGCCCAGTACTTCGCGATGATTAGGTTCTCCGTCGCGTCCTCGCCGTTTTCGAGCAGGTGGAGCGCGCGCTGCAGGGTCAGTCGCATCGCCTGCACGTCGACGTAGGCGTCGGCGGCGCGCGTGTGCACCGCCTGGAAACTGCCGATGGGGCGATCGAACTGCTTGCGCTCGGTGACGTAGCGCGCGGTGATCTCGAGCGCGCGCTCGGCGACGCCGACCTGCATCGCGCAGAGCGCGAGCGTCGCGCGCTGCGAGATCCACGCGAGGATCTCGTCGCCTTGGCCGACCGCGCCCACCACGTCCGCCGCCGCGACGCGCACGCCGCTCGCGTGAAAGTGTGGGCGCAGCTGTTCGTCCGTGGTCTCGACGCGTTCGAGCTTCACGCCCGCCGCGCGTGCATCGACCACGAACAGCGTGCTCCCCGCATCCGTGCGCGCTGGCACGAGAATCGCGTCTGCGACGTGCGCGGCCTGCACCAGCGAGCGCGTGCCATCGAGCACGAAGCCATCGCCTTCGCGCCGCGCGCTCAGCACGTCGATCGGGCGATCATCGACGATTGCGAGCGCGAGAATTGCCTCGCCCGAGGCGACACGCGGCAGCCACTTCGCACGCAGCGCCTCGCTGCCGTACGCGCTGATCGGCAGTGCGCCGAGCACGAGCGCCGGATACGCCGGGATAGGCGCGACTGCGCGGCCGATCTCTTCGAGCACGATCGCGAGTTCGGTGAGGCCCGTGCCGTTGCCGCCGAAGCGCTCCTCGATCGCGACACCCAACAAGTTCGCCTTGGCAAACTCGCGCCAGAGATTCCGGTCGATGCGCTCCGGCGTCGCCTTCACTTCCTTCAGGCGATCGTGCGTAGCGATCTCCTCGAGCATCTTGCGCGCGAGGTCCCGCAACGCCTGTTGATCTTCGGAATAAGAAAAATCCATCACTGCCCCTCAGAGCGGATCAGTCGCGGCGTCCCACGCCGCCAGCTGCATCCGCCATGCAATCAAATACGTTCGCACCGCGCCTTCCCTCGAAGCCGGTGCTCTGTGCCGTGCTCTTCACGTTTTGTAGTGAGGCATGCCGAGGCCGGCCATCGCGATGATGTCGCGCTGCACCTCGTTCGTGCCGCCGCCGAACGTGAGGATCAGCACTGAGCGGTAGGTGCGCTCGATCTTGCCGCGCAGGAGCGCGCCCGGAGAACCGTCGCGAATCGTCCCGGCTTCGCCGAGCACTTCGCCGAGCAGCTGATAGCCCTCGACGTTGAACTCGCTCGCAAACACTTTCACGGCGGACGCCTGCGCAGGGTGCAGGCCGCCGCGTGTGATGTCCCAGGCCTGCTTCCAGTTGAGCACCTTCAGCACCTCGAGCTTCGCCTTGAACTTCGCGAGCGACTGCTGCACCCACGTGCGTGCGATCACTTTCCCGCCCTTCGGGTGCTCCGTCTCCTTCGCCCAGCGCACCACTTCATCGAAGTTCTCCGACATCGGGCCGTAGTTGAAGAGCGAAACGCGCTCGTGGTTCAGCTGGTTGGTGATCAGCGTCCAGCCGTTGTTCTCGCCGCCGATCAGATTCTCGGCGGGAACGCGCACATCGTCGTAATAAGTCGCGTTCGTGCGCACGCCGCCCATCGTCCAGATCGGGGTGATCTTCACGCCCGGCGCATCCAGCGGCACGAGAATCATCGAGATGCCCCGATGCTTCGAGGCGGTTTGGCTGGTGCGCACTGCAAGCCACACATAGTCCGAGTGGTCCGCGAGGCTCGTGAACATCTTCTGGCCGTTGATCACGTACTCGTCGCCGTCGCGCACGGCGGTCGTCTTCAGCGCAGCGAGATCGGTGCCAGCGCCAGGTTCGGAGTAGCCGACGGCGAACAGCAGCTCGCCCGCAAGAATCTTCGGCAGGATGCGCATCTTCTGCTCATCCGTTCCGAACTTCATGATGGTTGGGCCGACCGTGCCCAGCGTGAGGAACGGGATCGGAAAACCCGTGCGCTGAATCTCTTCGGCGAAGATGTACTGCTCGAGCGCGCTCATCGCGCGGCCGCCGTACTCCTTGGGCCAACCGATGCCGAGCCAGCCGTCCGCCCCGAGCTGGCGCATGACGCGGCGGAACTCCGGGCCACCGCCCTCGGAGCCGCGAATCTCCTCGAGCACCTTGGGCGTGATCAGCTTTTCGAAGTACGCGCGCAATTCGGCTGCGAGCTTCTTCTGTTCGGGCGTGAAATCGATCTGCATGGCGACCTCGTATTCGGGCGCGACTGTGTACCACGCCGAGGCTGAGTGAACACCGCCGCGCCCAAAAGCAAAGCGCCGAGTTCGACTGCTCGAACTCGGCGCTTCAGAGAGAGCGCGTCGAGGCGCGCGCTTAGTTTGCTCGCTGCCGGCGGATGGCTGCGCCGACGAGCAGCGCGCCGATGCCGAACACCGCGGCCGCAGCCGGCTCCGGGATCGGCGGCGTCACCGGCACGCCCATACCGGCGAAGCCGTTCACGCCGAGTTGGCTCGAGAACAGATCGGCATAGCGGATGCCGAAGTTCGAGAAGTCGATCGGCGAGGTCCAGTTGCCGAAGAACGCCAGGGTCACGTTCGCGTGGCCGACCTGGCCGATCTGCGTTGCGTTATTGGCTGGACCGTTGCACTGATTCAGGCGACCGCTGACGCAGACCTCGACCACGAAGCCGGCTCCGGTCGGAAGCTTCTTGTTCAGCGCTACGAAACCGTAGTCGCCGCTCGAGCCGCTGCCGGCGCGCTTGACGTTCGGGTTCGTGTCGAAGCCGATGCCCGACACCGTCGCGTGCTGCCAGATCGATGCATTGGTCGTGTTCTTCACCGTGATGTCCATCTCGAGGAACGTCCGATTCAAACCCGCGTCGTAGTACATTCCAGTGACTTTGAAGCCGACGCGCGCCGAGAGGCCCGGCATCACCGTCGCGACGCCGTTCACATCGACGATGCCGTTGTAGTCGAGAAACCAGTGGTCGCCTACGGCGGTAACCTGCCGCAGCACCGGGGTGGCAAAGGCCGGCGCCGCAAACAACACCAGCGCGAGTACCACCAACTTGAGGGCCTTCATCTCGTTCTCCAGAGTGATCAGCTTTTGGGGGAGTCGATGTGCCTGCGTTCGCTCGACGCTGCGTCGACGAAACTCGAGGGCACCCGAAGCGGAGGCAAACTAACACGAAAGGCCACCGATCTGCTGAGTGAGTGGCCCTGTAAACGCTCGGGTGGTGCTCGCATTTTGTGTGGGCTGGCTCACAAGACTCTGGTGGGGATGGGCGCGAGATCCACGTCCCACGGAGGGGAAGCCTGCGATGCGAAGTCTCCGTCGGCGCTCGAGCGATAGGCAACTCGCCGTCCGAACTGGTTGATTCGCTGCTGCTTTGGGCGCTCAGCGCCCCTCCCTTTGCGACCGGCTATCGCTGCCGACCCAGCGCGGGCTTGACGCTGACCCGCGTTCGCTCTGGATTCCCAGGCCCTGAAGGAGTGCGCATGCCCGAACCGGTCGTCGTGGTCGAGCGCGAGGAGCATGTGCTCGTCGTAACGCTGAACCGGCCCGAAAAGAAGAACGCCGTGAACTGCGAGGTGATGTGCCGGCTCTACGACGCGTGGCGACAGCTCGATGAGGATCCCGGGCTGCGCGTCGCGATCCTCACCGGCCGCGGCGACACGTTTTGTGCGGGCATGGATCTCGCCGAGATCGGGAAGCTGCGAAGCGGACTCAGCGACAACCCGTACATGGAGCGCGTGAAGAAAGAGCCGCACGTGATCTACGGCGCATGGCTGAAGACGTATCGGCCTAACAAGCCGGTGATCCTCGCGGCCGAGAGCTTCGCGCGCGCAGGCGGCACCGAAATCCTGCCGGGCACCGACATCCGCGTCGCCGGCGAGAGCGCGAAGTTCGGCGTCACCGAGGTGCAGCGCGGGCTGTTCCCGATGGCGGGCTCCGCGGTTCGGCTGCGCCGCCAGATCGGGTACGCCGTGGCCGCGGAGATGCTGCTCGTTGGCGGCGACCTGTCGGCGCGGCGCGCTCACGGGCTCGGCCTAATCAATCACGTCGTGCCGGACGGACAGGCGCTCGCCAAGGCGAAAGAGATCGCGCAGCGCATCGCGGAGAACTGGCCGCTCGCGGTGAGACCGATCCTCGCGAGGCTGCGCGAGACGGAGGCGATGCCGGAGGAGAAAGCTTTCGAGATCGAGCAGCGGTATGGCATGCAGGCGATGGCTTCCGAGGATGCGGCCGAGGGGCCACGCGCATTCCTCGAGAAGCGAAAGCCGGTGTTCAAGGGGCGCTGAGCAGAGGCGCCGCTGCGCCGCACTTCGCGCAGATGCAGACGACGCCGAGCGCCTCCTCCGGAATTCGGGCGAGCGCGGCGCTCGAGAGCTGCACGTCGAAGCACCAGCAGCGCTCCTCGCCGGCGGCGGGGCCGCACGAGTTCGGCCCCGCACAGAGCGGGCAGCTCGTGGGATCGAGTTCGGGCTTCGGCATCGCGCCTAACACCTCGCGCGAGTCAGCTGCGCTCGTAGCGCGCGCCGCTCGCGAGCATCGAGAAGCGATGGCGCGCGCCCGGCGTGTGCGGGTCGCGCGCTTCGTAGCCCGCGTCGCCGTCGTACAGCATGCACATGCCATCTTCGAGCCTGCACGGACGCGGGCGGAAGGTGACCAGCGGGCGCACGGGCAACTCGCGCAGCGCATGTTCGGCGCGCGAGAAGTCTGCGAGCCACGCGAGCGTCACGAACTGCGGCGGCGCGAGCGCGAACTCCTTGGCGTGGTGCAGATCGAGCGCAGCTCCGGGCGTGAGCCAGCGGTGCTCGGTCATCTCGGAGCCGCAAACCACCACCGCCTCGTCCGCGCGGAGCGCGCCGAGGAAAAACCAGGTGTCGAAGCGCTTCGGGCGAACCTCGGGCGTGATCCAGCGCGCGATCAGTGGCAGCCGTGCGCCGGCCAGGTTCACGCCAGCTTCCTCGTGCGTCTCGCGAATGGCGGCGCGCAGTGCGGAATCGACCGAGCCGGCGTCGCCGCCGACCACGTCGCTCGGCTCCACCTTCCCGCCGGGAAACACCCAGTCGCCGTGTGCGGACTTGTCGGCGCGGTGCAGCAATAACACTTCGAGCCCAGCGCCTCCGTCGCGCAAGAGCACGGCGGTGCCCGAAGGCTTGGGGATCGCAGGCACCGCGGGCGTTTCCATGACGTCATCCCCCTAGATGTTTCGAGTGCGCCCGGCCCAATGAGGGTCCCGCAACTTCCGCTTGTAGAGCTTCCCGTTCGGGTCGCGCGGCATCTCCGCCACGTAGTCGATGCTCCTCGGCGTCTTGTACTTCGCGAGCCTTTCGCGGCACCAATCGAGCAGCTCGCGCGTGAGCGCATCACTTGCCACTACGCCGTGCGCGGGCTCGACCACCGCCTTCACTTCCTCGCCCCATTCCTCGTGCGGAATCCCGAACACGGCGACGTCACCGACACTCGGGTGCGTCAAGAAAACCGACTCGATCTCGGCCGGATAGATGTTCACGCCGCCGGAAATGATCATGTCGTTCTTGCGGTCGCAAAGGAATAAGTAGCCATCAGGGTCGAGGTAGCCGATGTCGCCCACGGTGAAGTAGCGGCCGCGGCGCGCCTTGTCGGTCTTCTCTTTGTCCTTGTAGTACTCGAAGTCGGCTTGGCCGCGGAGCATGTAGACGGTGCCGGGCGTGCCGGTCGCGGCCTCGTTGCCGTCGTCGTCGAGAATCTTGATCTCGCTGTTCGGCCAGGCTTTGCCGACTGTGCCTGGCTTATTGCGCCACTCTCCCGGCGACACGATCGTGCCACCGCCCTCGGTCGCGGCGTAATACTCCCAGATCGAGTCGCCCCACCACGCGAGCATCTTCTGCTTCACGTCGGGCGGGCACGGCGCCGCGGCGTGCACCATCGCGCGGGTGGACGAACAGTCGTACTTCGCGCGAACTTCGGCGGGCAGCTGCAGCATGCGGTGAAACTGCGTCGGCACCATGTGACTGGTTGTTACGCGGTACTTCGCGATCAGGCGCAGCATCTCCTCGGGCGTCCAGCGATCCATCAGCACGACCGCATGGCCCATGTGCAACGCACCCGACGCAAACATCAGGACTGCGGTGTGATAGAGCGGCGAGCCGGTGATGTGAACGTTCCCGTCGAGGGGCTTCACGCCGAACATCTGCTGGAAGCCGGTGAACAGGCTGCCCATTAGATCGGGGTCGAGGCCAGTCAGTGGGCGCCGCACTCCCTTCGGCTGGCCGGTGGTGCCGGACGTGTAGTTCATGATCGCGCCGGCAGTGCGCTCATCAGGCGGCGCGCTGGATTGCCCCGCGCTGAGTTCCTCGTAGGGCCGGAAGCCATCGAGCTCGCCGAGCGCGAAGCGGTGCGAAGGCGGGATCTTCAGCTCCGCCGCCGCCTTCTGAATGGGCTCCGCGAAGCGCGCGCTACCGACGAACACTCTGGCCTCGGAGTTCGCGGCGATGTACGCGATCTCGGGCCCCGCCAGGTGGTGATTGATCGGGACGAGGTAGAGCCCGGTCTGGAAGCACGCGAGATACAGCTCGATGAACGCGGCGCCGTTCTCGACGACGGCGGCTACCGATTCGCCCGGCGCGAGCCCCAGCGCCGCGAGCCCCCGCGCAACCTGGTTGCCCCGCGCCGCGAGCTCGCCGCGCGTGAAGCGCCGCTCATCCGGCGCAACCAGCGCGAGCGCACCCGGATCCTTCCCCGCAAACGTCCAGAAGCCCAGATCCGCCATCGCCCTCTCCCATCCGACATGACGCACCAGCGAAGGATCGGGGTCTGACCCCTTTCTTTCGCTGGTGTCGCAACTAACGACCGAACCCCCCGAAAACCCTCTTACCGCCCCCCACCAGCGAAAGATTGGGGTCTGGCCCCGTTCTTTCGGTGCGCGACGCGCTGCGTCACGGTTTTGCGCTGCTGACGATCCACGTCGAGAAGTACTGCGAGCCGCCGCCGTAGGCGTGCCCGAGCGCCTTTTTCGCGCCGTCCACCTGATGCGCGCCCGCCATGCCGCGCACTTGCAGCGCGCTCTCGGCAAAGCGAATCAAGCCCGACGCGCCGATCGGGTTCGAGGAGAGCACGCCGCCGCTCATGTTGACCGGGAAGTCGCCTGTTAGGGCCGTCGCGCCCTCGTAGGTCATCTTCCAGCCTTCGTTGCGCTCGGCGATCAGCATGCCTTCCATCCACATCGGCTCGAACCAGGAGAACGGCACGTAGATCTCGGCGCAGTCGAGTTCTTTGCGCGGGTTCGTGATGCCGGCTTTCTTGTAGAGCGACTTCGCGTTGTCGAGCGTCGCGCGCGGCATCACTTGGTCGCGTCCCGAGAAAGACGTCGGCTCGCTGCGCATCTCGGTCGCGTGAATCCACGCCACCTTCCTTGGGCTGCGCTCGGCGATCTTCTCGCGCGCCATCACCATCGCGCACGCACCATCCGAAGACGGGCACGTCTCGAGGTACCGCACCGGGTCCCAGAGCATCGGCGAGTTCGCGACCTTCTCGAAGCTGATGTCTTCGAGTTGAATGTGCGCGTACGGGTTCTTGAGCGCGTTCTGGCGATCCTTCACCGCGACGCGAATGCCGGTGTCCTCCGGCGCTCCCGAGCGCCGAATGTATCCCCTAATGAGCGGCGCAAAGTAGCCACCGGCGCCTGCGACGGTGGCCACACTGAACGGCAGCGAGATCGAGAGCGCCCAGGTCGCGTTCGACTCGCTCTGTTTCTCGTACGCCACGGTGAGCACGCGGTCGTGCACGCCGCTCTGCACGAGGCTCGCCGCGACGATGCCCGTCGAGCCGCCCACGCTGCCGGCGGTGTGCACGCGCAGCATCGGCTTGTAGGCGCCGCCGATGGCCTCGGCGAGGAACAGCTCCGGCATCATCACGCCCTCGAACATGTCGGGGGCTTTCCCGATCACGACGGCGTCGATGTCCTTCCAGGTGCATTCGGCGTCCGCCAGCGCGCGCTCGGCTGCCTCCCGTAACAAGCCCGCCATCGAGACGTCTTTGCGCCGCGCGTCGTACTTCGTCTGACCGACCCCAATGACTCCGCACAGTTCGGCCATGACTACTTGCCCTCCAGCACGCACACGAGGTTCTGCTGCAGGCAGGGTCCCGAAGTCGCGTGGGCGACCGCGCGATCGGCGCTGCCGTCCCACACACGTCGCGCCGCTTCGCCGATGCGCGAGAGGCCCACCGCCATCATCGGGTTGCCCGCGAGCGCGCCGCCCGACGGGTTCACGTTCGTCCTCGCCGACAGCCCGAGTGCGCGCTCCACCAGGATCTCCTGATGCGTGAACGGCGCCGACAGCTCGGCCGCGTCCACCTTGTCGCGCCACACGCCGGCTTTCTGCGCAGCCATCTCGGCCCCGCGCGAGCGTGTTAGGTCGCGCACGCCCAGATCCATCGGCTCGAGGATGTGCGAGATGCCCGTGATCCAAGCGGGCCGCTTGCACAGCTGCTTCGCCCGCTCGCCAGCGGCGAGGATGATCCCGCTCGCGCCATCGCTGATTGGCGCGCAGTCGTGCTTGCGCAGCGGCGAGACGAGGTACGGCTCGCTCAGCAACTTCGCCACCTCGAAATCGCCCTTCAGCTGCGCGTACGGGTTCGCCTTCGCGTTCTTGCGATCGCGCACCGCGCGCTCGGCCATCTCGCGCTCGCTCACGTGCCCGTTCTCGAGCAGCACGCGCGCCTGCAGCGCCGCGATCGAAACGGCGTCGGGCCAGAGCGGTGTCGCGGTATACGGGTCGAGCTGCAGCGCCATCGTCATCGGCAGATCGCCCATCGACGGCTTGCCGAAGCCGTACACCAGCGCGATGTCCGCGTAGCCCATCTGCATCTTCACCCAGGCCTCGTAGAGCGCGAAGGCGCCGTCCATCTCGACGTGCGACTCGGAGACCGGCGGCCAGGCGCCGACTGCGTCGAGCCCGGAGACGAACGCGAACGCCTGCCCGGCCAAATAATCACTCGAGCCCGAGCACACGAACTGGATCTGGTCGTTCGCGATGCCGACGCTCTTCTTCAACTCCGCGATCACCGGGACGAGGATTTCGATCTCGTTGCGGTTCGGCTCGCGCCGCATCGAGAGCGACTGCGCGAAGCCGACGACTGCCACGTCGCGCATCAGATGTGCTCCTTGTACGTCTCGTAGGGCGCGTCCGGCTCGCCGCTCGGCTCGAAGTAGAGAATGTTCGCGACCGAAGTCGTCCACTGTTCGCGCGGTTTCCAGACGGCTTTCACGCGCATGCCCATGTGCACGTCTTCGAGCTTGCACTTGAGCAGGTGCATCAGAATCGTGTTCGCGCCGTCGAGCAGAACCTGCGCCGTGATGTACGGCAGCTCGAGCGGAATGTTCGCGCTCGGCACGCGCACGATCGAATACGTGACGAGCGTGCCGCAATCCGCCAGCTCGACCGGCTCACCGTCGATCACGACGCCGTGCTGCGGACACGAACCACGCGTCGGGAAGTAGACGCGCCCGTCCACCGGGCAGCGCTGCCCCAACAACTTTCCCTGCGCGATCGCGCGCAGAAAGCGCGATGCGCTCTGCCCGGCCGAGAACGTGTAGTCGAGCTCGATCGGCGTCAGCAGGATTTCCACGGGCCCCAAAGCTTGCGGCTTGTCGCTCATCTCAAGCCTCCGGCACGAACGCGGTGATGTCGGTGATCGCGCCGACGGTCTCGGCTCGCCAGCGCGCGCGCACGCGCATACCCGTCTTCATTAGGCTCTCGCTGCCCGCATCGACGACGTGCAGCAGCGGCGTCGCCGCGCCGTCGAGCTGAATCAGTGCGTAGGCGAACGGGTGCGCGAGCGGCTGTTGCTTGCGCGGCGTGTACACCCACGCCCAGCTCTTGACGACGCCCGCGTCCCTAACAGGCACGAGTTCGGTGAGCGCCTCCGCAGTGTCCGGGTCGTACTCCTTCGGCGGCACCATCACGCTGCCGTCCTTGCGCCGCACGCCGAGGATCTGGCGATCGCGCAGCGCTGTGAAAAACTTGCCGAGCACGGGCCCGAGCGAGCGCTTGTAGGTGTACGAGAGCTTGTGCGGCGCGGTGAGCGCGGGCTCGCTGGGTTGGGTCATGCGCGGGGCCTCCTGCGGGGAAGGAAGTGAAACAGGTTCCAATTCGCGAAACAAGCCGCAGCGTTCTCAACTCTCGCGCAAATCGGAGACGACCCGCGCGAACACCGCGTCGTGCATCGAGTCCGCCGGCATGCGCAGGCTAATGCCGTCCGCGCTGCCCGCGTAGCGCGCTCGGATCAGCGCCGCGATTTCGCTGAAGCCCGCGCTCGGCACGAGCACCTCGAGCATCTCGTCGGTGATGACACTCTTCATGCCCGCCCAGTCGTTCGCGCGCGTCTTTGCGAGCAGCGCGCGGCCCACGTCGCCCCAGCCGTGATGCTCGAGCGTTCCCCAATAAGCGGGCGTCGAATAGGTGAAGGCGAGCACCTCGCGGGCGGCCTCGCGTTCGCGCGCGACGCAAGCGGCGTCGGGGCCCGTCGCGACCATCGGATTCGCGATGACTCGAATCGCGCTCGCCGCGCGGCCCGCCTTGGCCGCGCCCTCCGCGAGCCTCGGCCGCATTTCATCTCTCAGATATGTCGGCGAAGAGTTCGTGGGGTGCGCGATCACGCAGTCTGCGACTTCGCCTGCTACGCCGGTCATCAGGGGACCGATCGCGCCCAGCCAGACCGGGATGCGGGCGTGCTCGGGCGGCAGCGCATCCGGCCTGAAGAACGGCTGCATGCGCGTGAGCGAGTACGACGCGCTCCGGTACGCGAGCGGCTCGCCCGTCTGGAACGCCTCGAAGCACGCGCGCAGCGCGCCGACGTAATCGCGCATGCGCGCAGCCGGTGCGCTCCACGGCATGCCGAAGCGGCCCTCGACATTGCCTTTGACTTGCGGCCCGAGCCCGATCGCGAAGCGGCCGCCTGATAACTGCGCGAGCGCCCAGCTGTCCTGCGCCACGAGCATCGGGCTGCGCGCGAACGCGACGATCACGCCCGTAGCGACGCGCAGCCGCGTCGTACTCGCGAGCGCGAGCGTCGCGGCGGGAATCGCGTCGTACGCCGCCTCGGGCACGACGAGCCCGTCGAAGCCCAAGCGCTCTGCCCGCTGTGCGTGCGCCGCCATCCTCGCGAGCGGCATGCGCACATCGTCGACGGAAGCCCAGACTTGCATCGGCTTCCTACGCCATCGGTAGCGCGAAGGAATCGTCGATCGGCTTCCTCGTCGCGAAGAACGGGCCGAGCACTTTCTGTAGCTCGTCGACCGTCCACGGCACGTCGTGCTCGTGGTCGAGCGCGGGTTTCGGCGCGGCGTACACGCGCACGTGCTTGCCCCACATCTGGATCAGGTTGCCGCTGACGTTCTGCGCGAGCGGCGAGGCGATCCATGCGACCACGGGGCCGATGTGTTCCGGCGCGTAGGTGTCGAAGCCTTCCGCTGGCGGCTTGTACATCTCCGCCCAGGCCGAGGCCATCGTCATGCGCGTGCGCGCGCGCGGCAAGATCACGTTCGCCGTCGCGCCGAGGCGCTGGCACTCACGCGCGGCCGATAGTGTTAGGTGCGTGAGCGCCGCCTTCGCCGCTGCGTAATTCGACTGACCGAGGTTGCCCATCATGAACGAGTCCGATGCAGTGCTGATCAGGCGCCCGTAGACCGGCTCGCCGCCGTTCGCTCTCGAGCGATCGCGCCAGTGAGCCATGGTGTGGCGGATCATGCAGAAGTGGCCCTTGGCGTGGACGCGCAGCACCGAGTCCCATTGCTCCTCGCTCATCTTCTGGAGCATGCCGTCGCGCGAGAAGCCGGCGTTGTTGACGAGGATGTTGAGATCGCCGAACGCGTCGACCGCGCTCTTCACGATGCGCTCGGATTGCGTGAAGTCCGCGACGTCGCCGAACGCGGCGATCGCGCGGCCGCCTGCGGCCTCGATCTCGCGCACGACTTCGCGCGCTGGCGCATCGCTCGTGCCACTGCCGTCGGCATTCGTGCCGAGGTCGTTCACGACCACGGCTGCACCTTGGCGCGCCAGTTCGAGCGCCTCGATGCGCCCGAGCCCGCCGCCCGCGCCCGTAACAATCGCAACTCTGCCTGCCAGAACCGACATCTCGATTTCCTCTTTGACTGGTTGCTTCAGATCCGCTCGATCAGCGTGGCCGTGCCGATCGCCGAGCCGCAGCACATCGTGATCAGCGCGCGGCTCTTGCCCGTGCGCTCGAGTTCGTGCAGCGCGGACACGATCAGTCGCGAGCCGGTCGCGCCAACCGGGTGGCCGAGCGCGATCGCGCCGCCGTTCGGGTTCACGCGCGCGGGGTCGATCTCGGGGAACGCGCGCTGCCACGCGAGCACCACGGCGGCGAAGGCTTCGTTGCACTCGAACACGTCGACTTCGCGCAAGTCGAGCTTGGTCTTCGCGAGCAACTTGCGCGTCGCATCGATCGGGCCTTCGAGCAGGAACGACGGATCGCAACCGACGACGACGTCGTGGCGGATGCGCGCGCGCGCGCGCAGGCCATGCGCCTTGGCCTTCTCGGCGCTCATGTAGAGCAGGCCCGCCGCGCCGTCCGAAACCTGAGAAGAGTTGCCCGCCGTGTGAATGCCGCCGGCCTGCACGGGCTTCAGCGCTGCGAGGCCCTCGCGCGTCGTCGCGCGGATGCCTTGATCGGTGACGATGCGCTGCGTCGCGCCGGTGGGCTTGCCGTCCTCCCCAACAACTGGCGCCTCGATCGGCAGAATCTCGCGCGCGAAGTGGCCCGCGGCCGTGGCTCTCGCGGCGAGGTCCTGCGAGCGCAGCGCGAGAGCATCGACGTCGTCGCGCGTGATTCCCCACTTCGCGGCGATGCGCTCGATCGCGATGAACTGCGACATCGGCTCGTCCCACGGAAAGCCGGGAGGCAAGAAGAAGCCGGGGCCGTGCATCACGTTGGCGCCGAGCCCGACGTGGCTCATCAGCTCGATACCGCAGGCGATGCCGCAATCGATCGAGCCGCCCTTGATGAGTGCGCTCACCAGGTTGTTCGCTTGCTGGCCCGAGCCGCACTGGACGTCCAGCGTGGTGCCCGCGGTGGAGTAGTCGCTCGCGACCGCACCGAGCCAGGCGTGGCGCGCGATGTTATTGGACTGCTCGCCCGCCTGGGTCACGCAGCCGCCGAAGATCTGCTCGACCTCTCTCGGCTCGATGCCGGCCTTCTCGACCAAGCCGATCTGCAAGCGTCCGAGCAACTGCGCAGCGTGAAACCCCGAGAGGTCGCCCTTCCCCAGCTTCCCGCGCCCGAGCGGCGTGCGAAGTGCTTCGACGATTACCGCGTCTGCCATCTCATCCTCCAAGTCTCCGCTCACGCTCTTCCGAGAATCAAGGCGCCGGTCGGAACGCCGACGCCGCTGGTGACGAGCACGTGGTCGGCTCGCGCGGGCTGGTTCGCGGATTGCCCGCGCACGAGGCGCGCGCCTTCGGCGATGCCGTTCACGCCGTGGATGTAGGCCTCGCTGAGCAGGCCGCCGTGCGTGTTGTTGGGGAGCCGGCCGCCCACTTCGAGCGCGCCGCCTTTGATGAAGTCCTTGGCCTCGCCCTTCTTGCAGAAGCCGAACGATTCGAGCTGGATCAGCACCTCGGGCGTGAACGCGTCGTAAAGAATCGTCGCGTCGATGTCCTTGGGGCCGAGCTTGGCCTGCGCGTAGACCTGTTTGCCCGCGAGCTCCATCTCGGGCAGCGCCGCCATGTCGGGGCGATAGAAGCTCGTCATTTGCTCCTGGCCCGCGGCCGAAGCCTGCGCGACCCCGCGAATCAGCGCGGCCGGCTGCTGGAGATCGCGCGCGCGCTCGGGCGTGGTGATGAGGAGCGCGCAGCCGCCGTCGGTCTCCTGGCAGCAGTCGTAGAGCCGCAGCGGCTCCGTCACCCAGCGCGCCGCGAAGTACTGCTCGCGCGTGAGCGGCTGCTGATAGAACGCGGCGTTCGGGTTCGTGACCGCGTGCTTGCGCGTCGCGAGCGCGATCGTCGCGAGGTCGTCGCAGGTCGCGCCGTACTCGTGCATGTAACGCTGCGCGCAGAGCGCCACCCACGAGGCGGGCGTCAACATCCCGAACGGCATGTACCAGGACCAATGAATTAGGTCGCTGGTGATGATGTTGCCGCTGACGCCTTGCCCCATGCGCTGGCCCGAGCGCCCGTTCAGCGCGCGGTAGACGACGACGTACTTCGCGGCGCCCGTCGCCACCGCCATCGCGGCTTGGTGGACGAGCCCGACGCAGGCGCCGCCGCCGTACGCAATGCGGCTGAACAGCGTCATCTCGCCAATGCCGACCGTGCGCGCCACTTCGACTTCGTCGCTCGAGTCCATCAGGAACGTGACGAGTCCGTCGACATCGCGAGGCGAGAGGCCGGCGTCGTCGATCGCCGCGCGCACGGCCTGCGAGGCGAGGCTCAACTCCGAGACACCCGAGTTCTTCGAGTACTTCGTCTGCCCGATGCCCGCGATTGCGGCTTCGTTGTTCAGCGTGATCGGCATGCGCGGCTCCCTAAGCGCTCGGCAACTGCACGCGCACTCTGGCGGTGACGTGGGTGCCCCAAGCGTTGTTGCCGGCCACTTCGATCTCGACGAGCTCGGGCGTCGCCGAGAGCACTCTGCCGCGCAGTCTGAGCGTGTCGCCCGGCAAGTTCGGACCGCCGAGCTTCAGCCAGACGCCCTTCACCACGGCGTTCGGGCCGCTCCAATCCGTGACGTAGCGCCCGACCAGTCCTTTGGTGGTGAGGATGTTCATGAACATGTTGGGGAGGCCTTGCGCCTGCGCGGCGCCGGGGTCGTGGTGCACGGGCGTGTAGTCGCGCGAGGCGATCGCGCCGCCGGCGACGAGCGTCGCGGTGATCGGCAGATCGAGCGGCGGCAGCGCATCGCCGGGCTTCACGTCCGAGCTGCGAAGCGTCGGCTTCATGCGTTCGCAAGGCCATGCGCGGCGAGGTCGGCGCCGAGTGCGGCGAGCTGCACCGAGGCGCCGCCGAGGGCGAGCTCGAGGCTCTTCGACCATAAGAAGTAGCGCTGGATCGGATAGTCGATGTCGGAGCCGATCCCGCCGTGCAGGTGCAGGGCGGCGTTCACGATGCGCGAGCCGCCCTCTGATGCCCAGATTTTCGCGACGCGCGCTTCGCGCTGCGCGGGCAAGCCCTCCGCGAGGCGGTAGGCCGCGCGCCAGAGCGTCCAGCGCATCGCCTCGAGATCGATGAACGCGTCGGCCTCGCGATGCTGCACCGCCTGGAACGATCCGATCGGCACGCCGAACTGGACGCGTTCGCGCGTGTACTGCGCCGTGATCGCGAGCGCACGGTCGCACACGCCGGCTTGCAGCGCGGCGAGCGCCGTCAGCGCGCGCGGCTCGAGCCAGCGCAGAATCGCAGCGCCATCGGCGGGCAGCCGGGCTTCCTCGCTGACTCGCACAGCGCGGAGTGTTAGGTCGAACAGCGGCTCGCCGCTCGAGACGCGCTTCCCTTCGAGCGACACGCCGCTGCCCTGCGTCTCGACCACGAACACCGCGACGCCGCGCTCGGTGCTCGCGGGCACGAGCACCGCGCTAGCCGCGCGCGCGTGCGGCACGAAGCGCTTTGCGCCGTCGATCACCCAGTCGGCGCCTTCGCGGCGCGCGCGCGTCGCCGGTGCGAGCGCGTTCGCGGAGCCCGCGTCGTCGAGCGCCGCAGTCAGGATCGCCTCGCCCCTCGCGACGCGCGGCAGCCAGCGCGCTCGCTGCCCCGCGCTAGCGAACTCGGCGAGTGGCAGCGCGCCGAGCACGAGCGCGGCGAACGCCGCATTCGGCGCGGCTGCGCGGCCGATCTCTTCGAGCAGCACGCACAGCTCGCGAAAGCCCATGCCCATGCCGCCGTGCGCTTCGGGCAGCGCGATCCCCAACAAGTTGGCGGCGGCGAGTCGCTGCCAGAGCGCGGCATCGATCCAGTCCTCGGTCTTTTCGGCCGCGCGCAGCCGCTCCTGTGTCGCTTCTTGCTCGAGAATCCCGCGCGCGAGGTCGCGCACGCTCTGCTGCTCTTCCGAGTAGGCAAAATCCATGGTTGTCATGCCGCCGGCTTGAAGAGCGGCAGCTTGAAGCCGTCTTCATCGCTGTGAATGAAGCACTCGACGCGCATGCCGATCTTCACGTGCTTGGGATCGCAGCCGACGAGGTTCGAGAGGATGCGCTCGCCCTCTTCGAGGTCGACCAGCGCGGCGACGATCGGGAAGTCGTAACCCGGAAACTGCGGGTAGTGGATCACGGTGAAGCTGTGCAGTGTCCCGCGTCCGCTCGCCGCGATCGAATCCCAGGCGAGCGAGCCGCACGCGTCGCACATCGGGCGCGGTGGGTGGCGCAGCTTGTTACAAGCTTTGCAGCGCTGGATCGGCAGGTGGTTCTTCTCGGCGACCTCGGTCCACCACCAGCCGTTGTCGTGGCCCATCGGCGGCTTCAGGCGCGACGGCTTTGCGGCCTGCGTCGCACCGCCGCTCGCGGCGGCTGCCGCGCGCGGCGCTTCCTTCGGGATGAACTTCAGCACGCGGAACGTCTGCCAGCCGACCTCCGCGCCCGCTCGATCCGTGAAGCGCGTGCGCGTGGTGATGAAGAAGCCGACGCCCGCGCCGGTCGCCTTCTCTTCGCTGATCTTCTCGATCACGGTCTCGGCCGTGACCGCGTCTCCCGGCTTCAGGTAGCGGTGGAACGCCTGCTCGGTGTCGGTCCCTAACACGCCCGTGTAGCCCGCGTCGCTGAGCAGCTTGTGTAGGCGATGCTCTTCGTTCTGCGGCGTGTCGTAGCCCTTGTGCATCTCCCAGCCCTGCATCGTCCAGGCGTCGAGCATCATCGGCGGCGCAACGAGCGTGCCGAACACGCTCTCCTTCGCGGCGGCCGGGTCGAGGTACACCGGGTTCGCATCGCCCATCGCATCGCACCACTGGCGAATCATCGGCTCGTTCACCGCGTCGCGGCCCGTGAACTTCGGGCCAATCGGCTTGCCGACGAACGCGCGGATGCTCGTCTCGAGCGCTTGTTTTTGTCCCGCCGTGAGCGGCATGTCGCTCTCCTCTACCTGCGCGAGCGCGGCTGGCCGAGGCCCGCCTGCGCGATGATGTCGCGCTGCACTTCGTTCACGCCGCCGCCGTAGGTGTTCACCATGGCGAGGCGGTAAGCGCCTTCCATTAGGCCGTCGGTCACCGAACCGGGCTCGCCGCGGCGCGCGATGCCGAGGGACTCGGTGATCTCGAGCAGCTGGCGATAACAATCGATCACCATCTCGGTGCCGAATACTTTCACGGCGCTGGCGTCGGCCATACCCGGCGTGCCCTGATCGATCAACCACGCGCTTCGCCAATTCAGCACTTTCAGCGCTTCGAGCTTCGCGTAGACGCGCGCGAGGTTGGCCTGCACCCACGGCACTCCCGCAACGAGCCCGCCGCCTGGCCGCTCCGTGGTGCGCGCCCACCCGACGACTTCCTCGTACACTTTTTCGAGCGAGGCCGGCATCGCGAGCGTGATGCGCTCGAGGTTCAGCTGGCCGGTGATCAGGGTCCAGCCGCCGTTCACCGGGCCAACCGTGTTCGTGAGCGGAACGCGCACGTCTTCGTAGTAGGTGACGTTGGTGCGCTCACCGCCGAGCGTGGTGATGGGCGTCGA
Source organism: Deltaproteobacteria bacterium (assembly GCA_031387905.1). Lineage (GTDB taxonomy): Bacteria > Myxococcota_A > UBA9160 > UBA9160 > UBA6930 > VGRF01. The sequence goes on from JANNDT010000277.1 coordinate 32,212, forward strand.
GCTGAAGCCTTTCGCCGAGTTCGGCACGAGGATGATCGAGATGCCCTTGTGCTTCGGCACCTCGGAATCGGTGCGCGCCGCGAGCCAGATGTAGTCGGACTCGTGACCGTGGGTGGTGAAGACCTTCTGGCCGTTGATCACCCACGCGTCGCCGTCGCGAACTGCGCGCGTCTTCAGCGACGCCAGATCGGTGCCGGCGGACGGCTCGGAGTAGCCGATCCCGAACAGCATCTCGCCGTTGCGAATCTTCCCTAAGAAGTGACTTTTCTGTTCGTCGCTCCCGTACTTCATCAGCATCGGGCCGACCGTGTTCACCGTAATCAGCGGTAGCGGCGCGCGCGCGCGCCAGGTCTCGTCCCAGAAGATGAACTGCTCGAGGTGGCTGCGGCCTTGGCCGCCCCATTCGCGCGGCCAGCCGATCGTCAGCCAGCCGTCCTTGCCCATGCGGCCCATCGCTTCGCGAAACGCCGGGCCGCCGAGTTGGTCCCACTCCGCGTCGAGCCGGGCGCGCAGGTCGCCTTCTGCGAACAGCTCCTTGTAGTAGGAGCGGATCTGCGCGCGCAGCGACTCTTGTTCGGGGGAGAGATCGATCCGCATCGGGGGGCCACCGGGCAATTCACGTTTTTGAAACGTGTTCTAGTTTCGGATTATGCCCACGACGCGCCGTCGTGTCGAGAACGAAAGCCCTCGAACGCGCGGCTCAGCCGCCCTCGAGTACCAGCTCGATCGTCTCCTGCATGCGCTCCATCACGGTTGCGATCGGGTGGAGCCCGCTCGCCCAGCCGATCAGCGAGGAGAACCAGACGTGCTGGAGCACGCGCGCGATCAGGCGTTCGCGCTCGCTCCCGACGAGTTCGGAGAGCGGCGTCGCTGCGTCCGCGGGCTCGCCGCGCAGCGCCGCGACGATCATGCGCGACATGCGCAGGTGAAACGCGGCTTGCTGCACCGCGCTCGCGGCCTCGCTCGCCGCGATCGCGCGCAGCACGGCGCGCGCGAAGTTCGGTCGCCGCGTGAGCCCGCGCGTCGCGCGCGCGAACAGCTCGACCAGGCGCTCCGTCGCGCGCGCCGATTCGGGCGGGCGTGCGGCGAGGATCCGCAGCAGCTGCTCGTTGTCCTCGTTCACCGCGAAGAGCAGCACGTCTTCCTTGCTGCGGAAGTACTTGTAGAGCGTGCCGAGTGCGACGCCGGAGGCGTCGGCCACATCGCGCAGCCGCACCGCGTCGAAGCCGCCCGACTCCGCGAGCGCAATCGCCGCGTCGACGATGCGCCGGATGCGCTTCAGCTGCGAAACCGCGAGCCGCGGCGGCGAGAACTCGCTCACGGGCTCAGCTGCGTCGGTGGGCATTTCGGAATTAGAACATGTTGCAGTTCGCGACGGAAGAGAAAACCGCGGGGACGTTCCATAACTTCATAACTTCGCGCGGCGGAGCATCTTCGAGACTGCGGGTTGAGAGACGCCCAAGCGGCGGCCCACCGCGGTCAGCGACATGCCGAGTTCCTGCACCGCCGCCCGCGCCAGCATCTCCCGCGCGCGAACCGCCGCGCGCGTCCGAGATCGCGACAGGAGCTCCCCGACCGAGCTCCCGGCAGCCCGCGCAGCATGGGCGGCAATCGCGTCGAAGTTCGCGCCTTGGAAGTCGGCGGGCGCACGCGTTGGCCTAGGCAGCCGCGGCTTCCAGTCTCGCGGCGCCGGAACGCGCCGAGCGTTCGCGACGGCTGCATGGGCAGCGGCGGGGTCGCGCTCAAACAGCGCGAGCGTCATCGCAGCCGCCTCGAAGGCGTGCGGTGGGCGCGCGCCGACGACCGCACCGTGGCCGCACCACGCGTACGCCGCGAGGTCATCCAGCAGCACGAGCTTCGCTTCGACTGGGTTTCGGTGGACGTAGGCGACCGCGGCCGCGAGGTACGCGTCGGTGTCGACCACCGAAGACAGAAAGCGATTGTGGAAGACGTGCCCGATGCGACGGTGGCGGTTGTTGAAGTAGACCGCGTAGCCCGTAGCGAGGCGCCGCATCAGCAGCGACAGGCCGGCGTTACCGGAGCGCAACACCAGGTGGACGTGGTTTGGCATGAGAGCCCAGGCAAGGCAGAGGCAGCCGAGCTCTTGAATCAAGCGATCGAGGCGGGCGATGAACTCGAGACGGTCTGCGTCGTCGAGAAAGATCCGGTGTCGATCGATTCCTCGGAGTCGAACGTGATGGGTGACGCCCGGGGCGTCGAAGCGAGGGCCGCGGGGCATCGTGATTCGCCGCGGGACCGGTGGGGGATGAGGGCGACGCTAGCTGCGAGGCGTGAACCTGTCCGCGCGGGAGAGTTAGTTTGGAAAGTTATGGAACGTCCCCGCGCTTCACCCACTTCGCGATGACGCTCTTGGCGATCAGGGCGAGCAGACTGCGCGGGAGGAGGCGCATGCCGGCGTTGGCGCGCAGCCAGTTGAACCAGCCGGAGATCACCGACGGCTGGTAACCGAGCGCGTCGAACGCGTCGCGCACGACGCTGGCCGGGCTCGCGCCTTCGTGCGGGAGTTCGTCGGCGGCGACGGCGAACTCGGTGTCGGTCGAGCCGGGCAAGAGCGAGAGCGCATCGACGCCGGTGCCCTGCAGCTCGCCCCATAATGACTCGCCCAGGTAGTTGTCGAATGCCTTGCTGGCGCTGTAGAGCGCATGCAGCGGGAGCGGCTGCGAGCCCGAGACGGAGCCGGTGAAGATCAGAGCGCCGCGTTTGCGCGCGACCATCCTGGGAAGCAGCTCTGCTGTTAGGGCGACCGGGGTCGCGCAGTTGAGCTGCACCATCGCGGCGAGGCGCGCGGGCTCCTGTTCGTGGAAGCGGCCGACGTAACCAACGCCGGCGTTGTTCACGAGCACCGCGATCTCGAGATCCGCGACGGCCGCGAGCAGCGTGCGCACGCCGGCTTCGCTCGCGAGATCGCAGGCGACGCAGCGCACGCGCACGCCACTGTCTTCGCGCAGCTCTTGCGCGAGCCGTTCGAGCTTGTCCGCGCGGCGCGCGGCGAGCACGAGCGAAACGCCGTCGCGTGCGAGCGCTCGCGCGAACTCGGCGCCAATCCCGGACGATGCGCCCGTGACTAGCGCCCAGTCGCCGTAACGCTCGCGCAGCGACATCCGGCGCGGCTGGAAGAGTTCGCGCGAACGCCAGAGTTCGCGGGCGATCACCCCGAACACGAACGCGGCAACGGCGCCGCTGGCGATCGCGAGGGGTTCCCGCTTGTACAGGAACGGCCACACCAGCATTGAGAAGGAAACCTGTGCGGCGTAGTAAGCCGCCCATGGCCACAGCCAGGCGCGCATCCGCCAGAAGCCGAGCACCCCGGCGCCATACACGAACCAATGCGCCGGCTCGAGCAGCTTCGCCCAGACGCCATCGAAGCGGATGCCGAACCACACTTCCTCGTCGTAGCGCGTCGGCTTCATCAGCAGGTCCCAGGGGACGTAGATGAACGCCATGAACGCGCAGAACAACAGCAGCGCATTCATCCACCACGGGCGTCGCGCGAACTGGTGGCGTAGCCAAACGCGCATCGATTAGGCCTTGGCAGCGATGCGCGCGAGCGCGGCGTCGAGCGATTTGCGCAAGAGCGCGGCGCACTCGTCGAGTTCGGAGTCGCTCGCGTTCAGGGGCGGTCCGAGCACCACGACGTCCTGCGCGGGCGCGCAGCCGCCCGGATAGAAGAACGCGCCGTGCGCGAGCCCCGCGGCGACCACCGCGCCCGCCGCCTTTGCGTCTGCCGGGAACGGCTCGCCGGTCGCGCGATCGCGCACGAGCTCGATCGCCTGTAACAAGCCGCGCCCGCGGATCTCCGCGACGTTCGGGTGATCGCCGAGTTCCGCGACGAGACGTTCGCGCAACCGCTCGCCGCTTCTCGCCGCGCGCGCCACGAGCCCGTCGCGCTCCATGATCTCGAGCACTTTGTCGGCGATCGCGCACGAAGCCGGGTGCGCGCTGTACGTGTAATACATGACCTCCATGCCCGCGGCGCCGATCGGCTCCGCCACCGCGTCGGTCGCGTAGACGCCGCTCATCGGCGCGTAGCCCGCGGCGAGGCCTTTACCCGCAACCATTAGGTCCGGCAGAACGTTCCAGTGGTCCACCGCGAAGCGCGCGCCGGTGCGTCCGAAGCCGCACATCACTTCGTCGGCGATCAGCAGCACGCCGCGGCGGCGGCAGATCTCGGCGACGCGCGGCAAGTAGCCATCCGGCGGCACGAGCGCGCCCGCGGTCGAGCCGCCCACGGGCTCGAGGATCACGGCCGCCACGCTGTCCGCGCCCGCGCGCTCGATCGCTTCCTCGACGCCGTCCGCGCAGCGCGAGTTGCACGCACTCTCGCCGCGGCAACTCGTGCAACGCAGGGGATAACAAGCCGGCGCCTTCGGCCAATCGTGCAGCCACGGCTCCATGCCTTTGCGCCGTTTGGTGTGGCCGCCGACGTCGAGCGTCGAGAACGTCGTGCCGTGATAACTCAGCTCGCGGCCGATCACTTTGAAGCGCTGGGTTTCGCCTCTCGCGACGAAGTACTGGCGCGCGATGCGCAGCGCGAGGTCGACCGCCTCGGAGCCGCCGCTCGCGAAGATGCAGCGCGTCATGCCCTTCGGCAGCCACGCGCGCTGCAGCCGCTCCACCAGCCGCGCGCGGTGCTCGGTAACGAACGGCGGCACCACGTAGCTCACCTCGGCGAGCGCGCGCGCCGCCGCCTCCACCACCTCGGGGTGACCGTGGCCGATGTTCGCCGCGATCGCCCCGCCAGCGGCGTCGAGGATGCGCCGCCCATCGGTCGTATAGAGGTAGGAGCCTTCGGCCCGCGCGACCTGCAGCCCGAGGCCGCCGAAAGGCAGGAACGGATATCGCTGCGCTTGTTCGGGAGTCACGCTCCCATTCTGCGCTCGGGCGGACGATCAAGCCACGGTCTGCAGCGGAGGATCGCGTGAAAAGCGCAGCGTCTTCGCGTGTTCCGGGGTTTCGCGCACTGAACTGCGCGCTGCTCGCGTTGGCATTGGCCGGCTGCGGCGAGCCCGAGACCCCCGAAGCGCGAGTGGGGGCCGCGCTGGTCGAGCTCGAAAGCGCCGCCGAGGAGGGCGACGTGGGCGCGTTCCGCGAACTCATCTCCGAGCAGTACGAAGATGCCTTCGGCCACGACAAGCAGGCGCTCGCGGACTACGTCCGCTTCCACGTGCTGAGCCACCCGCGCGGGCGCGAAGTGATCTTGCGCGTGCGCGAGCTGCAGCTCACCAGCGAGACGACTGCGAGCGTGATGTTCCACGCCGGCTTCGTGGGCGCGGGCGAAAGCACGCTGCACGCCGACGCCTACGCGATCGATCTCGATCTCGCGCTGGAAGACGACGCCTGGCGCGTGAGCTGGGCACAGTGGAAACCGGCGGCGCCGACCGAGCTGTTGTGAGTGCGGGCGCGTCGATTACGGAACTCGCAGCACGAGCGAGCAGCAGGTCACGCCGCCTTCCGCCTTGGCGAGTTCCGAGGCGTCGACGGACGTGACCGTGATGCAGCGCGCTCGCAGGCGCTCTGCGGTGCGCGGGAACGCGGCGCCGTAGAGCAGCGCGCCGCCAAGCCAGAGCGCGTTCGCCGCGAACGGCTCGGACGCAGCGATCTCGATGCGTTCCCAGCCCGCGAAGCGCGCCGCATCGACCCAGCGCGGGTTCACGAGCAGCGCGCGCTCGGCGACGCGCGTGACGGCTGTCTTCAGGTGCAGCGCGCCTTCAACCTGGATGCCTTCGACTCGATAAGCATGTGGCGCGACGAGGGCGCGCAGTTGCGTGATCGCCTCCGCGTTCGTGCGGCGTGAGAGTCCGACGAAGAGCGTCCGGCCGAGCGCGAGCACGTCGCCGCCGTCGAGCGTCGCCGGCGCTTCGAGCCTGAGAAGTGGCCGATGCGCGCGCAGCGCCTCGGCGGCCGAAGCCACCTCGCCGCGCCGCGAGAGCGCACCCGGGCGCGTCAGGATCGCGGCTTCGTCGAGCACGATCGCCACGTCCTCGACGAACACCGAGTCGGGATGCTCTGGAAGCTCGGGCAGCCGCAGCACCTCGCAGCCCGCCTGCGCGAGCGCGCGCTCGTAGGCCGCGTGCTGCACGCGCGCGAGTGCGAGATCGATCGGCGCGCGCGCGACGTGCGTGAGTTCGCAGGCCGCGATGCTCGCGGGCACCGCGCGCGTCAACGCGAGCATGCGCATTCCTCGATCGCCGCGTTCGCGACCGTCCCGCTCACCGGGAGTGCGCGGCGACCCTTCATCGGCTCTCCGCCTCACGCCACTCGCCGGGCTGAAGCGCTCCGAGTTCCATGTCGCCAATGCGCACGCGAATCAGGCGCAGCGTGGGCAGCCCGACCGCGGCGGTCATGCGGCGCACCTGGCGATTGCGTCCCTCGCGCAGCGTGAGTGCGAGCCAGCTGGTGGGCACGTTCTTCCTGAAGCGCACCGGCGGCGTGCGCTGCCAGATCGCGGGCGGCGCGATCTCTTCGGCTCGCGCGGGCCGCGTCAGGCCGTCCTCGAGGCGCACGCCGCGCCGCAACTGCTCGAGCGCCTCGCGCGCCGGCGCCCCTTCCACTTGCACCCAATAAGTCTTGGACAGCTCGTGCTGCGGGTCGGCGATGCGCGCCTGGGTTGCGCCGTCGTCCGTCAGCAGCAGCAGGCCCTCGCTGTCGTAGTCGAGACGGCCCGCCGCGTAGACGCCCGGCACGCGCACGTAATCCGCGAGCGTCGCGCGGCCCGCGGCGTCGGTGAACTGGCACAGCACGCGGAACGGCTTGTTCAGAAGGATTAGGCGCGGGCGCGGCATCGTCCGGCGCGCGTCAGTGAATCTGCTTCAAGAAATCGAGCAACAGCGCATTCGTCTGTTCCGGGCGTTCCTGCTGGATCCAGTGGCCGGCGCCTTCGAGGATGTGCGAACCGCAGAGGCGCGGGAGCGTCTCGCCGAAGCGCGCGATCGCGGGCGCGCCCCAGATGGTGGGGCCGTCCTTCGAGCCGCCAACGAACAGCGCAGGCGGCTCGATCGGCCGCCCGGCGAGAGCCGCGAGATCTTCCCAATCGCGATCGACGTTGCGGTAGCGGCAGAGCGGGCCGAAGAAACCCGAGTACTCGAACTCGCGCGTGTAAATGTCGAGGTCGGCGTCGCTGAGCCAACGCGGCATGCGCTCGGGGAACAGGAACTTGTCGCGCAGCTTCTTGCCGCGCTCGACGAGCCCGATGTTCGGGCCGTTCACGATGTCGCCTGAGCCGCACCAGTAGAAGCCGAGCAGCCAGCTGCGCACGTCCTCTTCGATCTCCGCTTCGGCGCGGCCGGGGATCTGGAAGTAGTCGGCGTAGAACTCGTCCTTGCCGGCCAGGGCGCGCATGCGCTCGAGCGGGCTCGGGCCGACGTGCTGCGTAGGCGGCGCGTACGGAACCGAGAGCCCGGCGACGCCGCGAAACAGATCCGGCCGTAACAACGCGCTCGTCCACACGATCGGCGCGCCCCAATCGTGGCCGACCAGCGTGACGCGTTCGCCGCCGAGGCTCTGCGCGAGGCCGACGATGTCAGCGACGTTGTTGAGCATGCGGTAGTCGTCGTCGCGCGTGGGCTTCGAGGAACGCCCGTAGCCGCGCACGTCGACCGCGACGGCGTGATAACCCGCGGCGGCGAGCGCGGGCAGCTGGTAGCGCCACGAGTACCAAGACTCCGGGAAACCGTGCACGAGCACGACGCTCGGTCCGGAGCCGCACTCGGCGACGTGCAAGCGCACTCCGTTGGTGGCGAGCGAGCGGTGCTTGACTTGCGACATGAGCACTCCGGGTGTTGGGATCTCGCTGGGTCAGCTCAGGATAATCGCGCTGAGATGGACGTGAATCCACGGAAGCGCGCGCGGCCGCCTCGGATCGGAGGCGCTGCGAGCGCGAACTTCGGGAAGCGCGCGAGGAAGCGGCCGATCGCGACGCGGCCTTCGAGGCGCGCGACGTTCATGCCGATGCACTGGTGCGGCCCTGCCGCGAATGCGAGGTGGCGATTCGGCGTGCGCGCGAGATCGAGCCGGTCGGGCTCGGCGAAGCGCTCGGGATCGCGATTCGCGGCGCCGATCGCGAGCGTGATGGAAGTGCCCGCAGCGAGCGCTACGCCGCCGATCTCGGTCGGGCGCGTCGTGCGCCGGTTGCCGAGCTGGTTCGAGCTCTCGAAGCGCAGGCACTCTTCGACCGCGCTAGCGATGAGGCTCGGCTCGGCAAGCAACCGCGCGCGCTCACCCGGCCACTCGCAGAGCAACACGAGCGCGTTGCCGATCAAGTTCGTGGTCGTCTCGTGGCCCGCGTTCAGGATGAACACGCAGTTCTGCAGCAACTCGTGCTCGCTGAGCCGCTCGCCGTCCGCCTCGCCGATGATTAGGCGCGTGAGCACGTCGCGCGCGGGATCGCCGGGCTGCGCGCGCCGCGCGGCGACGAGGCGCCCCAAGTACTCCGTGAAATCGCGCACCGCGGCGTTGCCGCGCGCGAGCTGCTCGGGCGTCGGCGCGGGCTCGAGCGCACCGAGGATCGCGAGCGACCACGCGCGCAGTGGCCAGCGCTCGTCGCGCGGCACCGCGAGCAAGTTGCCGATCACCTCGACCGGAATCGCCGCCGCGAAATCCTCGATCAGGTCCGCGCTGCCCTTGGCTTCGAGCGCATCGAGAAGCCGATCGACGAGCGCCGCAACAGGCGCCTCGAGTTCAGAGATCGCGCGCGGCGTGAGCGCGCCCGCGAGAATGCGCCGCACGCGCGCGTGCTGCGCGCCGTCGTTGAAGACGAGGCTGGCGGTGTGGTGTGCGAAGAGCGCGCTGTCCTCACCAAACTTCGGCGCGAACTCGATGCGCTTGTCGGAGCAGAACGTCGCGGGGTCGCGGTAGACGGCGTCGAGATCGGCCCAGCGCGACAGCAGCACGCTGCCCGAGAGCATGCGGTGCACGGGCGCGAACATGCACAGCGCGTGATAAACCGGATACGGATCGGCGTGGAAACCGGCAGGGAGGAGCGTCACGTCGAACGCGCTCGCGACGCAGCGGGCCTCCGCTTCAGGCATTAGGCGAAGCCCGTTCGCGTCGAGAGCGCGACTACTCAGGAATGGCTCATGGGCCGCGCTCAACGCTCGGCTCGTCCCAACAACCGCGCGCCGCCGCTACCCGTTCAGCAGCTTGCACGCCTCGTTCATGAACTCGATCGTCGAGCGCTCGTCTTGCGCGATCGTGCGCAGCAGCGACTGCGTCTCGGGATCATGATCGAGCCGGCAGGCGATCTCGTAAATCGGCGCGAGCGCCTTGTCCGCGTCGCCAACGCTCTTCACGAAATCGAGCACCTTGGCGGCGTCGCCCTTCTGCTTGTCGCCAAGCGAGCGCAGCGCCTTGACCTGCGCTTCCTGGGGAACGTCGCGCGTGCACGCGCCGCCGAGCTGCTTGATGCGCTCGGCGAGCAGCCGCGCATGCATGCCTTCGCGCTGCTGCACGACGCGCAGCCCGCCGCGCACGCACGCGACGTCGCTCGCGTCGAGCCACACGCCGGTCGAGATCTCGCCAAACGCTTCGCCTGCGCGGAAGCGGTCGAGGAAGCGGATCGTCTCTTCGCGGCTCGCGGCCATGCCACCCTTCGCGGCCAGCGCATCGACGCGCTTGCTGAGCGAACCCACTTCCTTGCAGAGCACGTCCTGCTGGGCGGCGACCTTGCAGAGGGTTTCTTCGATGCGGGCGAGGAGTGCGGAGTCGGCCATGGGTGGCTCCTATCTATAGAGGGTGTGCGGCCGACTCTATCACGGGCCTGCAAGTGATCGGCATCACGGCTTCTCTGCCCGCGAGCCCGGAAGATTTGGACTCCTGGACGAAGCGTGAATGCCTGCACGAAACGCTGCGTCCGAAACTTCAGCCCGCGCTTCGAGTTCAAGCCGGGGCGCGCTTCAGCAACACCAGGATCGAGGAGTGCTTCCGATGCCGATTTCGATGCAGACAGCGCTGCGCCGCGGGATGATCGCGGCCTGCTTGTTCGCGGGCGTGTTGCTCGCGGTCGCGCCCGCGAGTGCCGACCACGGGCGGCGCTATCGCCACTACAGCTCTCACCGCCCGCACGTCGCGGTGTTCGTGGGCCTGCCGCCGATCGTGCTGCACGCGGGCTACCCGCGATACCGCGAGCCGTACTACCGCGACGAGCGCGGCTATCGCGACGATTACGCCTACGAAGAAGGCTATGGCGACGGCTACGACGACCGCGCCCGCGAAGAGTGGTGGCGGCGCGAGCACTACCGGCGCCATCGGCATCACGACCACCACGACTGCGACGATTAGGCTGCCGCGCGCTCGGTCCTCCAGCGCGGCCAGAGCCGCCAGCCAAGCACGGCCGGCGCAATCAGCCACGGCAAGTTGAACGGTAGGTAGACGCCGAGATGTGGCGGCGGCAGCGGGCCGCTGAGCGTCTCGAAGAAGTAGAACCACATGTTGAGGACGCCGGCGCCTGCGTAGACGAGACCGAGCGGGCGCGACCAGGCGCGGCGGCGCACGAGCCCAACAATTAGGGCGACGAGCAGCGGCGTCTGCACGAAGCCGTCGAAGAGCGTGCTCGCGATCAGCGTGCGCGGCGGATCCAGATGCGTCGGCTCCTGTTCGACGGCCCAGCCATGCAGCGAGCGCAGCGGCGGCCAGGGGCTATCGGGCGCTACCGGCAGGCCGAGGCTCTCGGGCAGACTGAAGAGCGCGCCGTACACCACCGAAATCGCGAAGAACGGGATCAGGATGTAGTCGAGCGGGTGGCGCGCGAACTCGCGCCCGTTCACGTCATGGCCCGCTGATAAGTCGCCATGTCGAAGTAGTCGCGCCAGATCTTGATCTTGCCGCCCTCGAGCAAGAAGACGCCGGTGCAGGGCAGATCGACCGCCTTGGCGCCGGCCTTGCTGCGGTCGAGTCGCTCGGCGATCACGACGTCGCCAGCGCAGAGCAAGTTCAGGATGTCCCAGCGCGTCTCGGTCCAGGTCGAGACGAAGCCGCGGATCAGCCGCTCGACGTTGGCGCGGCCGGCGACCGGCGGGCCCGGCATGTTGTGATAGACGCCGTCCTCGCTGAAGTAGGCGCTGAGTTCCTTCGGGTCGAGGCGCGACCAGGCGGCGATGAAGTCGCGAATCAGCTTCTCGTTGGGTTGCATGCGGTCCCTCCTCATGCGGCGTGCGAGCGAAGGCCGCGGCACGCGCGATAGCTTCGAGCATCGCACAGCGAGGACGCGCAGATGCCCTACGCCACTGGCCGCGAGATTCACGACGCCGACGCGCATGTGATGGAGACGCCCGATTGGCTCGTGCCTTTCGCCGACCCGGCGATTCGTCCGCGCTTGCCGCAGCTCTATCTCGCGACCACGAGACCCGGCGAGGATCGCTTGATCGACAAGTTCGCGCGCATGCACGCGGACCCGGCCTATCGCGCGCGCGACGCCGAAGAGATCATGCAGCGCAAGAACTGGGCGGCGACGGGCTCGTTCCTGAAGCACGACCGCCCGCAGGCGCTCGACTTGTTGGGGTTCAAGAGCCAGCTGTTGTTCAACACTTTCCAGAACGAGACCCTCGGCAAGCTCGAGCACGCGGACGATCTCGAGCTCGCCTACGGCGTCGCGCGCGCACACAACCGCGCGATGGCGGATTTCTGCGCCGTGGACGCGCGCCTGCTCGCGACGGCCTACGTGCCGCTCGCAGATTTCGGGCGCGCCCGAGCGATGGCGGAGGAAGCGCTCGCGCTCGGCGCGAAGGCGCTGCTGATTCCTTCGCGCTGCCCGCGCCATCACTCGCCGAGCCACATCGCGTTCGACCCGGTCTGGGCGATTGCGCAGGAAGCGCGCGTGCCGGTGCTGTTCCACGTCGGCGGCGGCGCCCCGCTCTGCTCGCCGAAGTATTTCGAGAACGGCCTGCCCGCCGAGAAGGACTTCCACGGCGGCGACGAGAACTTCCAAAGCATCGACCACATGGCGATTCCGTTTCCGCCGATGCAAACGCTCTCGACCATGATCTTCGACGGCGTTTTCGAGCGGCACCCACTTCTCATGTTCGGCGTGATCGAGCAGGGCGCGCTCTGGTTGCCGAGCTGGATGCGTGCGATGGACGCGGCGCTCGAAGCTTATGGCCGGCACGAGCGGCGGCTCGCGAAGCTGCGGCTCAAGCCGAGCGAGTACGTACGGCGGCAGCTGCGCGTGACGCCCTACCCGACCGAGGACGTGGGCTGGATCGTGCGCGAGGCGGGCGAGGAGGTGTGCCTGTTCTCCTCCGACTACCCGCACGTCGAAGGCGGGCGCAATCCGCTGCGGCGCTTCGCGACGACGACGCAGGGGCTCGGCGAGCGCGCGCTCGACCGGTTTTACCGCGCAAACTTCGCGGAGCTGATGGGGCCGCACACGCCCCAATAACAAGGACTGCCAGTGGCGAGCACAGCGCAGCAAGTCGATCCGTGGCGCTTCACGGGCACGTTCCTCGAGAACCTGCTCTCGCGCGGCATCCCGAAGGAGCCGGCGTGGCCGCCGATTCCGTGGACGCCGCTCGCGAAGCCCCTGGCGCAGTGCCGCGTTGCGCTGCTCTCGACCGCGGGCATCAGCCAGCGCGGCGACGCGCCGTTCGACATGGAGTACGAGCGCCAGAACCCGACGCGCGGCGATTCCTCGTGGCGGCGGCTGCGCGCGGATTCCAGCCCGGCGACGATCGAGGCGAACCACCTGCACATCGACACCAGCTACATCGCGCGCGATCTGAATGTCGCGCTGCCACTCGATCGGCTGCGCGAACTCGCGGCCTTGGGCGAGGTGGGCTCAGTCGCGCCAAGCCACTACTCGATCATGGGTTATCAGGGCGGCGACTCGTCCGCGCTCGAACAGCGCAGCGCGCCCGAGATCGCGGCGGCGATGAAGAGCGAAGAGGCCGATCTCGCGATTCTCGTTCCGGTTTGACCGGACTGCTGCCGGTCCGTGGGACTGGTCGCACGGGTGATCGAGGCCGCAGGCATCACGACCGTCACCTTGAACCCACTCTGGGTGCATCACCTGCGCGTCGGCATGCCGCGGGTCGCGGCGGTGGAGCATCCGTTCGGGCGGCCGATGGGCGATGTCGGCGATGCGGAGACGCAGCGCGCCGTGTTGCGCGCGGCGCTCGCTGTGGCGGTGAACGCGCGCGAAGCGGGGCACGTCGAGCACTTGCCGTTCCGCTGGCACGAAGAACCGGCCGCGACGAAATGGCACCCGGCCGAACCGAGCCCAATCATCGCGTACATGAAGCAGCGCCAACGGGGCTGAGCGCCGCGCAGTAAGCGCGCTCGGCCAGGCGGCGGCGGCGCGCGCCGCGGTAACGTCGCGCGTCGTGCGACCTCTCGTCTCGATCATCGCGCTCGCGCTTCTCATTCCCCTCGCGCTGAGCGCGTGCGGCCAGGGCCCACCCGGCGGCCCTCCGCAGTTCCCGCCCGCGCCGGTGCAGGTCATCACGGCCGAGGCGCGCAAATTGCCGCGCACCCTAACAGCCGTGGGTTCGCTCGAGAGCCCGCAGATGACGACCGTCTCGAGCGAAATCGATGGGCGTGTCGAATCGCTCGCGCTGCCCGAGGGCCAGCAGGTGCAGGCGGGCGCGTCGCTCGCGCGGCTCGACACGAAGACGGTCACCGCCGCGCTCGCCGTGGCGCAGGCGCGGCTGCAGAACGCGACGGATCGCCTCGCGCGGCTCGAGCCGTTGCGCGCGCAGGGCGTGGCGTCGGAGCAGGCGGTCGACGACGCGAAGGCCGAATTCGATGCGGCCACCGGCGCACACGACGAGGTCGCGACGCGCCTCGCGAAGCACACCATCCGAGCGCCGTTCGCGGGCACGCTCGGGCTCAAGCAGGTGAACGTCGGGCAGTTCGTGAAGGCGGGCGATCCGATCGTCGAGATCACGCCGGCGCACGCGCTCGAGCTGCACTTCGCGGTGCCTCAGCAGTTCGTGCAGGAAGTCGCGGTAGGCCAACCGGTCGAGGGCGTGGTCGGGCGCTGTCAGCTGCGCTTCGAGGGAATTGTTACGGCGGTCGACCCGCGCGTCGATCCGCGCACGCGCATGGTGGGCCTGCGCGCGGGCGTCACCAAGACGAGCGGCGAACTCGTGCCGGGCATGGCGGTGCGCGTGCGGCTCGTGGTCGCAGAACTGTCGAACGCGATCGTGCTGCCGCAGGAAGCGATCGTGCGCCAAGGCTCGCAGCACCTGGTGTTCACGCTCGATGCTGCGAATCAGGCCGTGCCTCACGACGTAACGCTCGGTGAGTTCTTCCTCGACGGCGTGCACGTCGCGAGCGGCATCGCCGCGGGCGAGATCGTGGTGGTCGCCGGCCACCAGAAGCTGCGCCCCGGTGCGCAGGCCGCACCGAGCCCGTGGACTGCGGTTGTCAATCCGAACATCGACGTCGGGCGTTACGGCCCGGCTGATTGCGACGTGCGGTGAGGCTCTCCGATATCTCGATCGAGCGGCCCGTCTTCGCGACGGTGATGAGCCTGCTGATCCTGGTCGCCGGTGTGGCGGCGTTCTTCTCACTGCCGATTCGCGAATTGCCGGACGTGGATTCGCCGGTCGTTGGGATCACCACGCTCTACGTCGGCGCGAGCCCGGAGACGGTGGAGGCGAGCGTCACCAAGCCGCTCGAAGACGTGATGAACGGCATCGAGGGCATCCGCAACATCGATTCGCTCTCCGCGTTCGGCGTCTCGACGATCAACGTGCACTTCGTCGCGGACCGCGATGTCGATACCGCCGCCACCGACGTCTCGAACGCGATCCAGCGCGCGCTCGGCGATCTGCCGCAGGAAGCCGAGCGCCCGATCGTGCGCAAGTCAGGCGCCAATAACACTCCGATCATGTTCATCAACGTGTTCGGCGACTCGCACTCGGCAGTCGATCGCACGGACGTCGCGGATCGCTTGGTGAAAACGCCACTTCAGCTATTGCCCGGCGTCTCGCAGGCGATCATCAGCGGCGAGCGGCGTTACGCGATGCGCATCTGGCTCGACCCGGCGCGCATGGCGGCGCTGCACGTCGACCCGTCCGATGTCCGCCGCGCGCTCCAGGAGAGCAACCTCCAGCTACCCGCCGGCGAAGTGGAGGCCGCCACGCGCAAGTTCACGATCAATGCGGACGCGCGGCTCGAGAGCCCGGAGGCGTTCGGCGCGATCGTGATCCGCGAAGAAGCCGAGAACCCGGTGCGCATCCGCGACGTCGGCTGGGTCGAACTCGGCAGCGAGAATTATCAGATGATCACGCGCTTCACGGCGCGCGACACGGTGGGCGTCGGCATCGTGCGCCAATCGCGCGCGAACGAGCTCGAAGTTTCCGACGCGGTGCACGCGCGGCTCGAAGAAGTGAAGAAGACGATGCCCGAAGGCTTCGAGACGAGCGTCGCCGTCGACTGGACCCAGTACGTGCGCGACTCGCTGCGCGAAGTTTCCTTCACGCTCGCAATCGCGTTCGCGGTGGTCGTGCTCGTGAACCTCATCTTCTTGCAGTCGAAGACAGCGACTCTCGTCGCGAGCGTCGCGATCCCGATCAGTCTGATCGGCACCTTCGCCGGCATGGCTCTGCTCGGTTTCTCCCTGAACATGCTCACGCTGCTCGGGCTCGTGCTCTCGATCGGGCTGGTGGTGGACGACGCGATCGTCGTGCTCGAAAACGTGTATCGCCGCCAGGAACTCGGCGAGCCGATGCTGCAAGCTGCGCGGAACGGCGCGCGCGAAGTGGGCTTCCCGGTGCTCGCCACTACCGCGGCGCTCGTCGCCGTAATGATTCCGCTGGGCATGATGTCGGGCGACACGGGCCGGCTCTTCCGCGAGTTCGCGCTGGCCGTCGCCGTCGCGATCGCGATCTCGGCGTTCGTGGCGCTCACGATCGTGCCGATGGTCTGCTCGCGCTGGCTGCAAGTGAAGCAGCGCAGCGACCGCGTCTCGCGCGCGATCAACGCGAACGTCGACGGCGCGCGCGACGCCTACGACCGCGTGCTCGCGTTCGCGCTCGCTCACCGCCGCGGCGTGATGACGATCTTTCTCGCGATGCTCGTCGCCACGGTGGGCATCTTCCGAGTGCTGCCGCAAACGTTCCTGCCGATCGAGGACCGCGGTCGATTCATTACGGCGATCCGCGCGCCCGAGGGCTCCACCATCGCCTACACGCGCGCGGTGCTCGACAAAGTCGAGAAGACGCTGCTCGCGACGCCCGAGGTGGACACCTTCTTCGCCGCGATCGGCATCGGCTTCGGCGCGCCGGCGAGCTCGTCGACCGGCATCGTGTTCTCCTCGATGAAGGACTGGGGCGAGCGCGAGCGTTCCCAACAAGAGGTGGTCGCCGAACTGTTCCCGAAGTTCATGGCGATCCCCGAGGCGCTGGTGTTCGTGTTCAGCCCGTCGTCGTTGCAGCGCCAGAGCAACGCCGACGTCGAGATCGCGCTCACCAGCAGCAATGCGTCCCTCGACGAGTTTGCCGTCGCGATGAACGCGATCCTCGGGCGCGTGCGCCAGCTGCCGATGCTCGTGAACGTCGACAGCGACTTGCGGCTCGCGAACCCGCAGCTCGACATCCACTTCGATCGCGAGCGCGCCGCAGATCTCGGCGTGCCCGTGAGCGCCGTCTCACAAGCGCTCGCGATGCTCGTCTCGCAGGGCAAGGCCGACGATTTCATCCTGCGCAACGAACAATACGACGTGGTGATGGCGCTCGAATCGCCGTTTCGCAGCGTGCCCGAGCAACTCGGCCAGATTCACGTGCGCGCACGCGGCGGCGCCATGATTCCGCTCTCGGCGATGATCGAGGCGAGCCCGCAGATCGGGCCGACCTTCTTGAATCATTATGACTTGCAGCGCTCGGCGACTCTGACGGCGAACCTCGCCCCGGGCGCCGCGCTCGGCCCTGCCCTCGCAGCCGCCGAGCAGATCGTCGACGAAGAACTTCCGGACGGCTTCAGCAAGGCGCTGCGCGGCACCTCGCGCGAGTTCCGCGAATCCGGGGCCGCCATCTACTTCACCTTCGCGCTCGCACTGCTCGTCATCTACCTCGTGCTCGCCGCGCAGTTCGAGAGCTTCCTCCACCCGTTCACCGTGTTGTTATCGGTGCCGCTCGCGACGCTCGGCGCGCTGCTCTCGCTGCTCGCCACCGGCAACACGATGAACCTCTACAGCCAGATCGGGATCATCCTGCTCGTCGGCCTCGTCACGAAGAACGCAATCCTGCTCGTCGACTTCGCGAACCAGGAGCGCGCCCGCGGCGCGACCTTGATCGACGCGCTGCGCCGCGCCGGGCACACGCGCTTCCGGCCAATTCTGATGACGAGCGCCACCTCGATCCTCGGCGCAATTCCGCTCGTCGTGCCGATGGGCCCCGGCGCCGAGAGCCGCGCCGCGATCGGCACCGCCGTAATTGGAGGACTCTTGTTCAGCACCGTGTTCACGCTCGTGATGATTCCGGTGTTCCATTACGGCGTGGTGACGCTCGCCGAGCGGCTCGGCCTGAAGACGATTCCGCCGCGCGTGGAGTTCGAGGGGTGATCAGGTTGGGGGCGTTCCACGAGGGCATGAATCGCCCGGTCATCGCGATGCGGACTAGATGTAGAAGGGCCAGCCCCCGGCGAGAGTTCCCGCAGACAGACCCTGCGATGCGTCGAGGCTCGGCAAGAAGAAGTACGCGCTTCCTTTGACGTGCACGAAGCGCGGAAGCTTCCACGCGAACGTCGGGGCGCTCGCTCCGGGCATCAGGAGCTTCCCGGTGCCGTCGTGCGCCCCGATCCAAGGATCTTTGTCCTCAGCGAGCGTGAGCGCAGACGACGAGAGCGTGCTGTTGATCCAGTTCGCCTGCACGTACTCGAACTGGCGTGGGCGCCGACCGGACAGGCGTGCCCCTTGTTGTCGCCGGAGTAGCGGAAGTTGTTGTTACGGCTCGCAGCGTCGGCCAGCGCGAGACGTCCGCACTCGGGGCCAGGATCAGTGGCGCGCCGCTGCGCCAGCCCCCGCAGCTCCCCGCGTGCGCCGCGGCCGCCTGCGGGATCCTCCGCTTGTACTACGCCGTGAACCTGCGGCGTCTCGGCTTCCCCTCAGCTTCCGTGCCGCGCGTGTCCATCGCGAACGCCATCGTATGCTCGGTCGTCACCCTCTACAAAGAACTCAGAGTGCCTGGGTGCCTCACGGACGTTGGCGCGGAGGGGGCACGCCCCGCGCTTGCGAGACCGCGCACACACCGGTCGGTGCAGAGTGTGGCCTCGCAACGCTCACGACCACGGATCCCATAATCGGCGCCCACGACGGACCCAGAGGGCTTATGATTCCCGGCGGAATGGGCATGACTTCGAGTGGAACCCGCCGCACTCACTGAGAACGGGCGGCTGCGGGCCGCGGGGGCGAGGGGCGTCAAGCACGCGGCCGGGCGGACCGCGCTCCGTACCGAGGGGAAGCGACGCGGTGAACTGCGCCGACTGCCAGCACGAGAACTCCGCAAATGCGCGCTTCTGCGAGAGCTGCGGCGCGCGCCTGCAGCGAATGTGCGTGGACTGCGGTGAGCCGTTGCCGCCAGCGGCGCGCTTCTGCTCGCAGTGCGGTCGGTTCGTCGCCGAGGCCGGAGCAAAGGCGCTGAGCTCGCCCGCGGCTTCACCACAGGATCTCCCGCTTGCGCCTTCCGACGGAGAGCGGCGCCAGATCACGGCGATGTTCTGCGACCTCGTCGACTCGACCGAGCTGAGCGAGCGCCTCGACGGCGAGGATTTCCGCGACCTGATCGCCACCTACCACGAGACCTGCTCCGCCGCGGTGAAGAGATTCGACGGGTACGTGGCGCAGCTGCTCGGCGACGGTGTGCTCGCTTATTTCGGCTTCCCACGGGCGCACGAGGACGACGCGCAGCGAGCGATTCGCGCGGGACTGGAGATCCAGTCAGCGCTCGCAGCTGCCAACCTGTCTCGCAGCGCCGCGGCGTTGCCCCAGGTCTTCGCCCGCATCGGCATCCACAGCGGCCCCGTGGTTGTCAGTCGGCTCGGCGGCGACGGGCGCCACGAGATGCTCGCACTCGGCGAGACGGTCAACGTCGCCGCGCGACTCCAAGCGGTCGCCTCGCCCGGCGGCTTGGTCGTGACTGACGCGACCCTTCGTCTCGCGCCCGGCGTGTTCGTCACGCGCGATCTCGGTACGCCCGTCCTGAAGGGCATCTCGCTTCCAGTGCGCGTACATGCCGTCGAGCGCGCGCTCGGCAGCGCGGCCCGTCGCGTCGGGTTTCCGAAGGCGCCGCTCCTCGGGAGGGACCACGAACTCGACATGCTGCTCGCGCGCTGGGAGCGCGCCCTGGACGGACAGGGCCAGGTTGTCGCCGTCTCGGGCGAGCCGGGCATCGGGAAATCGCGGTTGCTAGCCGACTTCCGCGAGCGGATCGCTAGCGCGCCACACAGCGCGATTGAGCTTTACTGCTCTCCCTACGTGGCAGGGAGCGCGTTCCAGCCCTCTGTCGAAGCGTTCGAGACCGGGCTTGGCTTCGAGGAAAGCGACGAGCCAGAGGCGCGACTCGCGAAACTCGAGCAAGGCATGGCCCAGTTACCCGGCGTCGAGTTGACCGACGTGGTGCCCTACCTCGCTGCGCTCCTCAATCTGCCGCCGTCGCCGCGCTTCCCTCTCGAGCACATGAGCGTCGACGTTCAGCGCGAGAGGACACTGCAAGCGCTCCTCGCGCCATTGCTCGCGATGGAGCGGATTCAGCCGGTCGTGATCGTCTTTGAAGATCTGCACTGGGCAGATCAGTCGTCGCTCGAGCTGATCGGGCGGCTCATCGATCAGACGCCAACGTTGCGCATGATGCTCGTGCTGACATACAGGCCTTCGTTCGCGCCGCCTTGGCCGCTCACACGTTCCTTCGTGACTCCGCTATCGCTCTCCCGCCTCGGACGTCGCGCGATCCGAGCGTTGATCGAGGCGTGTGCGGGCCGGGCGCTTCCGGATCGAGTGCTGGAGGACATCGCTGCGCGCGCCGATGGAGTCCCGCTGTTCGCAGAGGAGCTCGCCCGTGCAGTGGTTGCGTCCGCTGTCGTGACCGAGAGCGGCGCGGCGTACGAGCCGTTCGGGCAACACGAGGACATCTCGATCCCAACGACCTTGCAAGGCTCGCTCATGGCGCGCCTCGACCGTCTGAGCCAGGCGCGCCCAGTCGCGCAACTCGGATCAATACTCGGCCGAGAGTTCTCCTTCGGGCTGATCGAAGCGGTCTCCGACTTGGACGCCTCTTCACTGCGCAGCGGGCTCGACCAACTCGTAGCGGCGGACGTCCTGTACGTGCGCGGTTCGCCGCCCGTAGCGAGCTACACGTTCAAGCACGTGTTGCTCCAGGACACGGCGTACGCATCGCAGCTGAAGAGCCGCCGGCGTGAGTTGCATGCGCGCGCCGCGATAGCACTCGAAGAGCGCTTCCCCATGCGCGTCGCAGCCGAGCCGCAGGTCGTTGCGCGGCATTGCTCGGAGGGGGGACTCACGGCGCGCGCGATCGCGCACTTCGCGATTGCCGGACAACAGGCGATCGCGCGCCTCGCGAACCCTGAGGCGGCCGATCACTACGAGCAAGCGCTCGCGCTCTTGGCGACCCTGCCGGAGGACACGGCGCGAAATCAGCAGGAGCTGACGCTGCGACTCGCGCTCGCAGGCCCGCTCTCAGCGCGCGGATACGACCACCCCAGCGTGCTCGCGAACTTCGCGCGAGCCGAGGCACTGTGCGAGGGCCTCGGCAGCGGGCCGGATCGGCTGCCCGGCCTCGTGAGTCTTGCTGTGTTGCACCAAGCGCGGGGAGATCTCGCTCGCGCGGGCCGTTGGGCGCGCGAGTTGCTGGCCGTCGCGGACGGCTTGGGTCTCGCGCCACTCCAACTGGCGGCTCACGCCATGCTCGGAGCGGTAACCGCGGGGTTCGGTTCCATCCCAGATTCGTGCGACCACTACGCACGCGTGTACTCGATCGCGTCGAGCCACGTAATCCCGCCACCGGTCGCGGCTTTCGACCTGGACATCGCGTCGGGCTTATCAGGCGGCTACGCGATCAGCCTCGTGCTGGCAGGCCGCCCGGATCAGGCGTTTCTAGAGCTCGACCGGGGGCTGACCCGCGCACGCGAGATCGGGCACCCGCACACGCTCGCTCTCGCGCTCTCGACTGGAGTGGTCGCCGCACACCTGAGCGAGGATCATGATCGCTTGCTCGCGCTCTCCGAGGAATGCTTGCAGGTGACGCGCGGGCGCGGCTTCGTACAGAACGAAGCGATCGCCGTCGCGTTCGGGGGATGGGCGCGCGTAATGCTCGGAGACGACTCGGGTGCGGCGGCCTTCGACACGGGCCTCTCGAGGTTGCACGACTCTGGTGCAGTAGGAGGGGTGCACCAGTTCTACGTCGCCGCGACCGAAATCGCGATGAAGCGCAGTCGGTTCGATGAGGCGCGAGCGCGGCTCGCCAACCTCGCCGGGTGGGTGGACCGCCTTGGGATGAAGACAATCGCCGCCAATGTTCCCATGCTGGACGCCGAACTTCTGCTCGCCGAGCGCGGCGACCCGTTCGAGGCTGAGCGGCTGCTACTCGAGTCGATCGAAGGTTGGCGCACCGTCTTTCGTTCGCCGTGGATGGAGTTGCGCTCGGCCTTGCGATTGGCCGAGATCGCGCCGCGCACGGGCAACCTGAAGAGAGAGCGCGAGCGGCTCGCGGCGCTCGTTGGCGAGTTCAGAGAGGGTTTTGACACGAAACGACTTCGCGAAGCGAAGCGGTTGCTCGTGTCATTGGATTCCTGAACTCGGTTCGAGCATCGGGTTCGATCGAGCTAGGGCTGCGGGCCGATGAACAGCGAGCACACAGCAATGACGAAAATCGTATTTGGCTCGTGCATGCATGTAGTAGACAACGCCACGCAGAGCGTTTGGAACGAAGCCGCCGCCCACAACCCGGATTGGCTAATACTGGGCGGCGACAACATTTACATGAACTACGGCCCGGCTTGGTTTGGACCGCGCAGATGGTCTCCGCATGAGTTCGCAGCGAAGATGCTGGAACGCTACACGGCTCAATTCTCTGTTCCGTCATTTCGGGCGCTGATCGAGCCCATTCCCATTGGACAGGTGATTGGAGTCTGGGATGATCACGATTTTGGTTGGAACAACTGTTACGGAACCTCGATCAAGGACCAGATGCCCGCCAAGAGCCTCATCGCGCATGCGATGTTTCACCACTACTTCGCGGCACTCAACGTGCGGCCCCTGCCGGCATCTCTGCCCTCGCTGTCATTGGCCGGCCTACCCCACCTGATCGACTCGACGAAGGAGGCTTACCGTGCGCTCGATCTCGGCCCACTGCGGGTTTTGCTTTGCGACGGGCGGAGCTATCGCGAAGAGAATCAGAGCAATCCGGCCGGCGCCTCCCTTCTCGGTACCCAACAGGAGTCATGGCTGCTTACGGAGATCGCTAACGCCAGCAAGCCAGTCCTGATCGTCTCCGGTTCGACGATGACCAGCGATGGGGGAGACCAAAGCTGGGACCACTTCGCAGATTTCTTCAAGTTGAAATTTCTACCAGCCACGAAGTCAAAGGTCGTGATGCTTCTGGGCGGCGATGTGCACGAAAATCGACTGCCTACGCCTCCGAATGATTTTCCTGTGGAGATAATCTCGTCTGGCGCTGCCATTGGTAAGTGTTTTCGTAAGCGAAATTTTGGAGTTCTCGAAGTGTCGTCTGCTGACGCGACTATCCGTCTCTTCAAGAAGGGCGTCGTTCAGTACTCCGGGCATCTCGACCTTGCGAGCGGCGCGTTTGCCCTCACGTAACGCTGGGGGACTAGGGAGCGACTGCCCGGCAGCCACGCGAGACACACCGGCACGCCATGGTTCGCCACTGATGCTCGTCTTCATCCGGGACTTCTGAGCGATTAGGGAACGCTTCTCAATCCGCCTCGGGCGCGAGCCCGAAGCGTTCCATGTACGGCCCGAACGCCTGCCGTACTTTCGCCGGGTCGACGCCGAAATCCGCGGGCGCGTAGCGATGGATGCCGTCCTTGCCCTTCGGATGGTCGGCGATGAAGGCGCGCATGCGCTGGGCGCCGGCGGCAGTCATCGGCAAGCCGAGCGCCGCGTAGATCTTCTCGACCTCGGAGAACTGGTCGCGCACGAAATCCTGGAAGTGCATGTCGTAGAAGACGGCGCGCGGGTACTGCTTCGCGCTTCTCACCGCGACGCCGTGCTCGAGCACGCGCCCCAGGCGCGCGGTCCAGTCGGCGGCGATCTCGAGCGGATCGACTTGGTCGCTGCCCATGCTGCGCACGAGCGTGGTGAGGCTGGCGTAAGAGGTCAGCGACTTCACCGGGTCGCGATGTGTGAAGACGATGCGCGCGTCGGGGTAGGTCTCGAGCAGGTGCTCGAGGCCCCACAGGTGCGCGCCGGTCTTCAGCACCCAGCGCTCGCGGCGATTGCGCCACTGCAGGTGCTGGAGCTGCCGGCGGTGAAAGACGTACACGTGTGACCAGTCCGCCTCGTGGTCGACCCAGTCTTGATAAGTCGGCACGCGAAACTGGTTGTGGAAGAGTGGCGTGCACATGGCTTCGCCCATCATCGTCACGCACTCTTGCGAGAGCGTGGCGCCCATCGGGTGCATCGCCTTGAAGGCGGGGATCTGGAGATCGACCGAAGGGAAGGTGGCGGCGCAGCGCGCGATGCGCGGATCGCTGTCGAAGGTGGCGGCCTCCGGCGGAGGCGACGGGAACATCGCCTCCCAGGTGAGCGGCGCGCGGTTATCAGGGTCTTGCGCGAGGATGTCGTGAAGGATCGTGGTGCCGGTGCGCGGCATGCCGATGATGAAGACCGGCTTCACAATCTCCTCGCGCGCGATCTCGGCGAAGCGTTTGCGATCGGCGACGTAGCCGAGGCGATTCACGGTGTGGCCGAGCACGCGCTCGCGCGCGATCAGGCGGCCGAGCGCGTTCAGGCGGCTCTCGCGCTCGAGGGAATCGAGCAGCAGCCTGAGCGGCGCGAGGAAGGGGCCGTCGCCAAGGTCATCGAGCCCGCCCGCGCGCCGCCTCGCCTCGCTGAGAATCGCGTCGAACTCGAGGCTCACAGTGGGGTCACTCATCGCGATCCTTCTCATGCGCGGCTCCCGGAATCCCGGCGGCGCCGCAGAGTGGCACACTGCCGTCACGCGGGGAGAGAAGCGTGATGAAGCTTCGCGGGCCGGTTGCGCTCGCTTCGAGCATTGCGCGCGCAGCGGCGCAGCTCCTGCTCGATGGCGCGCGCGAGCCATTAGGGCTCTCGCTCCCGCGAACGCCGGAGGCGCTGACGCGTGCCGGCACTGTGGACGCACTGCTCCGCGACTACGCGCCCACTGGGGCGCCGGTGCTGCCGCGCGTGGCGGCGGCGCGTTTGGCCGGCGTCGACTTCGAGAGCAGCAACTGCAGGAACTTCCTGATCGAGCTCGACTACGCCGAGCGCGGAACGGAGGCCGCCGCGCCGCGCACGCTCTACGCGAAGCTGCCCAGCGATTCGCTCGCGACGCGCCTCTTCGCCGGGGCGCTCGGCTTCTGGGCGCTCGAGTGCACGTTCTGCGAGCGCGTGGCGGCGCAAGTGCCGATCCGCGTGCCGCGCGTCTACGCGGTCGCACGGCGCGGCGCGCGCTTCGTGCTGCTGCTCGAGAATCTCCGCGAGTCGCCGGGCGTGCGGCTCTTCAACAATCGCGACATGGCCGCGGGCACGACGCCCGAACGTGCGCGCCTCTGTCTGAGCGCGTTCGCCGAGCTGCACGCGGCCTTCCACGGCTGGAGCCCCGAGCGACGCGAGGCGTTATTGCCGATCGCGCTGCATCTGTTTCTAGCGCCGCGGCAACGCGCGATCACGCGAGCGCTGAACGCCGCGGCGATCGGCCCAGCGCAGCGCGCGGCGCCGGAGCTGTTCCCGCCGGAGATCGCCGCGCTCTGCCGGCGCGCGCTCGAGCGCTGGGATGCGCTGCTGGCGTTCTGGTATCGCGAGCCCCTCACTCTCGTGCACGGCGACAGCCACGTCGCGAACTGCTTCGAGTACGCGACCCCCTCCGGCCCGCGCATGGGCATGCTCGACTTCCAGGCCGTGCACTGGTCCAAGGGCATCCGCGACGTGCAGTACTTCCTGATCCACTCGCTCGAGCCAGAGGTGCTCGCCGTCCACGAGGACGCCCTAATCGATCACTACCTCGCCGAGTTGGCGCGCTTCGGCGTGAGCCTCGACCCCGCGGAGACCCGCGAGCAATACCGCGCCTTCTCGTTCCAGACCCTCATGGTGGGCGCAGTCTCGATCGGCCTCGGCACGCTGACCGAACGCGAGGCGACCGTGCGCACCGTGCTGCGGCGCGAGGTCGCGGCGATTCGCCGCCTCCGCTTCGGCGACTGGCTCGACGGGCTCGGGTGAGCGCCTGCGATTGCGACGATCTATCCGCAGATGCATCTCTCTCACCGATCGTCAGCGACTAACACCCCGTCCTCGACCCATCTCCCCAGCACGCTCGCAGCGAACGCAGCCCCGGCTTCGTCGGCGCGCTCTTCTGCGGCCAGCGCGCACAGCTCGCCGAAGCGCACACCGTGCTGCGCGCGCGCGAGCAGCGTGGCCTCGCTCGCTTCGAGCGCGCGGTGCATCACTCGCTCTTCGCGCCGCCACACGAACACGCACTCGGCTGCGGCCGCGAGCGTCGCGAGCGCGAGCGGCTGCTCGGCGTCGTGGGCGGCGCGCACGGCGCGAACGGGCCACGCGAGCGTGAGCAGCTGCGCACCAGGAACTACGGCCAGCGCGAGCTGGTCCCACAGTTCGGGCGGCAGCGCGGTGAGATCGGCGCGCGTGAGCAGCTTGCTGTCGACTGCGTCGAACGCGTCGGTGACGGCGAGCTCGAAGCGCGCGAGGTCTGCGGCCCAGGGCGCGCTCAGGCGAAGCTCTGCGGCGGCCGGCGCGGCGTGCTCTGCGATGAACGCGGGGAGGCGCGCGCCGGCGTAGCGCAGCGAGGGGTGCTGCGAAGGATTCGCGTGCAGGTACGCAGCAGCGAGCGCGGTGAAACAGGCGTCGCCGAGCGCGCGTTTCAGCGCGGGGAAGTCGTCGCCGAGCGCGGAAATGATGCGCGCGCTGTAAGCGTTGCGATAGACGCCGAGACGCTCCGCCGCACTCGCGCGCGCATCGCCAAACAGCCCGGGCGTCGCGGCCGGGTCTTCGCGCGCCATCAGCCAGCCGGCAAAAGCGCCCTGCGCGCGCGTAAGCGGCTCGCTCACGCCGCTACTTCCGCGGTGCCAGGACGGCGTACTTCAGCGCCGCACACACGCTCGAGGATCTCCCGCGCGCGCGCCGCTTCCGCGACGACGCGCTCCCACGGCGGGATGCGGTCATCCCACTCGATGAGCGTCGAGACGGGGCCGAGCCGCGCGAGCGTGCGCTCGAACAGCGCCCAGACTTCGTCGCGCACCGGGTAGTCGTGCGTGTCGATGAGCAGCGCGCCGGCTTCGCTCGGGCCCGCGAGGTGAATCTGGAAGACGCGGGCGGGATCGAGCGCGGCGATTGCGGCGTCGGCGTCGATGCCGTGATTATGCGCGTTCACGAACAAGTTGTTGAGGTCGAGCAGAATGCCGCAGTCGGCCTCCGCCGAAATTGCGTCCAGGAACTCTCCCTCGCTCATGGCGTCGTGCGTGAAGCGCACGTAGCTCGAGACGTTCTCGATCGCGATGCGGCGGCCGAGCCGCTCTTGCACTTCGCGAATACGCGCGGCCACGTGCCGCACGGCTTCCTCGGTGTGCGGCAGCGGCAGTAAATCGTGCAGGTGCGCGCCCCTGTGGGCGGTCCAGCACAGGTGATCGGAGAGCCACGCGGGCTGAAAACGGCCGGCGAGCGCGGCGAGTTCGCCGAGGTACTTCGCATCGAGCGGATCGCTCGCGCCGAGATCGAGCGAGACGCCGTGCAGCACGAGCGGCGCGAGTTCGCGTACCTCGCCGAGAATGCGCAGCGGGCGGCCGCCAGGGATTAGGTAGTTCTCGGAGATCGCTTCGAAGAAATCTGCGCCGGCGCCGCCGCACGCGGCGATCTCGGCGTAGTGGCGCGGGCGCAGGCCGATGCCGACGCCCAGGTAGGGCGCCTCGGGAGGGCGAGGCGGTGCGCCGCGCCCTCCCTCAGCGTTTTCACTACTTCTTCTCAGCGGCCTTTGCCTTCGCCGCGTCGCACTCGGCGGCCGTCATCTCCATGACGCCCTGGCCGGCGCAACCGTTCTTGCCCGCGCACTCGTTGTGCGCGGTCGCGCAGGAACCTTTGCCCTTGCACGAGTTCACGCCTTCGCACTTCACCTTGGCCTCATCGGCGCTGGCGAGTCCGGCGACCGGCGCGCCCATCAGGAAAAGCGCCGCGGCCGCCGCGGCGAGAGCTGCTGTCTTGTTCACAGTGAGATCCTCCATGTGGCGCATCGAGGCGCCTGGTCGCGGTAACGCTGCACCGCGACCGTTGGTTTCATCGAACACCAGGCTAGATGCGCTGGCAGCGAGCAGGGTCACACTTACGCAGATCGCCGCGCTACGGGTGGTCCCAGCCCGCAGGCCGGGCGGCGAGTCCGGCGACGCGGGCTTCGAGCGCGTCTGGCGCGAGCAACTGCTTGCGGGCCGCGAGGCGCTCGAAGGCTTCGAGCCAGCGCTCCCAGTAGCGATAGCCCTCGCCGCTCGTGCCGTGCGCGCGCTCCCACGTGCCGATCGATTCGATCAGCAGCGCCTGGAACTCGCGCCACTCGAACGCGCCGGCTTCGTAGAGCGCCAGGGTGAGGCCAAACACGCGGCTCTCCCAAAGTTCTGCGAACTGCAATTCGCCGTTCTTGCGCGGCGGCGAGAGCGGACCCTCGAAACTCACGGGGCTTCGCTCGTCACTCACGCGGCGCGCCCGCTCTCGCGACACCGATCAGCGCGTCGCGCGTGACGAGCGCTGCGAGCTGTTCCTCGCTCGCGTGCTCGGTGCCCGCGGGCCGCTCGGGCAGCACCAGGTAGCGAAGCTCGGCGCTCGAATCCCAGACGCGCACTTCGTCGCTCGCGGGCAGCTCGAGCCCGAACTCGCGCAGCACCGCGCGCGGCTCGCGCACCACGCGCGCGCGGTAGGGCGGGCTCTTGTACCACGTGGGCGGCAGCCCTAACAACGACGACGGGTA